>JBDTYQ010000048.1:0-29279 GCA_040005515.1 bacterium
GTCATTTAGTCCCGGGGCTTCACGTTCTGGCGAAGGAACTTGACGATGTCTTCGGTGGAGGTGCCGGGAAGAAAGATTTCAGCGATGCCCTGGCCCTTCAACTTAGCGATGTCTTCCTGAGGGACGATCCCGCCAAGGAGTACCAGACAATCATCCATGCCTTGTTCGCGAAGGAGCTCAACGATGCGCGGGCAGAGTGTGTTATGAGCTCCACTGAGAATTGAAACACCGACTGCGTCAACGTCTTCCTGTAATGCGGCAGCAGCAATCATCTCGGGAGTCTGCCGCAAGCCGGTATAGATAACTTCCATTCCAGCATCCCGCAGTGCCCTGGCAATGACCTTGGCGCCACGGTCATGTCCATCAAGCCCGGGCTTGGCTACCAACACCCGAATTTTTCTTTCGTTCATGTCTGTATTCTACATTAACCAGGACGTTAACGGATAAACCGGCCCAATGGACCATTGCTCTTCAGAAATGGTTTGAGTTGGAAATACGACAGGAGTAATTGCGAAAGTGAGGATTATGAGTGGGGCCAGGATAGTTGACTTAATGAGCATGGCCCGAGCTTTAGTGAGCGCTGGGAAGTTAAAACGCCGGTTCTTCGTAAACTCCATAGACGTCGCGGAGTGCTGCACAGATTTCGCCAAGCGATGCGTAAGCGCGAACTGCTGCGATCGTAGCCGGCATAGTGTTCTCCTGGTTCTGAGCCGCGTGCTTCAATTTTTCAAGAGCAATGGCTACAGCGCCCGCGTCGCGTTTGGCTCGGGTTTTTTCCAGTCGCTCAACCTGATGCCCCCTGACCGATTCGTCGATCACTAAGGTGGGTATCTGAGACTGCTCTTGCATTTCGTATTTGTTCACGCCGACGATTACTTGCTCGCCGCGCTCTACCGCTTTCTGATACTGGTATGCCGAATCCTGAATCTCTCGTTGCGGGAATCCCTGCTCGATCGCCTCGACCATCCCACCCATCGAGTCGATCTTGCGGAAATAATCTCGCGCTCCCTGTTCCATCTTTTCAGTCAGAGATTCAACGAAGTACGAACCGCCCAAAGGATCCACTGTATTAGCGACGCCCGTTTCTTCGGCGATGATCTGCTGCGTGCGAAGCGCGATGAGTGCGGCGCGATCCGTCGGCAACGCTAACGCCTCGTCATAGGCGTCCGTATGTAAGCTCTGTGTCCCACCCATCACGCCTGCTAACGCTTGGATTGCCACGCGAACAATGTTGTTGAGGGGTTGTTGGACGGTGAGAGAAACACCCGCGGTTTGAGTGTGGAAGCGGAGTTTCAGCGTTCGTTCGTTGGTCGAGCCAAATCGATCGCGCATCTCTCGCGCCCAGATTCGGCGGGCCGCGCGGTACTTGGCAATCTCTTCAAAGAAGTCGTTATGCGCATTAAAGAAGAAGGAAATCCTCGGAACGAAGCTGTCGAGTTCGAGGCCCGCTTTGAGACCCCACTCGACGTACTCCAAACCGTCGCGCAGCGTAAAAGCTAGTTCCTGGACCGCCGTCGCTCCGGCTTCGCGGATGTGATAGCCACTAACCGAAACCGGGTTGTAACGCGGCACGTGTTGAGTGCAAAACTCGAAAGTATCGACGACCAGTTTCATCGCCGGACGAATCGGATAGATCCATTCCTTCTGGGCGATGTACTCCTTCAGGATGTCGTTCTGCAGGGTGCCTGAGATTTTCTTCCAGTCGGCGCCCTGCTTCTCTGCCACGACCAGGTACATAGCGAGAAGGACTGAGGCAGGTGCATTAATTGTTTGCGAGACAGTTACCTGGTCCAGTGGGATTCCGTCAAACAGCACTTCCATGTCGGACAGGGAGGAAACCGCCACGCCGCATTTACCTACTTCACCCTCAGAGAGAAGGGCATCGGCGTCGTAACCCATCAGGGTCGGCAGGTCATACGCTACGGAAAGTCCATTCTGACCCTGGGCAAGCAAATACTTGAACCGCGCATTGGTTTCTTCAGGAGTACTGAAGCCCGCAAATTGGCGCATGGTCCAAAGCTTGCCGCGATACCCAGTCGGATGGATGCCGCGTGTGTAAGGAAATTCGCCCGGATATGAAATGTCTTCAGAGAAGTTGAGGCCGGAAATATCTGCCGCTGTATAGAGTCGCTTGACCTCTTCAAGGGAGACGGTCTCGAAGCGTTTTTTTATTTCTTGGTTCTTCGCGAGTGTTGGATCAAGAGTTTCACGCTCCCATCGTTCAACATCTGCTTCAGCCGGGGAGATGGTGTCCGTTGTGTCAGGCATAGACCTCTCGATTCGCAGTTATCTTCGGAAAATCGATATTAGAGGAGGGGTAGGGTGGTGTCAACCGCCTTTCTTTATAGCTAAAACCGATGAAAGAGAGGAGCGCGGCTATGATGGCAGTCACAGCCGCGCAAGCAGGCAGGAGCCAGGACGCGTGGTTTCAAGCAGGGGAACTAGCAGTGGCGATGGCAGGTGTAAAAAATTGTTCCAGCACCGTCAGGTTCAATGAGCTTCCCCCGAAGCTCATTGAACGGGCACTACGATCTCGTTGTCACGCACCATGTTCAGTCGCATGCGCGCAGCAGACTCGATCGCGCGTGGATCAGTGCGCAATTGCTCCACCTCGAGCCGCAACGTGCGGTTGTTGTTCCGCAGTGACTGGACATCGTTCTGAATCCTGACAAATTGCTCGGACGCCAAATTCATTCGTGTTCGCGTACGCACCGTGACGGTGGCGCAAACGGCGAAGGTAGCGAGCATGATCATGCCAAATATTACCCACGATGGAATGATGCCCCCGCGGCGGCGTATCTCCGCGCGTGAACCGATTAACTCCAGCGAAATCTCCCGCACCGGCGCGAAAGGCGATACTGCGCGCGGCATTGCACGTTGCGATCGAATTCGTTCGTCAACCCAATAAGTATTTGCGACCCTGCTCAAGAAGCACCTCCAAGTCTTTCGCCGATTCTGATTCCGCGTAGATACGAACGAGTGGCTCAGTGCCCGAGGGGCGCATCAGCAGCCACGAACCATCCACGAAAATGAACTTCACACCATCAATCCGATTAACGGTCTTCACTTTGAGTCCGCCAATTTCGGCCGGCTCCTGCTTCAGCTTCTCGCTTAACGAAGCCATCAATTCAGGAGTAAGCCGCAAGCCGATCCTGCCTGATTCCAATTTGCCGACACGGCTGTATAAAGCTTCAAGTTGATCAGTCAGGCTCGCATTGCGCGCCGCGACCGCCTCCGCCGCGAGCAGGCACGCAAGGATGCCATCTTTCTCCGGATAGTGACCTTTGATTGAAAGTCCTGCCGACTCTTCACCGCCAAGGATAATCTTGTCTTCATTGATCAGTTCTCCGATGTACTTAAAGCCGACGGGAGTTTCATAAACCGGAAGACCCCTCGCCTCAGCCACGCGATCCACCAAATGAGAAGTTGCCACTGAACGGGCAACACCACCCGTCCATTTTCTTGACTCCGCCAGGTAGTCAAAGAGCACCGCTATCAGCTGGTTGGGCGTGATAAAGGCGCCGTCCGCATCAAGCACTCCAAATCGATCACCATCGCCGTCCGTCGCCAAACCTAGTGTGCAGCCCTTCGCAAGCACCAGCGCGCGGAGTTCTTCGAGGTGCGTGGCTTCGGGCTCAGGTGAACGGCCGCCAAACAAAACGTCACGCCAGTCATGGATCGTTTCAACCTGAAGGCCGTGCATTCTCAGAGCCTCGTCGAGATAGCCACGTCCCGTTCCCCATAAAGGATCGCAGGCGTAATGGCCACCGGCGTTCGTGATGACGTCGAAATTAATCTTGGATTCGAGATCCGCCAGATAACCCAGTCGGGGCGAGTACTCTTCGGACTTAGCCGGTTGCGCTGCAGTCTGTCCTGTTTGACTTGGCGAATTGCCGGCACGGGAGATCAAGACCTCTACATGTTTGGTGATCTCCGGCAGGGCAGGTGCCCCATCGGCCGTCGAAAGCTTCATCCCGTTATACTCAGGCGGGTTATGGGAGGCAGTGAAGTTGATCCCGCAGATTGCGCCTTCGCTTCGGATCGCATACGAGATTGTCGGTGTCGGCGTCGGCTGATTGCAAACGAGACTGCGAAAGCCGTTAGCGGAAGTCACATTCGCGCACTCTGCGGCAAAACGCTCTCCCAGGAATCTCGTATCGTGGCCGATTATCATTAACTTGTTAGTCTGACCCGACTCACCAAAGTGAGCACAGATGGCCTCCGTAACTTTGCGCACGCCCGCGAACGTAAAGTCTTCGGCGATGACAGCGCGCCAGCCAGAGGTTCCGAAACGGATAGACATCGATTTCTTTAAGAGTCTGCTTAACTCAGTTTTGAGTCGCCTACCACAAGATGACTGGGGTTTTGAAGCTGCCTACCCCAAGGGAGTGCGCTTTTCCCACCGCCAATCCTTTGCTGGTAAACACTTTAGCGGTAAGGTGGCGGGAATGTAGCATCCGTGCTTAAGCGAGTAAAGGGTTTTGTTCGCAGTTGTTTGACCAGTTAAGTTCAACGTTTACTTGAGGTAAGCGTGCTTAATGGACCAAAAAGGCGAACGCAAGGCGTACGAGAAACCCGAGGTGATCTTGGGCATACCTTGAGATGTTAAATGTTGTTGACACTACATAGGCTGCGGGCTAGACTCGAAGCCCGATCGGTCTTCCGACCGGCTGGCTGAGCGAATAGCTGCCAGCCAATCTTGCCAACCTCTCAGAGCCGGTGTTGTCCCATCGCTTACCAGAGGTCAACTCCATTCATCAACCAAAACCCTGATAGGAAATGTGAATGCCTGGCTCGCTCAATTCATTTTCGATGACTACGGAACCTCGGTTGGTCGATCCCAGTAGCCTCCCGATTAGCGCAATCGTTCGAGCGGTTTGCCAAGCCGCTGGCGATGGCCCTGATCTGCTTTACGAGGTCATGCTCAAACTGAGTCTGATGGTGGAAGCAACCGCTCCGACTTATGGTCTATCGATCTGGACGTTGGAGACTGCGCAGCGCCCGCGGCTGAAATGGGTAGAAGGCCTCGAGGAAGAAGAAATTGCCGAAGCCGAACGCGTTGTCGAATCAGTGCTGGCGGGTCCGGTAAGGTTTCCTGAGATTAAGCAGGGAGATCATGCGTTCTGTTTTGTGTTAGCCACTCCTGTTTGTGAGAGGCAGGGGGCCGCACTCTACGGTTGCTGTGTTCGCCCGCTCTCGGATGAACAAGCAAAGAGTCTGCGCGCCCTCATCGATATTGCACACCTGGCTCATTCACACGTCCTGGCCACAAGAGTTCCCCAACGCAGTGAATCCGAAGATCTAAAGAGTTCGATTGCAGGTTCAACTTTACCGGGAATGGTGTTCAGCAGTCGCGCTATGAGCGACGTGGCCAAGGCGGTTGAGCGAATCAAGGATTCCGATTCCACGGTGCTTGTTAGTGGCGAGTCTGGTACAGGCAAAGATCTGATTGCTCGCGCGATTCACAGGTTGGGCAGAAGATCCGATAAGGAGTTTGTTCCCTTTAATTGCTCCGCGGTTCCCGCTGACCTCATTGAAAGCATGCTGTTTGGTCATCGCAAAGGAACTTTCACGGGCGCGATGTCGGATCATGAAGGTCTTATTCGTGCCGCTGAAGATGGCACGTTATTCCTGGACGAGATAGGCGACCTTCCTCTTCCACTGCAGCCTAAGCTCCTGCGCTTTCTACAAGAAGGTGAGGTTCATACGCTTGGGGAACGCATGCCTCGAAAAGTAAATGTGCGAGTTATCGCTGCGACGCACAAGAACATAGAACAACTGGTGCGAGACAAGCTGTTTCGCGAAGATCTTTATTACAGAATTGCAGCGCTTACCATTAGGGTACCTCCTCTCAGGGAGCGTATCGACGACATTGGTAGCTTGATTTCTTACTTCCTTACTCACTACGCCCGACGAAACGATCACGCAATCGCCGGTATCACCTGGGAAGCTATTCGTGTTCTGGAAGAGTATCCATGGCCTGGCAACGTTCGAGAGTTAGCCGCCGAACTTGAGAGACTCGTTCTCTATGCTGATGAGAACGGCTTCATTACGCCTGAGCATATAAGCCCTCACATCCTGCCGGAACGGATGCGTAACGGAACGGCCGGCGAGCGCTCCGCTGACAAGCTGGAGAACCTCATGGAAGACTATGAGCGTCGCGTGATTACCGAAGCTCTGAAGCGTCACGATTGTAATGTGGCATTGACGAGCGAGGCTCTGGGCCTCGGGTCGCGACAGACGCTATATAAGAAGCTCAAGAGGCTGGCAATAGACATCGGAGATTTTCTTCAGGAAGATACTGAGCCCGGATTGCAACTAAGGACAGACCGCCAATAACCCGGTAAATAACGAGATCAAGAGCGCTCGAGAGAAATCTTGAGTGCTCTTTTTCTTTTGATTCCACGGTGTTGCCCGTTATGTCGCCGCGCAGCCTAACTCGCATGTGGGTCTGTCAACTGCGGGCGACAACCGCAATAACACGGGCGTGCATGGGTAGTTCGCTCTCTCTGTGATGGCCCTCCCACAATCGAGGAGTGCTCTTGTGTCAACTGCGGGCGACAACGGCGCCGGCCCAAACTAAACAAAACCTCAAGTTCATTGGTGTTCGCGTTGAAGGTGGCAATGGCACAAGCCTTGTAATGGTCATCCTCGTTCGCAGGCATGCAATGCCTATCCGCAGTCAAAAAGAAAGAACACAGGAATCACATGAAGGAACTGAAAACAAAAGAGTTGGTATCGCTGGCAGGGATCGCGGTCACCGCACCACTACTCGTTCTGGCACTGCTTGTTAGTGCCCGGGCAGCAGCTGTTGCCGATTACGATTCATTGCTGGTTGCACTCGCTCTGTGTGGGGCTGTTCTGAGTGGAATTAATGGTTTTGGTCGCCGCACGACCACAGCTCACTCCGTGAAGCACCGCAAAGGGCAACACTCAAGTGTAGCCCTTCCTTCCTGAGAGTCCTGGCAGTCAACTTTCGCTGAATCCATAACCAAACCACAAGGAGCAACACAATGATTAAGAGATTCTTTCGCGATGAGACAGGTCTTGAGTTGTCGGAATATGCAGTTGCCGCAGCGCTGGTTGCGATCGCCGTTGTCGGCGCATTCACAGCATTGGGCACCGCCATCAGTGCCAAGGTCAACACGTTGGCCGCGACAATCACCGGATAGATTGTTACTCAACGAAAATGGGCCCGGCGCGCTTTAGTTGAGGCGACTCAAGTAAAGCGCGTTGGCGGCTCTTTCACACATCCCTCAAAAACGGGAGCCGAACATGATGAACAGTTTTCTACGCGATGAAGCCGGTCTTGAGCTCTCAGAGTATGCAGTCGCAGCTGCGCTGGTCGCCATGGCTTGTGTCGTGGCTTTTACTGCTCTGGGCACTGCAATTGGCGCCAAGCTCAATACGCTTGCCGCAACTATCAACGGTTAAGTCCATGACACATGAGGTGTCGTACAAATGTCCGAAACGGTAGTCACCATCGCCCTCCTTTTACCGCTCGCGGTACTGATCACTTACTACGATGTGCGTTATCGCCGCATTCCGAATGCGTTTGTCCTGGCGACACTCGTGAGCGGTGTGACGATTAACGCAGTCTTCGGTGGTTTCGAGGGTCTGGTTACCAGTCTCGGTGGTTGTGCTCTCGCCTTTGGCTTGATGTTCATGTTGCACATCTTCGGCGCAATGGGAGCGGGAGACGTCAAGCTCTTCGCGGCGATCGGAGCAGTTACCGGAATTCACCTGGTCCTACCAACTTTCATTATCGTGGTCCTAACGGGCGGCTTGCTGGCGATGGTCTCAATCATCCGCGCCGGCGTCTTGATGTCTACGATGCATAGAGTGCTGCAAATCCTCGTCGGCATGTTGCCGGGGTGGGACATGCCACGGTTCGCCGTTCCTGCAGATCGAACCCACACGGTTCCTTACGGTGTGGCCATCACCCTCGGCAGCATCATTTCCACAGCTATTTTTCGCGCCTAAGAGGCGCAAGCCTTAGTCGGTTCAACCCCTATCGCACGGAGATTCACACTATGCGCAACAAACGCTTTTTCGTCGTCCTGGCAGGAGCCCTTCTCTTTGGGCTCCTTGCCGCCGTTTCTGTCAGCCGTTACCTATCAAGCGCCCAGGCCTATACCAAAAATCTCCATACGATCGCTGTGGCGAAGGTCGCGATTCCAGTTGGCACCAAAATCATTCCCGAGCAGATCATGATGGTCCAATTTCCGCCGGAATCGACCCCCGACGGTGCCTTCGAAACTCTGGACAAAATAAGCGGCCGCGTCGCGGTCATGAATATCGCGCCGCGCGAGCCGATCACCGAAGCTCGTTTAGCGCCGGAAGGAACCGCCGGCGGTTTGTCGGCAATCATTCCCGAGGGCTACCGGGCGATGACGGTGAAGGTTGACGACGTGGTGGGCATCTCCGGATTCATCATGCCTGGCACTCTCGTTGACATCGTGGTCGTAATTGTTCCCTCTGAAACGGGTATGCAGCAGGATCCCATTTCGAAGATCGTTTTACAGAACATCAAGGTGCTGGCTAACGGTCAGAACATCGATAAGCCAGAGAAGGAGCGAGAAGCGAACAGCGTCAAGGCCGTCACTCTTCTCGTGACACCGGAACAAGCCGAGAAGCTCGCGCTCGCATCAAGCGAAGGCAAGTTGCAACTGGTGATGCGCAATTCCATCGACCAGGGTGACGAAGAAACCAAGGGCATCAACAAGCGAGCCCTTCTGGGCGGCGATCGAGCCATGCCTGTCCCAGACCCCGGTTCATTAAAGAGTGAACAGCCTAAGGCCGCACCGGCACCGCGTCGGGTCCGAGCTGAAGCCAAGCCGGCTCCGGTTGCCGCACCTGCGCAGGAGAAGCCGCGCACGTCTGTCGAGATGATCGAAGGCGCCAAGAAACGCAGTGTCGATTTCCCTTAAGTTCCTCCAGAGGACGACAGGAACTCATAAGTTTGATGAAGCTGGTCAATAGGCCACAACTAATCTAAGGAGCAACACCATCATGCAAAGCAGTCCCTCGATGAAACGCCGCGTAACCCTGATCCTGGCGTCTCTAACCATTCTTCTCGTCAATGTCGTGGCCTACGCTCAGGAGACCTCGTACACCGCGTCCTTCAATCAGAACAAAGAATCGATCGCAGTGAACGTTCTCGTGGGCCAGTCTCGCGTGATTAATTTCGATAGGCCGGTTGGCCGCTTCTCCGTCTCCAATCCGGAGATCGCGGAAGCGGTACTGGTGACACCCGATCAGGTGCTGGTTAACGGCAAGGGCTTTGGCCAAGTCAACTTCATCGCCTGGGAACAGTCGGGCGGTGAGTACCTCGTCTTCGATGTTTACGTTCGTGCCAACCTTTCGCTGATCGACTCGCAGATGCGCACCTTGTTTCCGAAGGACGACATCCGCCTGAGTCAGGCCAACGGTTCAGTGGTGATGTCGGGCAGCGTTTCGGACGCCAAGACTTCGGGTCAGGCTCAGAGCGTAGTGGAAGCGGCCGGTTTCAAAACGGTGAACATGCTTTCGTCTCCGGTGCGGAACACCGCGCAGGTCCAACTGCAGGTTCGCGTGGCTGAAGTCAGTCGCAACCGTATGAAGGACATGGGTACGTCGTACACCTATCAGGGCAGTCCCGGCAGCGGTACTTACCTCAACACTGGTCAGGGTCCTAGCTCGCTTTCCAATCCCCCGGCGAGTCCGCTCGGCGGCATCATTTCCGGTGCGCTTTCAAGCAGTGCCCTGAACATGCTCGTGATGGGTGGCAACTCACTTGCGATGCTGCGCCTGCTCCAGACCGAAGGTTCGATACGCCAATTGGCCGAGCCAAACCTCATTGCCATGGATGGTCAGGAAGCGAGTTTCCTCGCCGGCGGTGAGTTCCCCGTGCCGATCGTCCAGGGCGGCGGTACGCAGAACTCAGTCTCCATCATCTTCAAAGAGTATGGCGTGCGACTCAACTTCAAGCCGACGATCATCGACGAAGACCACATCCGTCTGGAACTCGAGCCAGAAGTATCAACAATCGACTTTAGCAATGGTGTGAAGTTTGACGGATTCCTGATTCCCGCATTGAAAACACGTCGCGCCAAGACAGGTGTCGAACTGCGTGACGGCCAGTCCTTTGCGCTCGGCGGTCTGCTGGACAACAACGAGATCAAAACGCTGTCGAAGGTTCCGGTGCTTGGCGATATTCCAATCCTCGGCGCGCTCTTCAAGTCGAAGTCTTTCCAGAAGAATGAAACGGAATTGATGTTCATCGTGACGGCGCACCTGGTGAAGCCGGTGAACCGCGACGACCTGCCGCAGATGCGTGGCATCGATGGACTAAAGGGTGTTTCACCACTCGGCGTAGAGCCAAAGGGTGAAGGCATTCAGGGCAACACGGGTTATTCGATCACAGGTCAGAACAATGAAGCCAGCCCCGCGTCCACGCCCATGACTACTTCTGAGCCAAAGGCAGCGGACCCGAAGGTCAAAACTGGAATCGGCAGTGAGTCGACTGGCTCAACTGAGATTGGCAGTGCTCGCGTAATCAATCAGCCGCTCCCGATCATTAAGCCGATGCTAGCCAACTACAGTTACGAAGTCGTCAGGCCTCAGTAGTACTTCAGGTGTTGAAGTGCTGTGTGGAGCAATGGCGCCCCTGCAACCTCATTCCGAACTAGTCCAGCAAATGGATTCCGCGTCCAACGGTGAGGACACCGTCAGGTCGCAACCGAGGAAGATTTAGAAAGGGGAACCAATATGAAAATGCAAAGGCAGCAGAACAGACGAAACAGGCGAGGAGAGAAGGGGTCAATCCTGGCAGTATCAGCGTTGGGCATGCTTTCGTTGCTTCTGGCCGTGGGGCTGGGCGTTGATATCAGCCACTTCTACCTCGCAAAGAATGAGTTACAGAACGCAGCCGATGCGTCAGCACTAGCTGGGGCTTCCGCCTTGAACTGCGATTCAACGGGAATTGCCGAAGCGACAACCCGAGCCGTCAAGGCGATGAATAGTTACGAATTCAACAACCAGAACGTGGTTTTCACCGCGTCTAACGTTCGCTTCGCCCGGAACCTCAGCGACTTCGACAGCGGGGCCGATATGAGTGGCGCGGCAGCTGCGAATAGCGCAGTGGCTCCGAGTATTCGATTCGTGAAGGTCACGACGCCACAATCCCCGGTCAAGATTGCATTCCTCGGTAGCGTGCTGGGCAACAGCCTGAACCTATCGGCCCAAGCAGTCGCCGGTGTGTCCGCACCCCTCAATGTGTTCTCGGGATATCTTCCTGTTTCGGTGATTGACGACGACGCCCTGAGCACGATTCTCCCAGGCCAAATGTACACATTTCGTGGTGGGCCACAGAGTTCCATTTCGCCGGGCAACTATCAGATTCTGGCGATTGACGGTTCGGGCGCCAGTGACGACCGAATTGGTCTGGCTAGCGGGGTGAGGAATCCCGTGGGACCTGGCGGCTATGTCGATACCAAGCCCGGTGTTTCAGCTGGCGCAGTAAGAGAGGGTGTGAATACCCGTTTCGACGACTATAGCAGTCAGCTTGATCCGATCAATTACCCGCCTGACACAAACATCAGAGAGGGCATCACCTACCAGCAGTACCTCGCCGGGTCACCGGCTCAATCGCCTTCTCACGAGGGTGTGGCGGGCCGTCGGGTAGTGTTGATTCCGATCATTAAGCAGAGCGAGTTCACTGGTGGTCGCACGAATGTCCAGATCGATCACTTCGGCGCGTTCTTCCTGCGAAACAAGATCTCGGGAGGTAACGGCGGCGACCTGCAGGCGGAATACATCGGCGTCGGCGTAATGGTCGGCAATGGCGCATACGATCCCAACGGGACTCCGAATCCTGGTCCGCCAATTACCAAACCCGTGCTCTATCGATAAGGGGCTCGACATGTACCGAACGCTTCTTAGAAAGATAACCACTTTTACTCGGAACGAGCGCGGCGTGCAGCTTGTAGAGCTGGCCATTGCTTTGCCACTCATGATCTTGCTGTTCGCCGCGGTTGCCGAGTTTGGTCGTTATTTCCAAGAGTACACAACGCTGGCTAAGGGCTCACGTGTCGCGGTCCGATTTTTGGCGACTGCCAGGACCAACGGCCTTGATGACCTTCAGGCCAAGAACCTGGTCGTCTACGGAAACCTCGTCGGGAGTGGTAGTCCGATCGTTCCTGGGCTCGCCACCGGAAATGTTTCTATCACCCGGCAAAACATAGCAGGTAATCCCGTAACTGGCGGCCTTCCGAATACGGTAACGGTCGAGATCGTCAACTTCAAACACTCGCCGTTATTCGACATCGGCAAGCTGATTAACAACCAGCTATCTCTAAACATAGACGTCAAACCAAGCGTCACGATGCGTTACCTGCTAACGCAGCCGTCGCTATAAGGGTAAGGAAAACATGATGCGTGGCCCAAAGACAAAGTCTAGCCAAAGCGGATCCACCCTGGTGGAGTTTGCTATCGGCGCGAGTGTCTTTCTGCTCTCCATGTTTTGCGTCATCGAATTTAGTCGAGCTCTTTGGACACACAACGCGCTCGCTGATGCGGCTCGACGCGGAGCACGCTATGCAGTCAACCAACCCGCCAGCAATCCGCCCGGGGTCGCGACTACAGGGCTCAACGTTGGGCCGAGTCTTACTGCTGTCAGGAACGTCGCCGTCTATGGGGATCCGGCAGGCGGCACAACGCCAATGGTAAACAATCTCACCCCAGCGAATGTGAATGTTCAATACACGGGCTTTGGCGTCGGACAAGGAACAGTCGCGGTATCAATCACGAACTATCAGTTTCAATTCGTTGTGCCCATCGTCGGTACGACGATTTCAATGCCGGACTACAACACAACGCTGACCGGCGAAAGCGCCGGAGTGATTCCTTAAAACAGTGCCGCAAGCTTCACGCACTGCCAGTCTTCAATTCAACCGTTCCGAGTAACCCCATGACGCAACCACTAACACTCGTAGTTCTCAGCAGCGGCCTTGATAATTTCAAGGAGATTCGCACGGCATTGTCGGCCGATAGTCGTGTCCAGTTGCTTGCCGGCGGAAATGACGCGGAGCAGCTCCACGACGAGATTGTCCGGCTCAAGCCGATGGCGGCGATCATTACCCTCGGTGTCAATGCGGAACAGCCGATCAAACTAATTAAGCGACTAAGTACTGAATGTCCTAATACCGCTCTTATCTCTGCTGCTCAGGAGGTCTCGTCTGATGTGATGCTGCAGAGCCTGCGCGCGGGGGCGCGGGAGTTTTTGCGGCTGCCTGTCAGCCCTGAAGAACTAAAGACTGTGTTGGATCGCATCGCCGAATTCTGCGCGGGCCAGGTCGAAGCACCAAAGAAAAAAGGCCGCATGATTGCAGTCTTTTCCAGTAAGGGCGGTTGCGGCACTTCCTTCATCGCCACCAACCTTGCAGCAACCACAGCCGCGCGTACCGTGCTGGTGGATCTCAACCTGCAAGCAGGCGATTTGCCACTCTTCCTCGGCGTCGACCCCAAATACTCATTTGCTGACATGGCAGAGAACCGCACGCGCCTGGACGACACGTTGATAAACAGTCTTGTCACTCCGTGCACGGCAAATCTTTCCCTCCTGGCAGCGCCTAAAGAGGCAGATGCTGCAGACGAAATTGAGCCGGAGCATGTCTTTGAAGTGTTACAGAGGTTGCGAGAATCCTACGACTACGTTGTTCTCGATCCCCAACATACATTTGATTCGATAACGCTCGCCGCGTTAGACCAGTCCGACGAGATCATTCTGGTGCTGACGCTTGATATTCCGGCGATCCGCAGTACGCAACGCGCGCTAGAGATCTTCGACCGGCTTGGTTACCCGCGCAAAAAGATTCGCATTGTTGTAAATCGGTGGAGCAAGCTGATCGATCTCGATCTGCGCCAGGTCGAGAAGTATTTGGGAGAACCAGTCATCGGTTTCATACCCAGCGATTATCAAACAGCAGTTACCTCGATAAACCTGGGACAGCCGCTGGTCCAGTTCGACTCGAGCTCCAAGATTTCCATGGAGCTGCGACGGATTGCCAAGATCATTGCGAGTGGTGCGGTTCCGATTAACGAAAATCCGCCTACGAAAAGAAATCTATGGAGCTCACTTTTCAAGCGCGAGTCGGACGATAGACAGTTCGACCTGCAAGCTTCGTTGGAAAAGATCTAGTAACTAAAATTAGCTAAATCACAAAACTAATATGGCATTACGAGAAAGACTCATCAAAGAAACAATGGGCGTCCCCAGTTCGGGGAACGGCAGCGGTTCAGACAACAACGGAGCGCAATCGTTCCAGGAAATGAAGTCCCGGTTGCATCGCGCGCTGATCAACCGAATGGACCTCAGCAAGCTCGCCGCTCTCAGTCCGGAGCAAATCACTGCCGAGGTGTCCAGGCTTGCCGAGATTGTTCTGTCCCAGGAGGCGATGCCTCTTTCCATTGCTGAGCGCGACCGGCTAGTCGCAGATGTGCAGCACGAGCTTTTTGGTCTGGGCCCGCTTGAGCCGCTGCTCGCAGATCCTACGATCTCCGACATTCTCGTGAATTCTCATCGCAATATTTATGTTGAGCGGCGTGGCAAGCTCGAGGCCACTAACGTAGCTTTCAAAGACGACGAACATCTGATGCGGGTCATCGAGCGGATCGTATCGTCCGTCGGTCGCCGAATTGACGAATCATCGCCAATGGTCGACGCCCGCTTGCTTGATGGGTCGCGTGTCAACGCCATCATCCCACCACTGTCTATCGATGGCCCCGTGCTTTCAATTCGTCGTTTCGGCGCTGAACCCTTGCGCATGAATTCTTTGATTGATAACAAAGCGCTTACGCAAGATATCGCCGACATGCTTAAGATGTGCGTCAGCGCGCGGCTCAACGTGCTCATTTCCGGAGGAACCGGCGCGGGTAAAACCACACTGTTGAATGCGCTGTCTGCTTACATTCCGGAAGACGAACGGATCGTGACGATTGAAGACTCAGCCGAGTTGCAGTTGCAACAACCACACGTAGTGCGGCTGGAAACGCGTCCGCCAAATATCGAAGGACGAGGGGAAGTGACGCAGCGCGATCTCGTACGCAACGCACTACGTATGCGTCCTGATCGAATTGTGATCGGCGAGGTCCGTGGCGGCGAAGCGATCGACATGTTGCAGGCGATGAACACCGGCCACGACGGCAGTTTGACGACTATTCACGCTAACACCCCACGCGATGCCCTCGCGCGCCTTGAAACGATGATTCAGATGACAGGGATGAGACTTTCTGATCGAGCGATGCGACAACAAGTTGCAGCGGCGATCAATTTGGTGGTCCAGGTTGCGCGCCTCTCAGACGGAACACGACGGCTGACGGCCATCTCGGAAATCACTGGAATGGAAGGCGAGACGATTACCATGCAGGACATCTTTATGTTCGAAAGAACGGGAATCGACGCGCAGGGTAACGTTATCGGCCGCTTCCGGCCTACAGGTATTCGTCCACGTTTTGCCGAGCGACTAAAGGCCAGCGGTCTGCAGTTGCCGCGAGTTTTCTTCGAGGAAGCATAACCACATGATGATCGCCTTCCTGGTTTTCCTATTTGGTTTATTTCTTGTGCTGGGCGGATATCTTCTCGCTACGCACGGAACCGACGCGAAGCGGACGCGCTTGCGCCGCAGGCTTTCAGATGCCTTGCTTTACTCAGCCCACACTGAGGACGTCGAGGTGATACTCGCGCGCAACGAGCTGATGAGTGAGATTCCCTGGCTGAATCGCTCGCTCATTCGCCTCCAAACTGCATTGCATTTAAAGCGCATGCTCGATCAGGCGGATTTGCACATCACGCCTTCGCGCCTGGGGATGTTCTCGGGAATGGCAGGAATGCTCGCGGCTCTGGCTGCGTCTGTCATCAGCATGAACCTGCTGATAACCCTGGTGGCAGGACTGCTTGCGACCGCCCTCCCATTCGTCCACGTTTGGTGGAAACGCAAACAGCGTTTCGATCGGTTCCTCGAACACTTGCCCGATGCGCTCGATCTGATGAGCCGAGCTCTCAGCGCCGGCCACGCCTTTTCAGAAGCGATGCATATGGTTTCAGCCGAGATGCCCGAGCCAATCGCCACCGAGTTTCGCAAGACCTACGAAGAACAGAACCTGGGCCTTTCGCTCAAGCTGGCCCTGGAGAATCTGACGCAGCGGATGCCACTGTTGGATCTGCGCATGTGTGTGACCGCTGTCTTAATCCAACGTGAAACCGGGGGCAACCTGGCGGAAATACTGGAAAAGGTTGCAGTAACTATTCGCGAGCGCTTCCGCATCATGGGCGACTTGAAGACACTAACGACAAGCTCGCGCATGTCAGCGTGGCTGTTATGCGGTCTGCCGATCTTCGTAACCTTTGTTATTACCGCCATGAATCCGGACTACATGAGCATCCTCTGGAAAGATCCGCGTGGTCATTACCTGATTGCGACCGCGTTGTTTCTACAGGTCACAGGAATGTTGATTGTAAGGAAGATACTAAACATAAAGATCTGAGCTTTGAATTGTACTTGGAACTTCGTCCTCTCGATGAGAGGTCCAACTACCAAGCACTAAGCACTCTGAACAAAAACCAAAAGCCATGCTACTAATCACAATCTCAACCTTCATCTGTATCTCGCTCGGAATGTTGGGAGCTTACTGGCTCCTGTACCGGCCCCAGAGTGCCGCCACCGAGCGTCTAAAGAGACTTGGTGAAAGATCCCCGAACTCTGTCGGCGGTCACGTATCGCTTGATGAAACCCGGGCATCGTCGGATTTGGCGGAGCGACTAGCCTCGCCCCTGAATCGTCTGCTTCCCCCTTCAGCTGCCGAAGCGCAAAAACTGCAAAAACAATTAATGCAGGCTGGCTTTAGATCTTCGACTGCCCCGGTGACATATCGGGCCATCCAGGTCTTCACTCTCGCTGGCATGCCGGCAATGGTTGCGCTCGCGTGCGCTTTGCTGGCGCGGCCGATAAACAGTGCAGCACTTTTTATTCTGTTTGCTTTCGTGATCGGATTTTTCCTACCGCGCTACATTTTGCGTCGCATGATCCGTTCGCGACAGCAACTGGTGCGTTGGGGTTTGGCAGATGCGCTTGATCTAATGGTCATCTCCATCGAGGCGGGACTTGGTTTGAACGCGGCGATGGTCAAGGTCAGTACTGAACTGAAGGAAGTCCACCCCGACATTAGTTCTGAATTCGAGATGGCCAATCTGGAGATGAGGGTCGGGCGTGACCGTGAGGAAGCCTTACGCAATCTCGCCGAACGCACGGGTGTTGATGATCTTCGCAGTCTCGTTGCTATGTTGATTCAGGCCGACAAGTTCGGTACATCAATCGCTAAAGCGATCAGAGCGTTTTCCGATTCCTTGCGTACCAAGCGCCGTCAGCGCGCCGAACAAGCAGCGCAGAAAGCAGCCGTGAAATTGCTGTTGCCCCTCGCATGTTTTCTTTTTCCGACATTGTTTATTGCCATACTTGGCCCCGCAGCCCTCCAATTGATGGACACGTTTAGCAAGATGTAAAAGGAGTCGGCTCATGCAGAAACCAACACAGAAACGTCGCCTGGCAGCAATTGCAATTGCCCTCGCCGTGACCTTTACCATAACGGCGATGTGGAGCGCAGCCACCATTCAACGAGAGGGCGATCCTGATGCAAATGTGATGGAAGACTCCGGCTCGCTTGCCGGCGATTCCGCAGACAACAGTGGCGCCGCCGAAAAGAAGAAGGACGGCAACAAAGTCGCGCGCTTCTTTACCGCGCCTTTCCGAGCCTTCGGAAAGCTTTTTGGCCACAAGGACAGGTTCCAGCGCATGAGCGAAAAGGATTCCGAGAAGTTTGAGAGTGTTGGCGTGATGCGCGTCGATCAGAATCGTGATCGTGATGCAGTGAACCTCAAATCCGGAACCGCTAAGGAACATCTGGCGAATGGTCGGAAACTCCTGGCCGACGGACAGCTCAACGAAGCAATCGCCGAGCTGTCGACGGCTGCCTCCATCGATCCAAAATTAGCCGAAGCCCATAACCTTCTCGGTGTAGCGTTCTCGCAGAAAGGCATGACAGAGCGCGCCAAAGACTCTTATGACCGCGCCGTCAAAGCTGAGCCGGAAGATGCGCAGACACTCAATAACCTTGGTTTTTCGCTCTATCAGAACGGAAATTACCGCGCTGCGGCTGATCGTCTGAAGCGAGCGGCGAAACTCGCACCGCACGATGAACGCATCCTCAACAATCTCGGCCTGGCACTGTGCCGATTGGGCAAGTTCGACGAAGCCTACAAGAACTTTGCGCGCGCCGGTGGTGAGTACAACGGCAATCTGAACATCGCCCGAATGCTTGAAAGATTCGGTCGCGACGAAGATGCCATCAAGTATTACGAAGGCGCTCGTCGGGTTGATCCGCGCAGCTCATTCGCGCTGAGACGCCTTGCTGATCTCTATCAGCGAATCGGCATGACTCAGGAATCGCAGAACGCACGCACTGCACTCGCCTCAATATCGACAGAGGCAAACGTAGCACTGATCGGAAAGTAAGCCGGTGGGAGAAAATGTGATGTCACAAACAGCCATACTCACTCGCAGTGAAGTAGAAACCATGGGTCCCCCGGTTCCAGAGGAATTGGCTGAGACTGGAATCGCCGAAGGGTTTCTTTGTGACCTCGCCCTGAAGCATGTGGCGATGGTCCCAGAGCCGACGACCACTGCTATCGCCGAGCGCCTTTGTCTGCCGCGTACGCTGACTGAGGACATTCTGCAGAAGCTGCATCGAGAAAAGCTGATTGAGGTTCGTCAATCTAAGACTGAAGGCTGGACTCGCTACGCGATGCTCGATCACGGCTGGGACCGCCTGAATCGACTGCTGTCAATCTGTGGTTACACGGGGGCCGCGCCGGTTTCGTTGCGAGACTACGCGCACATGATGCGTTTGCAGTCTATCCCTTCGGAACCGGCTTCAATGGAAACGGCGCGTAATGCATTCCACGATCTGGTGCTGCCTGAATCGCTATTGCAGACACTCGGCTGCGTGATCAATTCACGGCGGTCGCTGTTTCTAACTGGCCTGCCGGGCACCGGCAAGACAGCCGTCGCCGAGCGCATCAACGGTGCCTTGCCCGGAGCGATTTGGATTCCCTACGCGGTGGAGATCGACGGTCAGATCATCCGTGTCTTTGATACTCACTGCCACAAACGGATCGCTGAAGATGAAGCGCCGGCTGAATATGATCGACGCTGGGTGATGATCAAACGCCCACTTGTGATTGTCGGCGGCGAATTGACGCTGGAGAACGCAGACTTAACCTGGAGCGAGTCAGCCAAATTCTATGAAGCGCCATTCCAGATGAAGTCGAACGGAGGCACGCTTGTGATCGACGACTTTGGGCGACAACGCGTGGCGCCCAAAGACTTATTGAATCGCTGGATCGTGCCGCTCGAACGTCGCGTCGATTATCTCGCGCTGCATACCGGCAAGAAGATCGAAGTGCCGTTTGAACAGCTCGTCGTCTTCTCAACCAATCTTGATGAGAAGGACTTGGCGGACGAGGCCTTCCTGCGTCGCATGGGATATCGAGCGCGAGTTGAGCCGCCGACGGCGGGGGCCTTCTCGGAAATCTTCAAGCGCGCCGCGTACACGCGTGGCATCCGCTGCGAGCAGACTGTTCTGACTCACATCATCAATAAGTACAGGTCAGAGAACCGACAGATGAAAGGCTGCGAGCCAAGAGATCTTATGGATCGGGTAACCGACATCTGCCTCTTCGAAGGCGAACCGCTGGAATTGTCGACGAGAGTTATAGACATTGCCTGGCGTAACTATTTTGGCACGTCGCATACGTTCGCGCCGGTGCCGACGCAGGAAACAATGATTGAGACAACATCGGACCCGCTCGAGATTTGACGTTCCTCGTTGAGTCAGTTGCCCACTGACCTGGGCTGGTGCTCTAAAATGAAAACAAATCTCTCGTCAAGAGTAATCCGACTATTTTCGCTTTGCGTTGCAACAGGACTCTGCGCGAGCGTTTCCCATTCGCAAGGCAAGATCGAACGAGTGCGCTCCTATGGTGCGCCCCCGGCTCCGATTGAAACCGTCGCTGAAGACAACTCGATTCGCTTGCGCATGAGTGACGGCGCCAGGATTACGGTTGCCGAGGCCTGGGAATCAGAGCAGGGAATCTGGTACGTGCAAAGCGGGGTCAGCCATCTCGTCTCGCGAGATCGTGTGAAAGCTATCGAGCGCGGTGTCGTTCCTGTTCCTTTGATTAAGGGACACCCTCAGATCGCGAAGGTCACGGCAGTGGTTCCGTCGCAATCGAACTCCTGGGAAAAGCCGGTTTGGATTTACCTGGTTGGGGGAGCACGGGTTGAGGCCGATAGCGCCACTGAGGCTCCGGTGGGGGTGTGGTACAAACGCGGCCCGCTTTCTATCTTTGTTGAACGGGCGCGAATCGATCGCATTGAACGCGAGGATCTGGAAACAGTCGCCGATTCTGATTCTTCCATACCTAAAGAGCGGGGCTGGAGCACCGGCCGGCCGAAGATTGACGTTTTGATTCGTCAGAGCGGCGCGAAGTTTGGAGTCGATCCCTATCTGATTTTTTGCGTTATGGAGCAGGAATCACACTTCAATGTGCACGCTCAGTCGCCCGTGGGTGCACGAGGGTTGATGCAGCTGATGCCGGGTACCGGAGCGCGATTCGGAGTTCGCCGTCCATTTGATCCGGGCCAGAACATCGCCGGCGGCACGCGCTATTTGAAGCAGTTGATGGGGCAATTCGATAATCGCGTCGACCTCGTTCTTGCAGGTTACAACGCAGGCGAAGGTGCGGTAATGAAGTTCGGTCATCGCGTGCCGCCTTACCGCGAGACGCGCGACTACGTAAAAAGAATTAGCTACCGCTACCGCCAGGTAAAGACTCCCCTTAGTCCGCCAAAAGTTCCTGCACAGCGGGCTGTCGCTGCCGCTGGCGGAATCTGAATCCGCGCCGAATCATTTGAGGAGTTAACCTTTGTTGAGACTACTGAGCATCGCGACGCTGCTGCTATCCACTGTTGGACTCGGAGCAGCTGCAGTTGCACAACAGCATCCTGAGCCAGCCCTTACCAATGATGCTGTAGTCAAGCTTGTCAAAGCCGGATTCAAGGAAAAAACAGTTATCGTTATTATTCGCGCGCGAAGCAGTCGCTTCGAGCTCGATCCAGATCGGTTGATTGATCTCAAACGCAACGGTGTGAGCGAGAACATTATTCTCGCAATGCTTTCGCAAAATGAATCAATCGCGTCTACGGATGATGACTGGAGTGACGATTCATTCTTCAAAGACAAGAATCAGACGCGTGACAATGGCGCTGCCAACAACGGAAACAGCGCAGACATTTTTGGCTCAAGTGGAAGTTCCAGCGGTGAAACCCGGTCGCGCGGAATGCGGATCGGCAACGAAGGGCAACGTTCTACCACGGGAAGTGCAACAGTACGCATCGTACGTCCGCCGGCGGAAGCTGGTGGTGTCGTACCCAAGTTAGAGAAGACTCCGACACTAACCAACGAATCTATCATCCAGTTAGTTGAAGCGGGCTTTTCCGAAGGTACGATCATCAAGCGGATCGAAGACTCACCTGGTGATTTCGATTTGTCCGCAGTCAAGCTCAACGAACTGCGCAAGCGCCGCGTTACAGACTCAATCATCGCCGCAATGACAGCGGCAATGGATGGCGCCGAGCCGAAGAGCGCGCCAGGTCGAAGCGGTGAGAACTAGAACCATGCAGCAGTCCGTTGCTAAGACAACGCGATGGCTCTGGATTCTTCCGTTCATCCTTTGTCTGATCGTTTTCTCAAGCTGGCATACCGCAACACCCACTCTTGCGCAGTCCGCCCACCCAACACCCACGCCTCCCGGAGCATCTGCAAAACCTGACGAAGAGGTTATCGACCCGGACGATGTCATCTCCGTCGATACTGCCGAAGTGTTGTTGCCGGTGACTGTTCGTGATGGATCGGGGCAGCTCGTGAGTGGTTTGACGCGGAAAGACTTTCGAGTTTTCGAGGACGATGTGGAACAGCCGCTGAGCGATCTCAGCCTGCGACAAGTTCCGGTTGATGTCGTGTTGATGGTCGATGCTTCATCTTCAGTCTCCAACAACCTTGACGATTTTCGGCGCGCGGCTGAAGGTTTTGCCGCACATCTTGGTGGAGACGATCGCATTAGCCTGATCCAATTTGACGATCGGGTGCTTCTGCTGCAGGACTGGACCAAGAGTCTCGTGCAACTTCGCCGGGCACTTCGCCGCGTTGCTCCAGGAATGTTCACACGGTTCAATGACGCGTTGCTGCTGGCGTCACGTGATCAATTGCCGCGAGGAAACGCCAGGCACGCCATCATCGTCCTGACTGACGGCATTGATAGTGGGCGCGGGACAAGCTCCGATGCCGCGCTGCGTGAGGCTCTTCAATCGCAGACCACCATCTATATAGTGAGCAACAGCGAAATCGAGAGGGCAGGGAAGCAAGCGGAACTCTCCACATTGCTTTCCAGTGAAGCTTCAGCCATTCGTTTCAATGAGCTGCACATTGGCGACCTGCGAATGGGCCTCGATGCGCTGGCGGCGAGCGAACGGAATATGGAACAGCTGACCCGCTCGACCGGTGGCAGGCTTTATAAACCGGCGTCTTTCAACGATCTCGAGCGACAGTATGCGGAAGTAGCCGAAGAACTGCGTCATCAGTACGCTATCTATTATTCTCCTCTCAATAAGAAGCGGGACGGTGGGTTCAGGCGAGTAAGGGTCGAGACGACGAATGAGCAGAATCGTGTTTCAGCTCGAATCGGCTATTTCGCCCCCAAATAGAGCCAAAGCTATGAGCCGGATAACGCTCCTTCTCCATCGATCAAAAAGGGACAAGCCTACTGTCGGGGCTGGGCTCATAATGCCACACCCTGGTCACATGATCGCAGTCTGAGACCTCACGACACACACTCCCATGCTTTCTCGATAATAGTGCGAAAGCCAATTCCTTAGTTAACTCCAACTATTTGTCCACTTAGTAAGATAGGAAGGGAGGCGGCATGGTCATTGCCAGATGCTCGTGTTAGTCTTGCGACCGTTCGTGGTCACTCCCACGCTAACGGGCCAGAAATCAAAGCTTCAGAGAGAAGGAACAAGAGAAGAGATGCGACCTATCAAACATGTGGAGAAGGGCCTGACCTTAGTTGCCGGAGCCATTCACAACACGATTCAGTCGGTAAATAAGTACAAGCCTAATCCGTCGTTTACCCCAAAATGGTCAGACAAGCCACTGCTGAAATCCTGGCAGAAGAGCAAGCCGACCCTGGGGTGGCCACGAACTACAGACTCACTGTGTCCTAACTGCGTGATCGAAGCGAGAGAGTCGATTCTGAGCGGCAAGCAGGACGTCAGTGTGCTCATCAACGAAAAGGTCGGCGAGATCAAAGCGCAGATTATTGAGCGCAATGGCGAGATCTGGATGGTCAAAGACTGTCCCATCCACGGCCATTTCGAAGACATGATGGCGATCGACGTCAAGTTCCTCAATCACATCGAGAAGATGTTCCCCGGTCGGGATATCGATGCTCATAACGACGAAAAGCTGCACAACCACGGAACCAGCACCATTAAATATGGACGTGGCGCGGTTTTGACTGTTGATCTGACTAATCGCTGCAACATGATGTGCGATCCCTGCTTCATGGACGCCAACCAGGTTGGCTTTGTTCATGAATTAAGCATGGAAGACATCCAGGAGATTCTCGACAACGCAATCTCGATCAAGCCGCGTCGTCAGATGTCAGTGCAATTCTCCGGCGGCGAGCCTTCGATTTCCCCGCACTTCCTGGATTCGATCAAGTACGCACGCAAAGTCGGTTACAACAGCGTGCAGGCGGCGACGAACGGAATCGAATTCGCAAAGAGCAAGGAATTTTGTCGCGAAGCTGCCGCAGCCGGTCTGCGCTACGTTTACCTCCAGTTTGACGGAATCGGCAACGATGCGAACAGCCATCGGCAGGTCGGCAACTTGTTTGATGTGAAAATGCGCGCCATCAACAACCTGCACGAAGCAGGCGTTGAAATCGTGCTCGTTACAACCCTCGTCAATGGTATCAACAACGATCAGGTAGGCTCAATCGTTCGCTTTGCACTCGACAATCCGAAGAAGATTGCGTTCCTTTCGTTCCAGCCCGTTTCATTCACCGGTCGCGATGAGGAGATTACGGAACAGCGTCGCCTGCAACAGCGCTATACGCTGTCTCATCTCGCACACGACGTGAAGAATCAGGTAGGTATCACCGAGCCGACTCGAGACTGGTTCCCCTTGTCGCTCATGGGTGCCTTCGCAGACTTCGCTGATCTAGTACACGGTCCCCAGGCTGAATGGGGTCAGGTGTCATGCGGTTGCCATCCGAACTGCGGAGTGGGCACTGCGGTCATGGTCGATAAGGAGACTCGCGAGATGCGTCCCGTGCCAGAGTTCCTCAGCATTCCCGGCCTTGTGAAAGACATGCAGAAGATTACCGACGCAGCGCGCGGTAAATGGATGTCCAACATGATGATGGGTCTGGCCTTGTTGAAGCATTACAACCCCTACAAGTCGCCTTCCCAGTTCACTCTTTATGAGTTGTTCAAGAAGTTCGATAAGTCTTTCGGTCTGACCGGAAAGGATTACGGCAAGGTTAGCGGGGATCGCACCGATACCGACATTGAGAAGAGACGTGCGGATCGTTGGAACTTCCTTTTCATCGCGGGCATGTGGTTCCAGGATCTCTTCAACTACGATTTCCGACGCACGGAAATGTGCATCATCCCCTACGGCACGCAGGAAGGTGAAATTTCCTTCTGCGCCTACAACACAGGGATTGGCTGGAGAAACATTATCGAGAACATGCACCAGAACGCGACAGTCGCGAAGTGGTATGAGGAGCATGGACGTCACGAAATCTTTGCCCGGGGCAAAGAAGTCGAAATGGCTGATGCCGCTCATAACATGGTGCTGAACCCCATCGACCTCGCACGACCGAATAAGCCTGAGATGGAAGGACCGAAAACCGCGCACGAAGAAGCTGTGATGATGCGCAAGCTTTATCAGGAATTGGTTCTCAAACAGCAGATGGATACCAAGGAAGCGGACAAGCCCGTGCAGATTCAAGGCCTCAGCCGTAAGAAGACTGAAGTTGCTGAAGCAGAAACGGTGGCAGTCTAAGCTGTCGAGCTATCCACGAAGTCGTTACCAAAAGTCCAATGTCCAGGCTCACAATTGCTGGACGTTGGACTTTCGGCGTGAATTGGACAACTTGCTCCCAACTTGACCGGAAGCGTTGTCGACGTGTTAAATACACTTACTGGAAAAATGCGATCTAAAAAAAAGACGGAGAAAGAATGGCGATAGTTACTGTTAATCAAGGCGAATCAATCGAAAGCGCACTGCGTCGCTTTAAGCGTAAGGTGATGACCGAAGAAATTATTAAAGACGCAAAAAAGCACGCGTTCTTCATTCCCCCCGGCCAGAAGGCCAAGCTCAAATCAGCGCTCGCGCGTAAGCGGAACAAGAAGAAAGGCCGCATGCGCAGTGCCGCCCCACGAGACTAGTCGAAGTAGCCTGCCAACGTTGCGCGCCGACCGGCATACCTTCCATAGGTCCTTCCAGAGACGAATACTAAGAAGTGGACGCTTGCGAGTGGACCAGCCTCGGACGGCGTGCGCAACCAAGCGAGTTTTAGATTCAGAGTGTTCATATGACGCGCATCCTGCTGACCAATGACGATGGCATCCATTCCGACGGCTTGATCAAGGTCGAGGAGGCTTTGAAAGAAGTAGGTGATGTTTACGTCGTTGCCCCGGCTGCAGAGATGAGCGGCGCCTCACACAGTCTGACTCTCGCGAGACCCTTGCGCATCCGCCAAATTGATAAGCGACATTGGAGCGTAGACGGGACACCCACGGATTGCGTAACCTTGGCGCTGAACAAGATCCTTCCTAAAGAAGAGCATCCGGACATCTGCGTATCCGGGATCAATCACGGCGGCAATCTCGGCGACGATGCGACCTATTCGGGAACTGTAGCCGGAGCTCTGGAGGCGACCATTCTCGGCGTGCCCGGTTTAGCTTTTAGCCTGGTGGCACGTGAGAATTTCGATTTTACCAAAGCCGCATCTTTTGCAATCACTGCCGTGCGGAAAGTTCTTGCTGAAGGCTTACCGGAAGGAACTCTGCTAAACATCAATCTTCCGCCGGGCGCAATCAAAGGTGTGCGCGTTACCCGACAGGGAATCAAGAATGCACGGCCCGTGATCAGCGAACATATCGATCCGCGTGGCAAGCCTTACTTCTGGATCGGCGAAGAATACTTTAACAACAACTCAGCCGAAGGTACTGACTACTACGCAATCGAGCAGGGTTTCATTTCCGTGACGCCGCTGAGAAGTGACATGACCGATCACCAGGCGATGACTGCAATCGAAGGTTGGAACTACCTGAAGGACTCCGAGCTCGTTCACAAGAGCTAGGGTCAGTGCTCCTTTTAATTTCACCTCCCAGGCTCTACACTCAAAACAAAAGTGGCATCAACCGGTCAACAGCCCTCCGAGCGGACTCCGGACTATGCAATCCCCCGGGATCGCATGGTCGGACGCCTCCGTGAGCATTATCAGATTCGCGATCCCAAAGTCCTCGAAGCTATGCGTGCAGTGCCACGTCATGCATTCGTCCCCGAAGCGCTGCAAGGCCGCGCCTATGGTGATCATGCTTTACCGATCAGCGGCAGCCAGACGATCTCGCAGCCGTACATCGTTGCACGCATGACGGAGTTACTTGAGATCGACAAGGACAGTCGCGTGTTGGAGATTGGTGCCGGCTCTGGTTATCAAACAGCGGTGCTCTCAAAAGTCGCTGGACAGGTGTACTCGATCGAGCGCATCGGAGATTTGGCGCGTCAGGCCCAGGCAAAGATTCGTGAACTCGGAATCTATAACGCTACGGTGAAGTGTTTTGACGGGACGCTCGGTTGGGCGGCTAATGCCCCTTACGACGCTGTGCTGGTGGCGGCGGGTGGTCCCAATATTCCTGCGCCTCTAGTGGCGCAACTGAAGCTGGGCGGGCGACTTGTCCTTCCAGTAGGTGAGACTCGCGAAGTGCAACGCTTGGTGAGGGTGATCAAAACTGAGCGCGGGCCCACGCAGGAGGACCACGGTCCCTGCGCCTTTGTGCCGTTAATTGGCCAGCACGGCTGGTCCACCTGATTACCAATAAATCGTGAATCCTAAATCAGTAGTCGCAGTTTTATGATTGCACACATCATCGAAATTCTTTCCGGCATTATCGTCGCCGTCATTTCCGCACTGGGCTATTTCGGCGTCATTCTGCTGATGGCGATCGAGTCCGCCTGTGTTCCGTTGCCTTCAGAGATCATCATGCCTTTTGCCGGATACCTTGTGTCTACAGGTCACATGAATTTCTGGCTAGTGGGACTTGCCGGAGCGTTCGGCTGTGTTCTTGGATCCATGGTCGCCTATTGGGCCGGGATGTATGGCGGCCGTCCCGTAGTCGAAAAATATGGGAAGTATCTATTGCTTTCCCGGCATGACCTGGATATCGCAGATCGTTTGTTTGCGAAGTACGGCGAGGCGATTGTTTTTGTTGCCCGCCTGTTGCCGGCGATCCGTACCTTCATCGCGTTTCCCGCGGGGGTGGCTCGCATGAATGTCACACGCTTTATCTTTTACACATTTGCCGGTTCGCTACCCTGGTGCCTCGGGCTTGCGTATGTCGGGATGAAGTTAGGCGAAAAGTGGAACAAGGATGAAACGCTCAAGACGTGGTTTCATCGGTTCGATTTCCTGATCGGAATCGCCGTACTACTCCTTGCTGTCTGGTGGGTTTGGCGCCACATCAAGCACCTGCGTGAAGATCGGGACGAACCCGCAAAGGGAGCAGGCGCTGCGGAGACTTCACACTGACGCGCTCGCATGATGCGGTTCGGACGACTTGGTAGCTTTCCGGACTCCGTTCAGCGAGATTTTTGTTTAGTGGTGGCGAGGGATCAGATTTATGCTCGTCTCATCCATCAGCGGCCGGTTTGACACTCCTGAAAGCCTCCCCTAGAATCACTCTTCTTGTCGGGGCGTGGCTCAGCCTGGTAGAGCGCTCGGTTCGGGGCCGAGAGGTCGGAGGTTCGAATCCTCTCGCCCCGACCAAAAACATTCAGCAAAGTAAGAGAAAAGGCCACTCACCTGAGCGGCCTTTAGTCGTTTGTGCCGTTATTTGTGCCGCTTGGCTCCGTTTAGTTCACTAACTCGGCTTGTGTCGGTGGTTTGTGGTAGGTCGGCTCGAGGGGGACGCTCTTCAAACGATCGTGGTTTCAGATCGTCGAACATCCTCCTGAGAATCTGAGATGGTTTCGTTACTGGGATCTCGCTGCGAGCTTATAGACGCAGGCCGACTTCAGCGCGAGTGCGCCAGTGGCGCTCGACAAAGACACAGGCGATGTTTACATCCGCGACGTGATCAAGATGAAAGCGGAATGGCCGGACGTGCGGAAGGTGATTATCAATACAGCCAGAGCGGAGACGGAGGTACAACTAGGTATCGAGAGCGCCATGCACGGAATTGCGGCAGTTCAGGATTTATTACGAGTCCGCGAACTCGTGAGCGTTGTAATCAAAGCCATTCGAGTTGATCAGGATAAACTCGCACGGGCATTACCGATTGCGAGCAGGGCGGAGCAAGGGAAGGTCAAGCTGGTTCGTGGAAATTGGATCTCTGACTTCATGGATGAAGCCACGTCGTTTCCGCACGGGGCGCATGATGACCAAGTCGACGCGGTGAGCCGAGCTTTCAGATGATCTCTAATCCTGATCAAGCCTTGGAGTATCTTGACGCTGAACTGGCATACGAGATTTGTAATTTGGGGAAGGTAGACACAGCCGGATTCGATGAAGGCTTTTGCAGTCGTATTCGTGGCCGGGAAACGTCAGAGAACTCCGCAACGTGATTGGGCGGGCGGTACTGCTAAGTGAACTGGAGACCATTACGCTCAAGAACACCTTCACTTCGATGGAAACGCCCGAACCCGCGCCGCATATCTGGATTCAAGCCTCCTTCTAAGTCAACTTGAGAAGCAGCACATTGAGAGGGTTTTACAAGGGGAGCGGGGGCGCGTTGAGAAGGCGGCTCACCGACTTGGCATAGCCCGCAGTTCGCTTTACCGGAAGTTGAAGAAATCAGCTACCGTCGTCCAGAGTCTAGAATCAAGTCCAAATC
>JBDTYQ010000049.1:0-29138 GCA_040005515.1 bacterium
CAGGCGAACCGATCCGCGGTAGTTCGGTTTTTTGCTCGTTATTTTCTGAAACAATTCTAATGGAACGGCGTGTACGATTAGCCCACGACCGCAAGACGGCGAAGTAAGCGCGGTTTGCGCGGAATTGAGCCGAACGTGTATGCTTCGTCAGTCATCCTACCAGTGCCGATTGGCCGGCCTGAAAGACATATTTTGTAGTGACTACCAGACTCAACCTTGCACGTAAACCCTTCAGCAATCGGGCGCTCCCCTGGATTGTGACGGGAACTGTCGTCTTTGTTTCGCTGATTGCCTTCGTTCTGATCATTCGCTCTACCGGGCAAGCAACTGAACAAGCGAATGCTGTGCAGGCTAATATCAATACGTTGAAACAGCAGGAGCAAACGTTTCAGGTTCAGACTCTGGCCGTCAAGAACGCTCTCACTCCCGCGCAACTGCAAACTTTGGCCGCCGCACATGCGCTGGTCGACCGGAAACGATTTTCCTGGTCGCGCCTATTCGCAGATCTGGAGTCTGCTTTGCCAGGCAGCGTAAGAGTGACAAGGATCAGTGTGCGGGATGTCGCCGCGCGGGGAGATCAAACGCTCGCAGAGCTTGATCTTACCGTGGTGAGCAAGACCCCCGCGACGATAACCGACATGATTGCGGAAATGAACCGAGCGGGAGTTTTACAGGCTGAGTTGCGTTCACAGAATTTGCAGAAGGGTCGCGGCGAGAGCGGCACCGAGTATGAGCTTTTCGTTCGCTATCGTCCTCGCGCCGGTTACGCTTCCGAAAGTAAGGGGTCTGATATAGCGGCTGTTGAGCCTTCGGCTGCAGTTTCTACCGGAGGTGCAAAGTGAGCGAAGTCAAAACCGGTAATTCGCCTAAGGGCGGACGACGACAACTGAAGGTGGAGATTCAGCGATTTCGCGTCTCACAACGTCAGGGGATGTTCGGCGTAGCTGAGGTAGTGGCGATAGGGATCAGCGCTCTGATACTTCTGTTGGTTGTAGTTAGCTATATCTACTTCTTGGTTCCCGCCCGCTCTCGGCGTCAATCGCTGGAGCTAGAGCGAGCGCGGTTGCAGAGCCAACTACGCAGCTCGCAAGAGAACATGCGCTTGGAGAATGACACTCAGGCTACGGTAAACAAGATCACGGAAAGCCTGGAAGGATTTGAAAACGATCGGTTGCCGAACCACGCGCAGGGCCAAATGGGTCTCTACGGTGAGTTGAACCAGTTGATTCGTAAGAATGCATTACGAAATACAGCAGGCCCCTCTTACACTCCGCTTCTGTCCTCGACAGCGAAGTTAACCGCCGTGGGAGCGCGTTCCGCGAGTACAAAATGGCAAAGCGTTTATCCCGGCATTGCTGTGAGTCTAACGGTTGAGGGCTCGTATCAGAATCTCCGCCATTTTGTCCGTGACCTTGAAGCGAGCAGGCAGTTCATAATCATTAACGCGATCGAACTTGAGCGGGCAACAGAGGCAAGCAATGGGTCATCTGCTGATGGGTCCACTGCTGGAAGTCGTCCCTCTCTCGTAAGCTTGCGGCTAGATATGGCTACCTACTTCAAGCTTGCTGACGAGAATGCTCAACAGAACGGCATAGAACATTGAAGGAATGCAGGTAACGAACGTCAGGAACATGGATGAACGCAAGAAGTTGCTCGTAGCGTTGGCGCTCGGCTTCGTTGCGATTATTTTTCTTTGGTGGACGTTCGTCGGCTTTGGCGGCAGTGCGAAGCCCAATGCCAATCGGAATACAGTTGTCCCGGGAGCGAATCAGGGCTCGCGTGGCTCGACGGGGAACCAGCCGCAAGCACGATCAGTCGTTGAGCTCCGGGATGAGCCTGCAAAGCTGTTGGGACCCATCATTTTCGAAGTAAACTCAACATCTATCGCTGAGCCTACACGCAATATTTTTGCTTATTACGTGAAGCCGCCGCCGCCGCCGGTGACGGTACAGGAAGTTACCCCAACACCAACTCCGGTTCCACCGCTGCTGCTTGCCTCTATCTCGCCGGCAAATGTGTATGCGCGGACTGACGATTTCACTCTGGAGGTTTCCGGGGACAAGTTTACCCCCGAGGTCCGGGTTCAAGTCGATGGGCGGGACCTAGCGACGCGGTTTGTCAGCCCGCAGCAGGTTTCCGCGGTTGTTCCAGCGAGCTTAATCTCGAGTCCAGGCGTCCGTCAGTTGTTGGTAAGGTCGGTCAACGGCGTGCTCTACTCGAATGCGACGGTACTCAACGTTAATGCTCCACCGATGCCGACTTATACGTACGTTGGGATCATAGGCACGCGTCGTTATATAGATACCGCGCTGATGCAGGATAAGAGCACCAAAGAGATCATTAACGCGCAACGAGGCGATGTACTGGGCGGCAGGTTTCGCGTAACCAGCATTTCTGAGAAAGAAGTGGTCTTGGTCGATACCACCCTGAAGATCAAGCACCAGCTTCCCTTAGTCAGTGATCGTGATAAGACAGTCGGTCCTCAATCGCGCCCGACACCAAAAGTTGATAGTGAGGATGATGAACCTTAACGAAACTCCAGACCACAAGATATGCTGTGAGCGTCTCGCGCTCCGACGGAGGTCACGGACTGCGCAAACGGTCTCGCGAGGCTCATCCGAAACCGGATACACCCTCGTCGCCCTCCTCGCAGTGATGACTCTCATGGCACTCTTTGCTCTGGCTGCCGCTCCTAATATCCGGCAGCAAGCACAACGTGAGAAAGAAAAGGAAGCGATCTTTCGAGGCGAGCAAGTGGCCGATGCGATCCACGCTTATTACGCCGCGAAGGCGACTAGTGGAAGTGGTGCAGGCGAGCAAGCATTGCCAACATCAATAGACCAACTGGTTGAAGGAATACCTGTTCCTGGTGGATCAAAGAAGCGTCAGATTCTGCGCGCTAGTGCATCGCGAGATCCGCTTTCATCAACTGGCGAGTGGCGGGTGATTCGTCCGCGCGGACAGGATCTGATCGAGTTCCAACGCGCTGTTCTCGCCTATGCCGGCAACGTACTGCCCCCACCATCAGACCCTCAAATCGCCCAGTTACAACAGTTTGCCGCCCCACTGATGTCTAACGTGCTGAACACTGAGTCCCGTGGAACAGCTCCCGGTGGAGAGGATTCAGCAGCTGCTTCGAGCGGGCCTTTCGTCGGTGTTGCCAGCAGAAGCAAGAACAGTTCGGTGATTCTTTACTACGGAATTGATCGGCACGATCAATGGATCTTCACGCCGCTCTTTAGATGAAACTCTGAATCGTAAATGAAGATCTCTTCTTCCCTCGCGATGCTTCGCTCTCTGTCCTGATCATCACTCACTAGGCTCTTCCTCTCGATCAAAATTTTAGGAACATTGAAATCAGTTCGGGCCTACAATTGATCGCCATCTGAGTGAGTATGCGAACTGCGAAGAGCAAATCTACAGCACAGACTCACGAAGTATTTTTTAAAATAAAAGCAATAAGTTGTTGACATCTCGTTCATTTGCGTCTATATAGCAAGATGTTGTGCGCCGTTTACACTAGCCCACAAGAGAAAGATAAGCACAGCATCTTGTGGTCACCCACAGCAAACCAAAACTTTGAAAAGAAGGAGCACATAGAAGCTATGGCAACTAAAAAAGGTGGAAAGAAAGCAGCGAAAAAGGGCGGAGCCAAGAAGGGCGCAAAGAAGGCAACAAAGAAGGCCGCCAAGAAGAGATAGTTCGAACCAGCAGGTCACATCAGTCACGTTCAGGTGGCGCACACCAAACTCTGACGGCCTGCAAGGCCCCTTCAAAAGGAGCGACGAATACTTCAATGAAGTTCGTCGCCCTTTTTGTTTTTGCTTGTGCCGCGTTGCGGTTTATCGGCATGGAGTTGTATTAGATTCTCCATGATCAGCGTGGCACTCGTGGAACCTGAGATTCCTCCTAACACTGGCAGCATTGCGCGACTATGCGCGGCTACTCGAACACCGTTGCATATCGTAGGCGCCGCAGGCTTCCGTCTTGATGATCGCGCTGTGCGCCGCGCAGGTTTAGATTACTGGCCAGAGGTTGACCTTTATCGCCATTTGGATCTGGAGGGCCTTAAGGGAGCGATTCCCACAGCACGGTTCGTATTTCTGACAACCAAAGTCGAACGAGCGTACACGGAATGGTCCTTCCAGAATGACGATTGTTTGGTTTTTGGTCGGGAAACCCGAGGTCTTCCGGAGGCGATACTCCGTGCTAACCCGGGAAATTGCGTAACGATACCGATGAGGAATCCCAAAATCCGCAGTCTCAACCTAGCCGTTTCAGTTGGAATAGTCCTTTACGAAGCGCTGCGACAAACAGGCTCCCTCGACTAACTCTTAATCGCCGCGCAGCCCGAGAGATTTTTAAGCCCGGCACTCCTCTCAAGGCATGCCCTCTTGGCCACAAGTATTATCTGGCGATAAATGCTAGGATCCGAAGTTTCGCTCAGGAGAGCTGACTCGACCTGTGCCTTACAACTATGACTGAAGAACGAAAAGACATCCGCAATATAGCGATTATCGCTCACGTAGATCACGGCAAGACGACTCTGGTTGACGCGATGCTCCGGCAGTCTGGAACGTTTCGAGATAACGAAACTGTTCGCGACCGTGTGATGGACTCGATGGATCTGGAACGAGAGCGCGGTATCACCATCATGGCCAAGAATACGGCCGTGCGCTATGGCGCCATCAAAATAAATATCGTCGATACACCTGGCCACGCCGACTTCGGCGGTGAAGTTGAGCGCGTACTAAAGATGGTCGATGGCGTGATGTTGTTGGTTGACGCCGCCGAGGGTTGTTTGCCGCAGACGCGGTTCGTCCTGCGGAAGGCGCTAGAAGCGCGCCTCCCAGCGATCGCTGTCGTCAATAAGATTGACCGACAGGATGCCCGCGCCGCCGAAGTCGTGGATGAGATTTACGAGCTCTTCCTGGATCTCGACGCCACTAACGAACAGATCGAGTTTCCGATCCTTTACGCGATCTCGCGCGAGGGTGTTGCGAAGAAGCAAATCGCAGATGAGTCGACGGATCTTCGCGCGCTGTTTGAACAGATTGTGACGACGATTCCCACTCCGAAGGCGATACGCTCTGACTCATTACAACTATTGGTTGCCAATCTCGACTATAGCGATTATGTGGGTCGTCTCGCGATTGGCCGAATCTTTTCAGGCGAAATTGCTATCGGTGATGAGGTCGTAGTCATAAAGCGCGAAGGCGAAGTCAAGAAGGTTCGCATTTCGCAGCTGTACGTTTTTGAAGGTCTCAAACGCGAGTCTGTAGAACGAGCGGGCTTGGGAGAAATTGTCGCTCTAGCGGGCTTTGAAGACATTGAAATCGGCGACACGATCACGTCTGCAGAAAACCCTCAACCCTTACCGGTGATCGCGGTTGACGAGCCGACCATTTCGATGATCTTTGGTGTAAACAACTCACCCTTTGCTGGCAAGGAGGGAAAGTTCGTGACGTCGCGCCAGTTGAAAGAGCGTTTGGACAAAGAGATTCTCGGCAATGTTGCAATCAGAGTTGAGTCCATGGAAATGCCCGACCAGTTCAAGGTGTCCGGCCGTGGCGAGTTGCAGCTGGCTATCCTCATCGAGATGATGCGCCGCGAAGGCTATGAGATGCAGGTCTCAAAACCCCAGGTAATCACGCGGGAGATCGACGGCGAGCTTCATGAGCCCATTGAAATGGTCGTCATCGATTGTCCTGATGAGTTTATCGGAGTCGTCACGGAGGCAATGGGACGGCGCAAAGGCCAGATGACCAAGATGGTTAATCATGGCACGGGACGTGTGCGTCTTGAGTTTGAGACTCCCTCCCGGGGCTTGATTGGATTTCGCAGTGAATTCCTGACTGAGACCAAGGGCACCGGGTTGGTCAACACTCTGTTTCTTCGCTGGGACAAGTGGCAAGGCGCACTACGCGGCCGGGCAACTGGATCGCTTGTCGCTGACCGCACAGGCGAGACGACAACCTACGCGCTGTTCAATCTTCAGGAACGCGGCTCTCTCTTCGCCCGGCCAGGGATTAGGGTTTACGAGGGAATGGTCGTGGGGGAAAACGCGCGCGCTGTTGACCTCGACGTCAATGCGATTAAGGAAAAGAAGCTGACAAACATGCGCTCCTCAAGTGCTGACGATGCGATGCGTCTCGTCCCTGTGAAAGAGCTGTCGCTCGAACAAGCCCTCGAGTTCATCGCTGATGACGAGTTGGTGGAAGTGACTCCCAAGACGATCCGCCTCCGCAAGAGAGTATTGCGCGCGAATGAACGACCCAAACGGAAGGACGCTTAGCACTCGCTGTCGAGGTACGGACTGTCAGCATGTTTCCGCGTGATGCCAGAATTTATCCCATAACCGATGTGCGCCTTTCCGGCTTGTCTCATGCAGAACAAACCAGGCGACTCATAGAGGGTGGGGCAGCAATCATTCAGCTTCGCGAGAAGCACCAACCTGCACGCGAATTCTTCAGACAGGCAGTCGAAGCCTTGACGATCGCTCGCGAGCGCGGTGTCAAGCTCATCATCAACGACCGTGTGGACATTGCGCTGGCCTCGGATGCCGACGGAGTCCACTTAGGCCAGGACGATTTATCACCCGCCGCAGCGCGGCGAATCCTTGGCCCCGAGAAACTAATAGGCTTTTCAACACACAATCTGCAGCAGGCACTCGACGCCACGCAGATGCCTATTGACTATCTGGCAATCGGGCCGATATTTTCGACATCATCAAAGACCGACGCTCACTCTCTTGTTGGTTTGGACAATTTGCGCGAAATCAGAAAGGCTGTCGGCAAAATCCCTGTTGTAGCGATCGGCGGGATTGACGAAGGAAATGCTCCTGAAGTGATTCGTGCAGGTGCAGATTGTATCGCAGCGATCGGCGCCCTTCTGAAGCACCCGAATGAGATAGCCAGCCGCACCCGAAACCTACTCATGACCATTCAGTCAGGACCTCCTTAACCCTCCCCCAAGTGTTCAACGTAATTTACTTGCGTTTGTCTGTATTATGCGCGATTATCGATTTGCCATTCAGGGTTGCAAATCGGCAGCCCCGCGGTCCTACCCGTTAAATTCACATTCAAAATGGAGTCAAGCCGGGATGTCCTTTTTTGATCTGCCTCCTATTATTGAGCGCATGCTGCTCCTGTCTGATCAGATCAGCGACCTGAACTTTTCAGTTGGTCAGCTCCCGCAAGTCGAAATCAACGGCAAATTGACTCCCGTGCAACCGCTCGGGATGGGAAAACTCACACCGTATCAAACCGAAATCATCGCGATGACCCTGCTGCATGGAAGTCCCGATGCGGCTTCGCGTCTCGCGCAGACGGGTACGGCCGATCTCAGCTACTCACTCCCTTCGCGAGCACGCTTTCGCGTCAACATCTTTCAGCAACGGGGTGTCTACTCGATAGTGATGCGCGTCATTCCGACCGATGTCCCGACGCTCAAGAGCCTGGGCTTGCCGCAGCAACTGGAGGAAATAGCTGACCTGAGAAACGGCATAGTTCTGGTTACCGGGCCCACCGGCTCCGGAAAGAGCTCGACTCAAGCGGCAATCATCGACAGCATTAATGAGAGGAAGCACTACCACATTGTAACGATCGAGGATCCGATCGAGTATTTGCATAACCACAAGAACTGCACGATCAATCAACGGGAAGTGGGGCACGATACTAAGGACTTCCCTTCGGCGCTTCGTGCAACCTTGCGACAAGCTCCGAAAGTCATCCTGATCGGCGAAATGCGCGACTTTGAAACCACTGAGATTGCTTTGGAAGCGGCCGAGACCGGCCACCTCGTGCTTTCCACGCTGCACACGATCGACGCTGCGAAAACCGTAGACAGAATCATCGGACTTTATCCGAAGAATGAAGAGCGCGTGATCCGCACTCGACTGGCCCAGACGTTCCGCTACATTATTTCGCAGCGCCTGGTGCCTCGCGCGGACGGTCACGGCCGAATCGCGGTTGCCGAAATTCTAAGATCCAGTCCCCGGACTCGGGAATATATTGAAGCCGGAGAGACGGAAGGCAAGTCCTTACTGGATGCAATGCGTGATGGGAAACTCGACGGGATGCAGGATTTCGACACGGTGATCATTGAATTGATCGAGTCTCGCGTGATCTCGCTCGAAGACGGCCTCTCGTTCGCCACCAACCAAAACAATTTACTGCTCGCTCTCAAGGGCCTTACTGCCGCAGAGGATTACATTAGGCGCGAAGGCGCGTCACTGGCGGTAGGCGCGATGGGAAAGTCAGGCTCGATGCTTGGTCTAATTGAGTAAGTAAGTTGGAATTTCAGGACAGAAAATCATGATTGTTGTTTGCCCTAAATGCTCGTCACGTCTCCAGGCCACCGGGGCAAAACCTCCGGTGCATCCGTTTAGTATTCGCTGCCCTAAGTGCAACAGCCTCGTTAGCTCGGAAGCTCCCAGTCCTGCTTTTAAACATGGAGCGTTAGCCGGGGGATCTTCTCCCTCGACTGAGCATCGTCGCTCAACGTCACATGTTCCCGTGCCCGCGCCGCTCTTCGAAGTCGAGGGTGCCAAAAACCAGCCAACGGATCAGCCACCCGCTGATGATTTGGCACGGTTACTCGCCAACCTGCTGGGTCAAAGTAACACTCGTAGTAACGCTGATGCGACCACGCGACCCGCGTGGGATCCTCGCAGAGTCTTGCTCTGCACCGCCGAGGCCCATCGAAACAGGGTGGCCCTACAGCTTACTGAGAACGGCTATCAAGTATTCGTCGCTCTGGATACCAGGCAGGCCGTTGAGAGAATGCGCGAGAACCGCTTGGATGTGGTGTTGCTCGATCCGGAGTTTGACGTTGCAGAACAGGGAGCGGCATTCGTTACTCGAGAGGTCAACGTCCTCCGTCCCGCTCAACGGCGGCGGTTATTTTTGGTTCTCATGTCGCCAAACACGCGCACAATGGAATCCCATGCGGCGTTTCTAAGTAACGTCAATGCGATTGTGAACGCGAAGGAACTGGAACAGTTGCCGCGGATACTCGATCATGCCTTGCGCGAGTACAACGAACTCTACAAAGAGTTCAACGTCGCGCTCAACGTGGCGGGTTTGTAACCTATACTCGATCAGTTTTTTAAGAAGGGCCCTCGGACGGGCTCTTTTTTCGTGTGAACTATGCAGCAATCCGGGCTACTAACGGTTCCGATTGGTACACGATTCAGGTTCACCTCCGCTGTCACCAGATTCCGTATTTTGATAGTCTTAGACATCCAGGAAATTTCGAACGCTCTAAATCCGAGTGGACAGGTCGTATGTCACTAGACGCAGTCACGAAGCCAGCTGAACTCTCTCGCGCCACGATTGCGGTGCATGGTGGAGAACGATCGGAACAGCCCTACGGCGCGGTCGTTTCTCCGGTCTTTCATTCCGCTACTTACAGCTTTCAGAACTTTGACGAGATGCGTCGTTATGCGCGTGGCGAGTTGCCTGAGGCCTATTTTTATTCGCGCTACTCGAACCCTACCGTTGCCGAAGTAGAGAGAAAGATTGCCGAACTGGAGGGTGCTGAAGCATGTGTGGTGACGGCGTCCGGTTCTGCTGCGACGTTCTGTGCTCTAGTAGCGCTCTGCGATGCTGGAGACGAGGTGATCGCTTGCGACTCAGTCTATGGCGGCACGGTCAAACTCCTGACGAAGGTCCTCAATCGCTTTGGTGTGAAGGCTCGCTTCATTTCCCTGGAAGAGTTGCAGCACATAGACGAAATCGCGGGAGAGAGAACGCGAGTTTGCTGGTTCGAAACGCCCGCCAATCCCATCAACCGAATGGTCGATCTACAACAGGCGGCAGCAGCGGCTCGGAAAGCCGGCATTATCTCGATCGTCGATAACACCTTTGCGACGCCAATCCTGCAAAGACCGCTTTCCCACGGTATCGATGCAGTGATGCACAGTGCGACAAAGTATTTGGGCGGTCACTCGGATCTGACCGCCGGAGCGGTAGCAGGCACCAAAGAGTTCATCGATAGAGTTAGGCAGATGTCGGTGGTTGTCGGTTCCACGCTTGATCCCGCTGCCGCTTATTTGCTGGCGCGTGGGATTAAAACACTTGATGTGCGGGTTCGGGCCACGTCTGAGAACGCGCTCAAGTTGGCTCGTGTTCTCAGCAAGCATTCGCGAGTTGCACGCGTTTACTACCCGGGACTTGAAGACGACGCTGGGCATGAAGTGGCGAAAAGACAGATGAGCGGCTTTGGCGGAATCGTTGCAATTGACTTGGTCGGCGGGGAACGCGAGGCCGAAACGCTGTTCGACTCCTTCAGGATGGTGCGCACCGCGCCGTCACTGGGTGGCGTCGAGACTCTCGTTAGCTATCCCGTTTTCTCTTCGCACTCAGGCTTCTCCGCAGAGCAACTTCGCGCCGCGGGCGTCTCTGCTTCGACAGTCAGGTTCGCTGTGGGTATTGAGGCTGCCGAAGACATAATCGCCGACATCATCCAGGCGTTGGAGAAGATTTGACGGCCCCATGGCTCACCAACTAACAGCTGAGATAGTTGTCGTAGAAGAGGTCCACGCGCCACGGACCCAACACCCTCATACGCACGGAAGTGCTTCAGACAGTCGGCGACGCTTGAGCCTCGTGCTCGTGCTGACCGCACTCTATATGTGCGCCGAAGCGATTGGAGGTTGGTGGACAGGATCGCTGGCGCTGCTCGCTGATGCGGGGCACATGTTGACGGACGTCGCGGCCCTGGCACTCGCGCTCACAGCGATCTGGTTCAGTTCGCGACCGGCAACGTCGAGCAAGACATTTGGTTACCATCGTCTGGAGATCCTTGCAGCACTCGTGAATGGGGTCGCGCTGGTAGTAATCGCGCTCCTGATCTTTTACGAAGCGTATCAACGATGGGCGGCCCCTCCCGTCGTAAGCGGGAAAGTGGTCGTCGTCGTAGCGGTTGGAGGTCTGCTTATCAACGTTGCCTGTGCTTGGATCCTCCATGGCCGCCACGAAGTCGATCTGAATATTCGAGGCGCCTGGCTCCACGTGATGAGTGATGCGCTCGGCTCTGTTGGAGCGATTGCGGCCGGCTTGGTCATGATGCTTTACGGTTGGTATTTCGCCGACCCGCTGTTCAGCGCATTGATCGCCGTCCTGATTGTCTGGAGCTCATGGCGGTTGATTCGTGAGTCGACGAACGTTCTGCTCGAGGGCACGCCCGCCCATATCAACCTTGCAGCCGTTGAGGATGCAATTTTGCAAACCGAGGGTGTCGATAATGTTCATGACCTGCACGTTTGGACAATAACCTCGGGACGCGAGGCCCTGAGCGCGCACGTGATTCATGGATACGGAATCTCGCAGCCTGACTTGTTAAAGGAACTTCGCGCGAAGCTGCACGATCGGTTTGGCGTCGATCATCTGACGATTCAGATGGAAACCCCCGACTTTGAAGACGAGACCTTCCACTTTTGCCATGCCGGCACGGCCTGTTTCCAATCCGAAAGAGATTAGTGGGCGCGAAGGTAAGCTGTCGTCAATCGACCGAACAATTCTCCTCCCATGGAAATCAACCTTCTGCTCACACTGGATCTTCACGAACAAGCCGCCTTGCAAGCCGCGCTACTGACACACGGCGCCCCCGACTCGCTTGTGACACTGGCGTTGACCGGAGCTACGCGTCTCTCGTCTCTGGAGGAAGCGAAGCGACTGCGGAACTGGCTCGCAGAGGCACGCAGTGCCGGTGAGACTGACTTTGCGTCGCTGCACGTCATAGAACGAGCTCTCATCGACTTCGGTGTCTGAGTGCACACCAGGCCCGGATAGCGGGGAATCGTCGATTAACCTCAAATGAAGCAGATAACTCTGGCTTACGGTCACGATACGGTTCAGTTTGCATTTGATGACCAACGCTACAAGGTGTTGCTCCCACCTGTTAGCAATGACGTGCCTTTGACTGACGCGACGATCGGTGAGGCATTGGACTCGCCGATCCAGTCACCTGCACTTGAAGACATTCTCTCCCCAGGCGAATCAGTCCTGATCGTAGTCTCTGACGCGACCCGTGCAACGGCCAGTGCTCAACTGGTTAACCTGCTGGTACGACGTGTCATCCAAAACGGAATCTCAATGGCCGACATCGCCGTTATCTTCGCTACAGGGATTCACCGGCCCGTGACAGCGGCAGAGAAACAGGAGTTGCTCACCCCTTTCATCGTGCAGCGGATCAAGACAATTGACCACGACGCATACGATGGTGCCGGCATGGTCGTCCTCGGACAAACGGATCGAGGTACGCCTGTGGAGTTGAATCGCGCGTTACAGGATTTTTCAAGAGTGATACTTACAGGTACAGTCGGCTTTCATTACTTCGCCGGGTTCACCGGTGGACGCAAGTCGGTTTGCCCTGGCCTTGCGTCAGCTCGCACCATTGAAGCTACGCACATGTTGGCATTGGATTTTGAGGGCGGCGGTCGACGCGCCGGCGTCGGAGCGGGATTGTTGGATGGCAACCCGGTCCACGAAGAATGCGACCACATCGCGGAAGTAATCAATCCTGCTTTTAGTATCAACGCGGTGGTCGACGAGCGCGGTCGGGCAGTTCGTGTTTACGCCGGTCATTGGCGCGAGGCGCATCGCGTTGCTTGCAACGAATACCTGACCGAACACTCCGCACGAATAGGGGAACGACGCGATGTTGTCATTGCCAGCTGCGGTGGTTGGCCTTATGACATAAACCTGATCCAGGCACATAAGACGCTCGATATGGCCGCTCGAGCATGTAACGAGGGTGGAACTATTATTGTACTGGCCGAGTGTAGCGATGGATTGGGTCGGAGCGATTTCGTGAAGTGGTTTTCGGAAACTGACTCAAGCGCGCTTGAGCAGCGCCTGCGCGATTCGTACGAAGTTAACGGTCAAACCGCCTGGTCGCTGTTGACAAAAGCGGAGCGCCACCAAGTGGTTCTTGTGTCCCAACTCGCGGCCACTGATGTGAAGCGAATGCGGATGGAGCCGGCAGGTTCGCTGAGTGAGGCCCTGGCAAAGATGGATTCTGATGCGACAGGGTACATTCTCCCTCGCGGAGCTGCGTTATTGCCGATGCCGGCTGAGTAGTGTCTCTCGCCCGAACTGGCGCGTGCCGCCTTAGGCATTGCTTGTCGCGGCGCTGAGCACTAGAATCGCAACGAACTGCAGCAGTACACCAAACAACAAATTAGGAGAACGTACGTGAGAGTCAAATCGATTGTGATCCGTATTGCGGTGCTTTCGCTTGGTATCAGTAGTGCGATGCTTGTTTCGGCACAGCAAACTACGCAGCCGGGACAGGAGCAGCGCGTTCAGCTTTCTGAAACGGCCGTTGCCCTCGACGCAGGAGGAGCGTCAGCGCTCGAAGCAACTCTCCGCACGACAGCACTCAACGGTGCTCCTGACATGCCCGTGAGCAATACTCGTATCGTGATCAAGAACGTCGGCCCCGTTTCCTACAGTTACGTCTCGGGCCTCGTGACCTTTTACGATGGCTCTGGCGTTCGCTGTGGTGAAGGACTATTCCAGGCTGATGCCCTGGCCGCTAGTGAGTTGGCCGAAACGGATACACCCGGAATTCGCATTCGTTGCTCACCGGCAACGTGGCGGATAGTTGCTACCAACCTGCTACCACGTGTCTCGCCGATGTTGATTCCGATTGATACTGCACCGAGATCCGCGAACCTGATCATCAGCGTCGATGGCGAAGAGCACCCGATCCAGTTGGACAAACCTATGGTATTGAATCTCGGCGAGAAACAGCGAAAGATTGTAGTGCGGCAGAGCCCCTAGTTCCCCTGGTGCAAGCTTGTTCACAGGCTTGACGGTGAAAGATGGCAGTCTTAGGATAAAGAGTAAGTAACGCCCTTTTGGAGTCCAAGGAGTACGCAATGGCCGACAACGAAAATAAATGTAAACATGCTGTTTGTGCTTGTTCGACTGATAAGGACAGCAAGTATTGTTCTGAATACTGTGAGGATGCAGAGAAAGCCGGCGTGATGGAAATCGGTTGCGGCTGCGAACACGCACCCTGCCGCTGACGCGGAATCCTTGAAGACTATCGCACGCACCGAGATTTTTCGCGTGGTTCCCCGCAATTAGCGCCCACCTATTAGGTTGATTGCCCTCCGCAACGTTTATGACGCTGCACTTATTACTCGGCGCTCCTTCGTCCATCTCCTCTAAATCAATACCAAACGTGATCCGCAGTCAGTCAGTTCGTCTCCTGATGGCTTACGTGCGTCGCGTAACTGCGTAGCCTTTTCGCTTTGCTCCGATCTCCGCGTTTGTTGAGTGCTAAGCCTGGGGTTAAAGTAACTAAATTTTTTCACAGCTTGAGACGTCACAAACATGCTTTCCACACTCATTGAATTGCAACGGGTGAAAAGACTGGACCGAACCGGCTGGACCTTGCGCGGACTCGCCAACGGAACTGAGTCAGTAGCCGCACATTCGTTTGGGGTGTGCGTGACGGCTATGATGCTTGCAGATCAAATCCGAGAGCACGGGGTAGCGATTGACGCCGAAAAAGTATTGCGGATGGCGCTCCTACATGATTGGGCAGAGTCTCGCGTGGGAGACATGCCGAAGACAGCGACGGGTTATTTCGGGAGTGACGCACGACAGCAGGCCGAGACCGCAGCCTTCGCTGACATTGTTGGTGGCACCGGTTGTGCTGAGAGCTATCAGGCTATCCATCATGAATATGAAGCCCGCGAGAGTTTGGAAGGGCGTTTGGTTAAGGCTGCGGATGTGATCGATCTGCTCGTACAACGCTTGCCCTTGAACGAGCCGGTGCGCGCGGTCTCGACGAATTTTGGGAGGTCTTGCCAACGATCGATTTTCAGCTTGATGGTGTTGCGAAGGAAGTCGTAAAGGGAGTGTCACAGGCGCTTGCTGCAGAACGCAGTAAGATTCAATAGAAGTTGAATGAGTTACTTGTCACACTTCCTCAGTTCTCTAACGTTGCGCGACGTGCTGCTTGGCGTCGGAATTTTCGTCGTCACCTTTGCTGTTAATCTGGCAATTGTGTCCTGGATTCTGGTGAAGATACCTGCGGACTATTTCAAGTCGTCAAACACCGGCAAATTTCTGAAGGACAGGTCGCCGCTAGTGCGCTGGTTAGCAATCGTCGGCAAGAACCTGCTCGGAGTGCTGCTCGTTCTGCTTGGAGTCGTGCTGTCGATTCCGGGGGTACCAGGTCAGGGCCTATTAACGATTCTTCTTGGCGTGATGCTTTTGGATTTTCCCGGTCGACGCCGGTTTGAGTGTTGGCTGGTAAATCGCCCGCCTGCCTTGAAGGCGGTAAACAAACTACGGCACAGATTTGGCAAGCCTCCTCTTGAGTTCGACTGATTCGCCCGATTGGTTGCGCTAACACTTCGACGAATGACGGCAGCCAGTGCAGCAGAGAAGATCGAGCGCAGTTTTTGCCGGCGCCACTGGGAGCGAAAATCCGACAGTCGATGACTCGAGGTGCAAAAAAGTCATCGCGTTGACAATGAAAAGTCTCTTTGTTAGCTTGACACCTTAAGCTCCCTGGACGATTTACAAGGCGAAATGGATTCGCCGCTGAAAATATTGTTGATGCTGAATCTACCTGTTGCCCCCTCGCTGGTCGCCCACCTCGGCCATCGTCGCGCGGTCGTCCGACCGAGTCTGATCCTTCTTCTCTCGATATCCATGATTGCCCTGAGTGGTTGTGGGCTCTTCAATACTCACAAGAAAGTGCAGGTGGCGCCCCTACTGACACCTCTCGCTGATGCAAACAAGGCTTTGCTGATCAATGAAGTCAACAGGCTGGCCAGGGTGAAATCAATTCATGGAAAGGTCGATATACTTTTTGAGGACACTTCATTCGCTGAACAGGGCATCTCCGACAAATATCGTCAGGCAGACGGTACAATTACTGTGCAGCGGCCCGGCAAGATCTATCTGATCATCAAGGTTCCTTTCATCGCCACTGATATCGCCCAGATGACTTCCGACGGAGAAGGCTTCCGCGTAGCGGTATTGCAAGGCGACGAGAAATACAAACGCTTCGTGAAGGGCACCAATAAAGCTGTCTATCAAAAACTTGATATGGATGGTGTGGAGACGGACAAGAATAAGAAGAAGACGATGAGCGGTAAGGAGACAGTGAATGCGCTCGCGAATCTGCGCCCACAGCATTTGACCGAGGCCTTTATGGTGAGTCCCATCCTCACTACTCCGCCGTCGGGCATTGTCTTTTCTCAGAGTGAGTTTTATCAGGAGGAGCCTGACACGCGACTGCAGGCGAAGAAAGGCGCGCGAGTGGTGCGAGCCTATTACGTTCTCGATGAACTATCACCGCCCAATGGAGATGAGACACACTTGTTGCGCCGCTTCTGGTTTGACCGAGTCGGTGGGATTCGGCTTGCACGACTCCAGACTTTCGATGAGCACGGCCTTTTGATCACTGACGTGTCCTACGCGGATGAGAAACCGTTTGGCGAGAGTGGGCGATTGCTTCCGTCGCGTATCGACATTACGAGGCCGCATGATCATTACCGGTTAAGCATTACCTACCAGGCGCCCCCTTCGGTGGAAATCGACCGTGAATTCAGGCCCGAGGCGTTTGTTCTGGAGAACAGGTGGCAACTGCCCGAAGTAGATCTCGACACGCGTCAAAGCAACCGGGCCAAGGTCACTCAATAACACTAACGGATGCTAGGTGTAGTCGTCAGATTGTATTACCATCTGACCTCCGTATCGGCATCCGCTTTTCGTTTTCCGGAAGTCATTGCTGCATCCCGCTCGAGATACTCGTAGCAAAAGGGCGCTTACCTAGTCGGCTTATTTATGAGGACGATCTTAGAAGCTGACGACCTCGTTAAGGTCTATCGTGTGGGCAAGGTTGATGTGCCGGCTCTGCGGGGAGTCTCTCTCCATGTGCAGGAGGGAGAGTTTGTGGCGATCATGGGCCCGTCCGGGTGCGGAAAGTCGACGATGCTGCATCTGCTAGGTGGGTTGTTGACACCGACGAGCGGGAAGATTGTAGTCGATGGCGAGGACCTTACCGCCGCGTCCGATGCGAAGCGGACCGACATTCGACGGAGAAAAATCGGTTTCGTCTTTCAGCGATTCAACCTGTTTCCCACCCTGACTGCTGAAGGAAACCTGCGGCTCGCTGAAAAGATCCACGGCAACGGCGGGGATGATTCCGCGCGCCGTCGCGAAGTCCTCAAACTCCTTGGTCTTGAAGATAAACTGCATCACAAACCCCTCGAGCTCTCAGGCGGCGAACAGCAGCGTGTGGCATTGGCGCGGGCCGTCGTCACCCGACCTGCCATTGTTTTGGCTGACGAACCTACCGGAAACCTCGACTCGGAAAACTCAGCTCTGGTCCTGAACATGTTTCAGGAACTCAACTACCGCTTCAATCAAACCATCGTAATGATTACTCATAACCCCGAGGCTGCAGCAATGTGCCGACGAATAGTGCAAATGCGCGACGGACACATTGTGGAACCTACGGCGAGCGTCCGGATGTAAACAACCCGATTTACAGGGATTTCAGGTCAGACTAGAATCGACCAGCGGACTTGTCCGGCCGGCTTGAGATTTGCAGATAAGTTGCGTGTGAGTGTAAAAAGTGGCGTCTTTGCCCAACACAATCAAGAAAGCCTTCCTTTGGACTTACGAAAGGAATACCTGGCAGTGGGACGCGCTTTGCGCGCTAATCCTTGTCTTTATTTTTTTGACTCCCAAAAGCTGGTTTGAGGCCAGCGAACGGCATGCGCGTGGTCTGCATCAAAACCCAACTTCAGCAACGGTGTACGTAATCGCCGAAGCTGCTGCAAATGAAGAGGATAAAGGCAAATTGCAAGAACGAGTTAGGGTAATTAGCGGGCAGCCAAATGCCGAAGTCGTCGCGGTAAGAAAGGTACAGGACAAAGACGGTAGGATCCTGGGGTACCAAGTTGACATACGTTAGCGTTCCCCTATAATCGCTAGGTTTTTCATGACCCTTTCCGGGGTCGTTCGTTTTTAGGCAATTGATGAGAGGAGTTTACATGAAGAGATTTGTTTCCCTGGTTCTGACACTTTTACTTGTTGCCGGAGCGCTTTCTGTAGCTAGCGCCATTGCCGTGCACGGACAGAGTGCAGGCCTGGTTAGCTCGGTCCTTAATAAGATGGAGCGGAATCGGCAGAGTCTGAGGTCACTTCGCTCTAGCATTAGCATGGAGAAGTACAACTCCCAGTTGCGCGATTCCGAGAAATACAACGGCGTAGTGCTGTATGTACCTTCTACGGGACGGGAAGCGTCAGTCCGAATTGAATGGCAGAGTCCTCAGCATGAGATTCTCGCAGTCAGCAATGGAAAGTACACGCTCTTTCGTCCGCGCTTGGGCATGGCCTATGTCGGCAGCTCCAAGTCGAGCCGCAACAAAGCAGGCGGCATCTTAGAGATGATGTACATGACTCGTCAGCAACTCGAGACGCGCTTTCAGCCTGTTCAGGACGTTCGTGAAGAGACCCTTTGGGGTGGCGTCAGTACGAGTCACCTGACGTTGGTGCCCAAGGGTAATGCGAGTTTCAAATACGCTGAGATTTGGATTGATAACTCGGGCATGCCGGTGCAGACAAAGATCGTCGAGAAGAACGATGATGCAACTACGATGCGCCTAATGGGACTTGAGAAGAACGCTAAAATTTCGTCCGATGAATTCGTTTTGAAGCTGGACTCCAGTGTCAGAATCGTCAAAGGCTAGTATTTCCTAAAACCACGGACCTGAGGGCTCTGGCATCGAGACCAGAGCCCTTTGCCTTTAACGGGAGGCGCGAATGCAACCACGATGAGTTGCGTTTCGCAGTACTGGTCGCATATTCTTCGAGTTCCCAAGAGTTCTTGAATTATCTCCGGTTCGCCGGAATTAGCACCAATGAAAACAAGTAATTTTCTTAAGCTTAAAGTTCGCGAAGCGAGTTTCATTACCCGTGGTTTACTCTCCAGCCGCCACCCTGTCCTGGCGCACCTGATCCCGATGCGCCGCTGCAACCTGGCTTGCGGCTATTGCAATGAGTATGACCATTCGTCATCCCCCGTGCCTCTGGACCAGATGAAACAGCGGATTGATAAGCTTGGCGCGCTCGGCACTTCGATCGTAACAATCTCAGGAGGGGAGCCGATGATGCACCCCGAGCTTGACGACATTATTCATCGGATTCGCCTGCGTGGAATGATTGCCGGGCTAATCTCCAACGGCTATTACTTCACTCCCGAACGCATCAAGAGACTGAACAAAGCCGGCCTCGAATATCTCCAGATTAGTATCGACAACGTCGATCCGGACGAAGTGTCGCGCAAGAGCCTCCGCGTGCTCGACAAAAAACTGCGCCATCTTTCTGAACATGCCGAGTTTCATGTGAACATCAATTCTGTGATCGGCGGTGGGATCAAGAAACCCGAAGATGCCTTAACAGTGGCGCGGCGCGCAGTCGAACTCGGCTTCTCGACCACGGTTGGTGTGATCCACGATAACGACGGCACACTGAAGCCCCTTTCTCCTAAAGAGAAGGACATCTTCCAACAGGTTAAGAAAGTGGGTAATAAGGACCACGCGCGCTTGAATTGGTTCCAGGACAGCATCGCCGAAGGGAAACCCTACAACTGGCGCTGCCGTGCCGGGGCGCGTTATCTCTATATCTGCGAGGAGGGTCTGGTCCATTGGTGCTCACAACAACGCGGTTACCCGGGAATTCCTCTCGAAGACTACACGATGGATGATTTTGACCGCGAGTACAACACGGAGAAATGGTGTGCTCCTACCTGCACATTGCAGTGCGTGCACCAGGTTGGCATCCTCGACAACTGGCGCGATCCGCAGAAGACTCCCGCGCAGATAGCCCAGGAACAAGCGAAGAAAGAAACTAGGGGTGAGATGGTTAGCGTGGAATAAGGCCTGACTCAGTTTCCTGCCTGCTCGCAATCAAACACACAATTGATCTAGTCATTACTTACGCGTCGCCTTGCGTCCTCGCACCGGGGGTCGGGCAGCTCCTGGATGCAAGCTCTTGTTTGTAGGAACTTCCAGTACTCGAGTGCTGCCTGATCGGATTGATTGAGGGCTTCCAACATGAGGCCAATATGGTAAGGAATTCTGTCGTCAGGCTCGCCAGCTTTTTCCGCTAAGCGAAACTCCGAAAGCGCCTCCCTTGGCAAGCGCGCTGCAACCAGTTCCATAGCCAGCAATTTGTGCGTGTGCGCATTGTCATCCTTTAGTAGCGCGGCCCGGTATTCCACAATCGCTCGGGCGTGATCTCCTCTCAATTGAGCCTGCGCGGCACGTGCCAGATACGAATCGATGTCCTGATAATCCCGGTACAAGTAGAGTCCGACGAGAGACAGCAATATCACCGTGTAGGCGAGGTTCAACGGCCCTCGCCTGCGCCTGATGCCCGCCGGGGCAGGACCATCACTGTCTAAGAGTACCGGGGCAGACTTCTTCCGGCGAGATCGGGCAATTAGATAGATGGGAACAACGATGAATGGAAAGACAAGAGAGGCAAGCGCCCAAGCGAGGGCTATTGGCAGTGAGATACCGTGACGTCGGGCACTGGCAAATACCCAACTTGAAAGCAGCGCCGACACTACCAGTGCGGCAGGCCGAATTAGTTCAAACAACTCACCTGCGGATATGGACGATCGGAGAATCACGGGCGGGAAGGCGACATGTCGCCGCCGACAGTAAAGAGCGTGACGGAGCTGGAGAGCCCTAAGCCTGAAAGCCGGCCGGCCATGACCACGATCATCTCTCCCTGCTCAACCGCGCCTGCTTCGAGCAATGCCTTCTCCCCAGACTTCAGCATCTCTTCGGTGGAATCACCGAGCGGTGCGATCAAAGACTCCACGCCCCAGATAAGCGCGAGTTCGTTTTGTACATTCCGGGTATGAGTGAGCGCCACAATCCGTTGCTCCGGTCTCAGGGCGGAGAGCCGGCGGGCCATCAATCCTGATTCCGTCAGAACCGCAGTGACGTTCGTTCCCATCTCCTCTGCCGCGAATGCAGCTGCTTCGCAGAGGGCGCGGCTGACTCTTCCTGATTGTCGCCCTGCCCACTTAGCTACTTTGTTGGAATCGGGCTCCCTTCCCGCCTCAGCGGATTCGATAATTCGGCACATCGTCTCGACTGCGGCGACGGGATACTGACCGGCCGCAGTTTCGTTCGATAACATCAGCGCATCTGTTCCATCCCACACGGCGTTGGCGACATCGGACGCCTCGGCGCGAGTCGGGCGCGGACTGGTAACCATTGACTGCAACATCTGTGTCGCTGTGATTACAAGCTTACCGGCACTCACGGACTTCTCGATGATTCGTTTCTGATAGACGGGGACGAGCTCTACGCTCGTTTCGACGCCCAGGTCGCCGCGCGCCACCATGATCCCATCAGCAGCGGCGATAATTTCATCAAGATGGGCGATTGCTTCAGCCTTCTCGATCTTCGCGACCAGAGGAGCGCGTCCTCCTGCCTTGTTGATGAGGGCTTTTGCCTGAACGCAATCGTCGGCAGTACGGACGAATGAGAGGGCGATGTAGTCGACATCCTGCTTCACAGCCCAGTTGAGGTCATCAATGTCTTTTTCAGTCAGCGACGCGATCGGGAGAGAAATGCCCGGCAGGTTGATCCCCTTACGTTCGCCGAGAACACCGCCGTTAATCACCCGACAGACGACGTCCGTTTCTGAGGTGCTCTCAACAACAAGAGCGATGGCCCCATCGTCGAGTAATAGCCGATCGCCTGCCTTCACCACGCGAGGAAGATCTGGATAGTTTGTAGCGACTTCCTTTTCGTTACCTTCGACCTCTCGAGTCGTAAGCACGAAACTCGCATCCGCTTGAAGGGTTACCGGCATCCCGTCTTTGAGTGTTCGAGTACGGATCTTTGGGCCTGAGAGATCAACGAGCACTGCCAGCGGTCGTTTTAGTTTTAGCGCAGCGGCTCGAGCCCTCTTAATATCCTCAGCCTTTTCTTCGTGCGTGCCGTGAGACATGTTGATGCGAACACCGTTCGCGCCCGCCAATATCAGGGCCTCGATAACTTCAGGTTCGCGCGATGCGGGACCCAGAGTCGCCAGAATCTTTGCTTTGCTCATAATTAAACGCGTCTATCCTAATAGACCCCGGGCACGAGAGCCGGCACGCTCCGGGAATAAACTTCAAACTCAGAGCCGAATATTTCCCGCAGCAAACGTTCTTCGCTACGAATTCGAATCACTGTGCCGATGAAACAGATCACAATAGCAACCAGCAGTGCCGGCCAGTAGCTGAGTGCCAACCCTGTTGCCACTAACATTCCCAGCATGCCGGTATAAATCGGATGACGCACAACGCGATAGGGCCCCATGGTCGCAAGTTTGTGTCCTTCGACAACGCGCGCTGTGATGCTCCACTCCTTCCCCAAGGTTTTCACGGCAGCAATCACCACCCACACTGCGATTACCGCCACGGCAACAGCAACAATGCTGAGAAGGATCTCGACAGCCTTTCCCGCGGAAATCATTGGGGTAAAGCTCGTCCGTCGGAATCCCCATACGACCCCGTAAGAGAGAGCCTGCAGCGCAACGCCGACAATAGATCTTGGATCGCGCTTTTGATCTGCAGCTGAGGGAGGCTTCTTCCGTAAGAGAAACGTTGCCGCGAAAACGAACCAGCAGGCGATTACAATCACAAAGACTATCGTTGGTAGCAGGGTCATCACGTATTAGTCGCTTACCAGATCGCTTAGATTGATGGCGAAATTTCTTCATTCCTCGGAGGAAACATACCCTTTCTCCATCCGTCTTCGTCGAGTACCCATAATCGTACCATTCGTGCCCATGGCGACGCCGGTCAGCAGATAAACCATTCCTGCGAGCCAGCTGAATTTGGCGCCACCGATCATAATCACCGCAATGGATATTAAAGCGACCCCACAGTTGAGAAGCATTTCCTGGATACTGTTTCGAGTGTCAAACACTTCCAGCTCATCGAGACGAAGTTCATGCCGCTTCCGATAGGCGTGCAAGAAAAGCAAAGTAAAGACCGTGAAGACAGCCAAATAACCGGCACTGAAGATCAGCATCAGGCTTGCCCCCTGATCGCCTTCAATCGCTGCTTCCACATTTCCGTTAGGTAATCTTACTTCGCCATGACCCCCGATGAACCGATCAACCAGGATGCTAAAAAGAAACTTCAAAGGATAAACATAAAAGAGCACGACAAAGAGGAGTACGCCGCTAAGCACGACCGTTGCTGTGTCCTCCAATCCGTACCTGCGGAAATACTTGTAGTGGTTGAACCAGACTCCGAATAGCAGAGTAAAGCTGATAGCAAATGCGACGAATCCGCGCATAGTTGCCGCCAGCTCATTGAATGTCTGGGGTACCTCGAGCGAAACCACGAGCAGCGTGATAGCGAAACCGAAGACTGCGTCGCTCAAGCCTTCAATGCGAGAGATCTCATGGCTGCGCCAGCGAAAGTCGGTCGGCTTACCCAGCTTCCTCCGAATCAGTTTTTCTCGCAGCATTTTGTGCTCCGGGTTGTTGAATGGTCGAGCTTGGAACTCAATTGGCTGTTGATACTAACGCACTCTCTATTGCCTGCTCCAACTGGGCGGCGCTCGTCGTGTCGTACCCAAGAAGTCGCCTAACAAGTTGCCCCTGGCGATCAAACACAAATGTTTGCGGCAGACTGTCGTCATCCGATAGAAAAAAGTCTGTGACCGCTTTGTCAGGAAAACCGAGCGGATAGGTAATGGAAAATTTTTTGGCGAAGTCTGCAACTTTCACCCGATCATCCGGCCCGCCAACGTTGAGTCCGACAACCTGTAACCCTTTGGAGCCGTCACGAGATTGGAGCTCGATCAAATGAGGAATGCTCTGGCGGCAGGGAACGCACCAGGTTGCATAAAAATCCAGGACCAGCACCTTCCCATGAAAATCTGCCAGCCGAGCCCGTTCCCCATCGAGCAGAGTCCATCCCAGGCCCGCACTGGAGGCGTCCATTTTTAAGGGTGGCATCGGATAGGTGGTATGCGGCGGAGCAGACAAAACCGGCGTTGGTCCTGAAGAGTCGTTCTTACCGCAGGAGAGAGCTAAGACAGCTGTCGTCAGCATTGCGAGAGCTAGCAGAGTGGCGCGAGTGGGCGATGGCGACATTAGTTAACTTGGGACGGAAGCCATTCTACACGACTCGCGAGGTAGAACAGACATTCCTGTCTGTCCACTACCTGATCTCAAGTTCCAAGTCTCGAGTCCAAAGTTTCCTGGCAATTGGATTTGAGATTTGAGATCTGAGACTTTGAGACCCGAAGAGACAGGCAGAAATGTCTGTCCTACTGCTCAGTTTCTTCGTGGGGGTTTGCAGGTTCGGTAGGAGAATCGCCGTTCTCGATAGTAACGGGTTTGCCCGGAACGCTGTATTCATCGCTTACCCAGCGACTGAAATCCAGTAGCTTGCAACGTTCAGAACAAAACGGACGAAAGGGATTTTCTTTCCACTCGACGGGCTTACGGCAGATGGGACACTTCATACAGGCGAATGCAGTTTCAAAACCAACCCTTCATCGGGTGCGATCGCAGGCGGTTGGACAAGCGACTCAGGGCGCTTGACCAGAATCCTTCTGTTGACGAACTCGATTGTGCCTTCACGCCGCATCGCATTCAAGCGCACGGTGACGCTTTCGCGGGTGGAACCGACAATTGAGGCAATCTCCCGGTGGGGGAGCGGTATATCAATCAAAACGCCTTCGCGCTCAGGCACACCATAGCGATCGGAAAAATCGGCCAGCAGCCTATCGAGCCGTGCGGGAATCGCGTTGAGAGCGAAGTCGGCAAGGCGACGCTCGGCATGTTCAAGTCGTTGACCGATCAGCCTGAAAGTGTAATCATGAAGTTGGTGGTCTTCCGCCATCCCCTTTTGAAAATCCCCCGCAGGAATCCTTAATAAGCGCGAGTTTGCGTAAGCAACTGCGCAGTTTTCGCGTTTCCCAGCAGTAGAATAGAGAGCCGATTCTCCAAAGAGACAGCCTTCAGAAAGGATGTCGATTACGGCTTCGCGTTCGCTGGTGGGATCGATGCGGCACAGCTTAACGCGGCCCTGGACGATCGCATAAAGCGAGTCAGCGGGATCGCCAGCACGGTAGATGAAGCGGCGACGCCTCATGTCGAGCACGATGGAACCAGCGGCCAGCTTTGCTATCAGCTCGTCGCCGAGGTTTGGGCCAAAATCCAACTCTCGAATCATCGCCCCAAGGTCGTCAGCGGTAAGATCGCGGGCACGCTTCTGTTGCATGACTAAATGGTCCCTGTCTCTCATGGGAGATTGAGTAAAAGGTTCTCAGTCGTCGAAATAACGGACGAGTCGATCTATTGTGAACCTATGATTTGGTACGGAAACTGTAAGGAAACCCTGGGAAAATTACTGGCCGTGGACTTTTTTTCAGTAATTGCGCGGGTTTGGTTTGGGGCACGCACAAACGCGATGACTGAATGGACCAAACTTTAGCACGAAGCCTTTTGACGCGCAACAGCGGCCCCTTAAATAACAATTTATGTCAGAAAAATTCCATGTTCTAGTTGTTGACGACGACCCTGACAAGCTGCAGCTATTGCAAGTCGCCTTGACCATGGCCGGGTACGAGGTGAGAACCGCCACAGACGGAGAAGAGGGACTTGCCGCGGTTGCATCGTTCCAGCCCGACCTCATCGTTTCGGACATTATGATGCCCAAGGTGAATGGCTACGATCTCGCCCGCCGCATACGCGATAATCCGATGACCAGATTCATCCCCATTATCTTGCAAACCGCCGCCGGGTTCCGGGTTGAGGATCAACGGTTGGGTTCGGAGGTGGGGGCGCTCGGCTACTTCACCGACCCCACGGACCTTGATCTCCTGCTGTCACGCGCCCGGACACTTCTGGACTTCAAGGCTTATCTGGATGTGATGGAAGAGCAGGCGACCACCGACCATTTGACCGGCCTCGCAAATCGCAGGCGCTTTGAACGTCACCTGGAACGCGAAATTGGCCGAACCGAAAGGCATGGGCACCCTTTTTGTCTTCTGGTTCTGGACGTCGACAATTTCAAGCAAGTCAACGACACCTATGGACACGAAGCAGGCGATGAAGCACTCAGGCGTCTCGCAAAGGTGCTCCAGGAGGGCACTCGGGGGATCGATTTGGCTGCGCGCGTGGGTGGGGAGGAGTTTGCCGTGGTCCTGACGGAGACTAGCCTCGACGCTGGACTTGAGGTGGCTGAGCGCCTTCGGATCGCCTTGGGCGCTGCTGAAATACCGGCCACCGGTCACATTGCAGCGAGCTTTGGGGTAGCTGAATACCCAACGCACGCCCAGTCTTCGCGTCAGCTCGTGGCCAGCGCCGATACAGCACTTTATGAAGCTAAGAGAAAAGGCAAGAACCGTATAGCCCGTGCGCAGGAAGCCAGATCGAACTCGGATGAGCCGATCCACGTACAATAAACCCGGGTACGTTGTGCTTGGTTCGTAGAGCTTTGAACTTGTTTGGTCTTTGGGCCCTAAGGTGGGGTTCGCGGCTCCGAAGCGGCAATCGGCAATTTCATCAATCGGCAATGGGCAATCGCAAATTGCCAATCTCCTATGTCTGACTATAAAGATAAGATCGATGAATGGCAGCGAGCGGCGCGTCGGAAGGCGCGCGAGCTCGACGAAAAGTACGCCATTTCTGATCTGGTTGAAGAGGGTTCGCGCGTCGCGGGTGAGACTGCCAGACGCGGTGCAGAGTCGCTCGCCAACAGCGCCGAGAAAGTCAAAGCGGAGGCCGGAAAGCTTGCCGAGGATGGTGACGTTGGTGAGGCGGCCAAGCGTTTCGCTGCCGAAGCAAGACGCGGCGCAGAACAGGCTGGGAAAACCTGGCGCGATGTTACGGGTGATGCCGGTAAGAAGGTTGGAAAGAAAGCCGGCGAAGTCCTCGACGACGCGAAGAAGCATTACGATCGTGCCTCTCAAATTTACGATACCGGAGCAAAGTTTACGCGTGCTTCATCAGCAGCTACTGCCGGTGTGTTAAAGGCCCGCGATTGGATCAAAGAGAATCCGGGAAAAGCTGCTGCGGTTTCTTTCTCCCTGGTTCTGGGAATACGAATGGGGTCCGCCCTTCCCGGTCTTGACACGGTCTTGCTGGGCGCTCATCCACACTGGCTCACTCACTCGGCTTTGCCAATCTTTGGTGTCAGAAAGCTCAGCGAAACGTTCGATGGTTATCTCAAAAAACAGGAAGAGTTGATCGCGCAGGGAAAACTCTCTGAAGCGGAACGTAAACGCGTCGAGTTCGAACGCAACGTGACGAAGTATGTGGGGGCACCGTTGCTGGGGGCGTTCAGTTGTGCCGCCGGCGCGGCGATGTTCGCGACAATCCTTCAACCCGGCAGTGTGGTTGGGGCGCCGGTCGGCTGGCTCGTTGGCGGCAACCCGTTTCTTGGTGGTGTCTGGCTGTTCGCGAATGGTGTGATCTGTTTCCACGAAGGCTACAAGCTCTTCATGATCGCGCTCGCGGACCAGGACGAGGTGAACCGCGTTGTCCGCGAGATCAGAGGACTCCTGCCTGCTGCCACTTCGGCGACGTAAAACGAAAGGGTGGGCTTAGGTTTTGAGTCTTTAAACTTTAGACTTCGCTCTTGTGCGTAGAATTTCAAACTCCGCACCGAGACTTTCACGTGATCGTGATCGGAAATGGCCAGAAGCACAACGCGAAGACGACGAGCGTCATGACTCCGACTAGTAGGCGTTGTTGTCCCAACGGTTCAATTTCCTCAGGCAGCGGGTGCCGCACTCGCAACATCACCCCGAGCAGCACAGTGTAAAGAAACCCGCTCGGGCTGCCGTGCCATAAGAATCCCAACACCGCGAGCACGGCCATCGTCACAAACGCAACGCGACCGATCAACTTATGCGCCCGCGGTCCGAATACCGCGAGGGTTCCATGACCACCGTCGAGTTGTCCCACCGGCATCAAATTCAAACTCGTTACCAGTAAACCGATCCAGGCCGCCATGTAATAAGGGTTGGTTGGAGCTAGCGGATCGAGGGCAATGCCAAGCAGCTTCGCGACCAGTCGAAATAGTAATGGATCATTAAAGATGATCCCGTAACCCGCGTCTGGCCCGGGAGGCTTTATGTGCAATACGCCAAGCACCGCGATGGGAACTGCCACGAGAAAGCCAGCCAGCGGTCCGGCGAGACCAATATCAAAAAGCGCGCGGCGCGAGGGAATCGGTGATTTGATTTTGATGAACGCGCCAAACGTTCCCGCCAGAAAGAGGGGTGGCGCCGGAATAAAGAACGGCAGCGTTGCGCTCACGCCATAGCGCCTGCACGCGACGTAGTGGCCCATTTCATGCGCAGTGAGTATTGCCAGGAGGGCCGCAGAAAAGATGAGCCCCTGAGTCAAGATCCACGGATCAGTGAAAGCTGAACTGATCAGTGCAGCTACCGTCAGGAAGTAATACCGCGGTACGTAAAGAATGTAGTCAAGAATGCTCGCAAGCGCGATCTGTCTCACCTCTGGTTCCGGTGCGGCAGCAACAATCCCCGCGATCGTAGTGGTGATCACTGTCAGCAGGAAAAGACCAGCATGACGGACCCACTCGCGCTTTGTAGGGCGCAGTGTTTTGTCCGGTACGGTACTTACCGGCGAGTCAACGAAAGGAGGAATTGCCTGGACCGATTCAGACATAAGTGGCTGTCTTAGATAATAAAGGCCAGAGTCTGAATGTCTGACTCCAGCCTCTAGCCTCGATAATCAATCTAATTCTGTAACGCTGCTCTACACGCCGGCATCCGGCAAGTCTGCCTTGGCGCTGATCGGCTCACCATCTTCATGGGCCTGCAGTTCCTTACCCGGTTTAAAGCGAATGGTCTTTCCTGAAGGAATGGCCACCTCTTCACCCGTCCTGGGATTGCGGCCCACACCGCGCTTCCGAGGTTTGACAACAAAGACTCCGAAGCCGCGCAGTTCGATACGCTCACCTCGCGTGAGCGCTTCTTTCATCGAGTGAAAAAGGGCATCGACCGCTTGCTCCGCCTTCATCTTTGGGACACCAGTCTTCTCGGCTACGCGGTTGATGATATCCAATTTGATCACGGCTTGTGGCCTCCG
>JBDTYQ010000050.1:0-27420 GCA_040005515.1 bacterium
TGGAACCTTAATATGACTCCCGAAGCCCATCGACTTCAAAACAAAGTACCAAGTACCAAGCACCAATAATTGGGTCCTAAGACCAAAGGCCAAAACCGTTTTTCCTACGGAAATATCCCGCGCACACTCGTCGCTTCGGCGACGCGATCAACCGCCAGTATGTATGCTCCGGTGCGCATGTCCGTGCCATATCGCTGAGCTGTTTCATGCACCGACGTGAATGCTGTTCGCATCGCTTGCTCGAGGGTTTCGTTGATGTGACTCTCAGACCAGAAGAAGGAATTCTGATCCTGCACCCACTCGTAATAACTCACTGTTACGCCGCCAGCGTTAGCAAGAATATCCGGCACAAGAAACACTCCCTCGTCGGCCAGCACGCGATCGGCGCCCGGTGTCGTTGGGCCATTCGCGAGTTCAGCAATAATCTTCGCCTTAACCTGGCCCACATTCGCGAGCGTGATAGCATTTTCCAAGGCAGACGGCAGCAGAATGTCACAATCAACCGTGAGCACATCGTCGGAAGGAATCTCTTTGACGCCGGGGAACCCAGCCAGTCCCTTCGTCTCCTTCTTATGCCGCAGCGCCGCCTGAATATCGATGCCGCTCTCTGAATAAAGACCCACCTTGGAATCGCAGATCGCCACGACGCGAGCTCCATCCGCCGCAACCATGTGCGAGATATTCGCACCCGCGTTGCCGAATCCATGAATCGCCACGCGCGCGCCCTTCATGTTTACGCTTGTGACTCGACAGGCTTCGCGCAAAGCGTAGAGACAACCGCGGGCCGTTGCTTCACTGCGACCGAGAGAGCCACCCAGGGATATCGGCTTGCCGGTAACAACTCCCAGTTCGGTATGTCCGCGCACCATGGAAATCGTATCCATGATCCACGCCATCGTCTGTTCGTCTGTATAGACGTCGGGTGCTGGAATATCACGATCGGGACCGATGATCGGGGCAATCTCAAAAGCGTAGCGACGCGTCAGACGCTCAAGTTCGTTCTTGGACATCCGCTTGGTATCGCAGATAACGCCACCTTTACCGCCGCCGTAGGGAATGCCGACTGTGGCGCATTTCCAGGTCATCCAGGAAGCCAGGGCCTTCACTTCATCAAGCGTGACATTAGGGTGATAGCGAATGCCGCCCTTGGCCGGACCGCGCGCGATGTTGTGCTGAACTCGATAGCCCTCGAACACCTGCACGTCACCGCCGTCCATCTTCACCGGAATGGAAACGATCAGCTGGCGTTTGGGATTTTCCAAAACACGTCGCATCGACTGATCGAGCTCGAGGTAGTCGGCGGCAAGATTGAACTGGTGCTTGGCGATCTCAAATGGATTGAGTTCTTCCTGAAGTACCTCGGCGGTGGCCATGTTGTTTACTCCTGCGGTAAGGGGGCTGCCAGAGCGGTGCAATCCTAGAGTTTCCACGCTGCAACATCAAGTAAGGTTGAAGCTTAGCAGTTCCGAGTTCCCTGTTCCGAGTTCCGATTGCGGGTTACCTCTGCATTACTTACCCCCAGCCTCGACACCGCACTAGCGAACTTGGAACCTGAAACTCGAAACTCGGAACTTTTGTTCGGGTTCGGAGTCTAATGTGCCGGAGACCCGATGGCACCGGCAACATGGAGGACCAGATGTTTAATAACCTGATTGAATCGAGTTCGCATCGCCGCGAATTCAAACGGCGCGGGTCGTTCTTTCTCTTTACTACCGCGAGCTATGCCCTGCTCTTCGTGATTACCGGAGTCATCAGTATCTATGCATATGACGCACGCATGGAAGATCAGCAGCTCGAGCTTGTCACGATGATGCCATTGGTTGATCTGCCGATCGTGCGGCCAGACCTAACTACGTCCAGACCTTCAAACCCGACTAGGAATTCAAGCAATAACAACCAAACGCATTACGAGCGAGCAGCGGCGATGGCCCGAGTGGATAGTCCCACCGCTACGCCGGACAAGGTTTCAACAATTCCTAATCCCGGACTACCGATGCCTACTACGGGCATCGTTAGGTTCACCGGGCGCGACGTCGATCCAGGATTGCCGGGTGGAACCGGGCCTGGAAACAACAGCAGTATTAACTCCGAAGGGACCAATCGCGTTGTCATCGAAACACCACCGCCACTTCCCACACCCAAACCCAAGCCATTGGTTGTAAGCAAGGGAGTGATCACGAGTGAGGCTGTTTCACTCCCGGCGCCGCCCTACCCGCCGATGGCCAAGACGATGCATCTGCAGGGTCGAGTGAGTATCCAGGTCTTGATTGATGAAACAGGAAGGGTGATCTCCGCGCATGCTGTCGACGGACATCCACTCTTCAAGCAGGCATCTGAGCGAGCGGCTTATCAGGCGCGCTTCTCGCCCACGCGTTTGGGAGACCAGGCGGTGAAAGTGTCAGGTGTAATCACCTATAACTTTGTCTTGCAATAAGCAGAACTGCCGAAGGAACTGCGAACCCTGCCTGCTGCCATCTGCCATCTGCCTGCTTCGTTCCGAGTGCCCACCCAGCCAAAGAGGTACGCAAGCAATCTTGCTGCGTACCTCTCCTGCCGATCCCACACGACCGATTCAGTCGCGGTTTCTGATCACGCCGTGAGCTTCGCCTGTCATCACGTCTTTTCCGTGCTGATTGCGGCAGACGAAACTCGACGCGATCCTCGTGAATTTCTCGTCGGGTTCGAGACTCTCGAGCGTGACATCGCAACGAATCGTGTCTCCGGAGAAAACCGGGCGATGAAATTGAAAGGTCAACTGACGCGCGATGAGATTCAGATCGCCGCCAATCTTCGTCGGCAGCGTCGCGGTTAGTAGTCCGTGCGCCATGAGACGCCCTTGTTCGTCCCGCACAAGATGGTGTTCACCCGCGTCGCCAGAAAAACGAGTAAACTCCCTGATATCCGTTTCAGTGAATGTGCGTTCCCAGGATATTACGTCGCCTATTTCCATGAGCGGCTTCACCGTCTAGTTCAGATCTGCTGGTTCAGTTTGTCCTTGATGTCTGCGGGCATGCCCCACGAATACTTATTTACTAACGTCCGATAGAAGCTGCTCCAGACCTCGCTCTTGCCTTCCCGCGGCGCCGCGCTAAGCGCCGCCTGATTCTCCTGCAGCAGTTTCTTTATCTCCGAGACGCTGTGATACGCAGGCCAGAGTTTCTCTGCGTGAGCGAATGCATCAAGCGCTGCCTGGGCATCTTTACTGAGAAGAAAATTAAATCCCTTTGCTTCCCAACTGCTCGCGTCATCCCTGGTCTCGCCCGCCGTCGTTGTCTGGGCAGAAGCCGGACTGGACGACACGTTGAAGCTTTGCGGAAGTTGCACCTGGCCTGTCTTCAGTTGTTCCGTGAACTTCGGCGTGAATCTTGTTGGCGAATTGTCGTTGAGCAATTGCACGGCCCAGGCCCGCATGTCCGGGTCTACTTTCGCGCTTTCCGGTTCCTTCAGAATCGAGACAGCTAGTTGCACATAATCACGACTGACGGCTTGATTCTGAATTCGTTGCTGGATGATCCATCCACCGATCGCTAGAACCACCGGAATTGCGACTATCGATAGTGTTCTGGCCAACCTTTCGGCAGTTTCCCATTTCGCTCCCATTGTGTCGTTAGCAGTGGCTGACATATTTCACTCCTTGAGGAAAGAGTCGATCGAGATGCGAGGAGTCAACTTTCGCTCTCAGTCTCACGAGCCCAGAACACAAAATCTGTGACTGCCGGTTCAGCTCCGATGGAGCGGATGATCATGGCAATCTGACCACGATGATAAAGCGAGTGCCCAAACAACTGCGTCAGAATGTCATCGATTGTGTTGCGAAACCGTTGGCCCTCGTAGCTTTGATATTCGACGACTCGAGAAATGTCGTTGTCGTCAAGGCTTGTCAGGTATTTGGTCCACGCAGCCTGCATCGACTCGACAAGCGACGGCAGATCGGAAAGGTCAGTATGTGGCGGAAAAAGCTCGACCGGCTTGGCAGCGACGCCCAGCCGAAACAACCACATCTGTCGTGCCGCAACCAGATGAGCCAGCAGATTCACTGCCTTCTGAAATGGTTCGGCGCGCAGCTCGGCCGGAACCGCCTGCAACGAAGCCAGCACCTTCGCATTGCTGTCGCATTCATACTCAAACCAACGACGATACCGTTCTGCGTTCATCGACTTCTCTTAGTCTGCCTTCACAGTAAACTTGATCACGTGATTTCGCGCTGCAACGAAGAGTTCATTCTTGTCGTTGAAGACCATGCCTGAAGCCACCCCCTCCACTTTGAAAACCGTGAGATAGCGACCGTCTGCATCGAAGACTTGAATGCCTTTGATGTCACTCACATAAACTCGACCTTTGCCATCAACAGCGATCGCACTCGCCGCGCGAATCTGGCCGGGTCTGTCGCCAGCACCGCCAAAACGGTTCACAAACTTTCCGTCCGGCGTAAATTTGAAAATAGCATTATTGAATGTTCCCAGAGCGTAGATGTTACCGAGGCCGTCGATCGCCACGCGCGTCTCCAGTTCGGAATCGCCGCTCGCAGAACTGATGGCCGCAGAGATAGTTTTGACCGCCTGGCCCTTCGCATTGAACCTGACGATGTCGTCCCGATTCTTGTACCACGCCGCAATGAGTCCTCCATCTGCCGCGCTCGCTACGTCGTCAAATCCCCAGTCGCCCGCGTACTGCAATTGCCCGAGTGAGTTCCCTGTCTCACCGTCGTAGCGTTGAATATTCCCGCCTTGCGCAGTGTAGACAGTGCCTTTGCGATCCGCAGCAAGGCCGCGCAGAAGAGTCTTGCGATCTCCGATGCTCCACTGCGTCAAAAACTTTCCCGCCGGATCAAAAACCTGGATCCGGCCACCCGAGTACTCACCGACGTAAATTTTTCCGACGCCGTCCACGGCGATACTGCGAGCATCAGTGAACATACCCGGGCCGATGCCTTCACTACCGAACTGCATGACGATTCGCGCGAAGCCATCGCCTGTTGGCTTTTCGGCGGGCCGCAAAGGACGCGTAACGCCATGTTCGTCCGCGCGTGTGACTGTGCGATTCACCGAATAGAAAGCCGGCGCCAATGCGCCGAGTACTCCGAGAACAATGAAGAGGCCTAGGACGAGCGGAATAGCGACCAGCAGCCAGATCCAGCGAACCGGTTTTTGCCTCGTCACAGATCGCAGATCGATTGTGATCGGAAGAACACGCGCGGGTTGTCCGCGCAATTCGTCCGGCACCATTAACCTGCTGTTGCAGTACTGACAGCGCACTGTTGACTCGGCCTCACCGAACACATCTTTGCGTTCGTATGTGACCGGCGCGCCGCACTTGGGACAATCGAAAGTTTTCAGCATTGGTTAGGTATCCTGAGCTTGGCAGGTCGCGGATTATAACTGAAAACCAGATAGCGGCATCACAGTAATTTCGAAACCTGCGCGCTCAATGATTCGCAAAGAGCGGGGCCAAGCCCGCCTTCCTCACCTCGGGCTAATCCGAGTTGAGGTCGTAATCTTTTAGCAAGGCTCTTCAGAGCGAAAACAACGCAAGCTTGATTGTTTTGAAGTTAGGAAGGCGGGCTTGCCCCGCTGTGTTATCACTAAGTATGATCTCGCGTAGAGCACCGAGTCCTTACCGCACTACTGTCCTACTGAATACAGGTTGTGTGATGCTCGCCTTCAGCTTATGCTCGGCCACAAAACGGACTGATTACCAAATCAGCAGCAACTATGACTGAAACCGCAGACGTCGTGATCATCGGCAGTGGCATCGTGGGCTCCAGCGTGGCCTATCATCTCGCCGAGGCCGGTTGCACAAACGTTCTCGTGATCGAACGCGAGCCTCATCAGGGCAAGGGTTCCACTGGAAAAAGCATGGGCGGCGTGCGTGCTCAATTTGCTACTCCAGTGAATATCCAGATGTCGCGCTACTCGATCGAGTTCTTCGCGAAGTTTGATGATGTGGTGGGTTACCCCGCCGACTACCGCGCTCATGGGTATCTCTTCTGCGCTACGACTGAGCGACATCTTGACTACCTCAAGACCAATCGCGAGAGACAGCTGGCGTTGGGAGTGAACAACGTCGAGTTGGTTTCAGCCGCAGATGTTGCGGAGTTTGTGCCACAACTGCGCGTCGACGATATTCTCGGAGGCACGTTTTGTCCGACTGATGGTTTTGTCGATCCACACAGTGTGATGATGGGCTTCATGCAGAAGGCCCGCGAGCGAGGCGTCAGATTGTGGCTGGACACTCCGGTTACGGGAATTGAAATGGGAGCTTCTGCTCAAGCTGCTGCCTCTCGCGGGATTAAAGGTGTGATGACAACTCGCGGCTTCGTTTCCACCCCTGTTGTTGTTAACGCGGCTGGACCGTGGGCTGCGGAAGTTGCCGCCTTTGCCGGGACACGTTTGCCCGTTGAGCCGTTGCGTCGTCAGCTCGTACCAACGGAACCGTTCGATCAACTCCCCAAACGCTTTCCCATGGTCATCGACATGTCCACTGGTTTTCATTTTCGTCGAGAAGGCGCCGGCATTCTGCTGGCCTGGAATGATCCGCAGGAGACGACAGGGTTCAAGACTGATTTCGAACCGGCTTTTGTCGAGAAAATTCTGACGCGCGCTGCCGACCGAGTTCCGTGTCTCGCTGACGCGGCTGTCAACCCGCGACGCGCCTGGGCTGGCTTGTATGAAATGACGCCGGACCATCACGCGATCATCGGTCCCGCGCCTGATGTCGAGGGGCTCTACTTCGCAAACGGGTTCAGCGGACACGGCGTGATGCACTCACCGGCTTCCGGTCGCATCACGGCGGATTTGATCCTGAACGGCCGCTCTGATTTGATCGATGCGACGCAACTCAGCATCGAACGCTTTGCTGCAGGAAGGCTCTTGGAAGAAACAGCAGTCTTGTGACTAGGCGTCTTTGGTGTTGGGCTGTGCTAAATTGCGCTTTGGACCTTGTATCGCAGCCAGTTCGAGATTTCATCCATTGCCGACTCATGAACCTGGTCCTGTGTTAGTGGCGAGCTTTTTGGAACTTTGAAAGAATGGTCGCCGCCTTCGATAAGGGAAAGCGTCGCCGGTAGCTTCAGCCTCTTGATTACTTCTCGCAACTCGTCCGGACTTCCAAACGAATCGCGTGTGCCCTGCATGAATAGCATCGGCGCTTTGATGTGTTCCAGATGCGCGTCACGCATCTTTGCCGGGTTGCCGGGGGGATGAAGGGGATATCCAAGGAACACTAGCGCCGCAATGCCTTCGCCATCCTCTGCCGCCACTTGTGAAGCAATCCGCCCACCCATCGACTTCCCGCCAATTGCCAAACGGTTTGCCTTTAGCGTTCTCTGCTTCTGAGCGGTTTCAATAACGGCGCGATAACAGGCCTCAAGTTTCGTTTTGTGATCCGGAGCGCCCCGGCGGCCTTGCTCGGTGTAGAGAAAGTTGAAAGTCAGCGCATCAAAACCGCGCGCGCCGAGTCCACTCGCAAATCGCTGCATGAAGCTGCTGTGTTGGTCGGCTCCCGCTCCATGACCCAGAATCACGGTGATCCCTGCGCGATTGTTCTTTGCAACCGGATAGAGCAGCGCCGTAACGGAGTCGCGTTCGTTAACTTTGACTTTGATCCTGGACGGCTCACTGTTCATATGATTCAGAGTTGGCGAACTTGTATTTCACGCCGCTTTTCGATATCAACCCGCGGAACTCGCGCGCCAATGCCGCAAGTAACCTCATACGAAAGCGTGCCGGCGATCTTTGCGAGGTCTTCGGCGTTAATGGCAAGCCTGGGTTGCGCGCCATCCTCACTGTCGTCGTTTGGCGCTGAACCAATCAACGTCACCTCGTCACCTATATCCACCCCTGGAATCCCGGTCACATCAAGCAGCGTGAGATCCATCGAAATGCGACCAATCACCGGCGCGTATGAAGCACGCACAATTACTCGCGCTCGATTCGACAACCCGCGAGGGTAACCGTCGTCGTACCCGATGGGAATCGTTGCGACGAGCGTTTTGCGAGACGCCTCGAACGTGCAGCCATAGCCAATGGTCTCTCCCACAGGCACCCACTTAAGTAAGGCAATTCGTGAACGCAGCGCCAACACCGGACGCAATTCGTTATTGCCGTGAGATGGATGCAGAATGTCGCGCCAGAGTCCGTAGAGCACGCCGCCCGGCCGCACCATATTTCCGAGAGCTTCCGGGTGACTATAAATCCCTGCAGACGCTAAGCTGTGAAGATAGGTGGGGTGGAAGCCATGTTCACGAAACACTTCGACGACGCGATTGAACCTCGTGATCTGATCGTCCGTTAGCGTAGCGCAGGATGGCTCGTCGGCGGCGGCGAGGTGAGTCATCAAGCCATCGACGCGGATGTTCCGGTATTCCGGCAAGGTCGCAACGAACTCGGCGACTTCGTCAAAGCGTACTCCAAGCCGACCCATTCCTGTATCGACCTTCAAATGAACATCTGCAACGGTTCCGGCGGCACGCGCTGCGCTATCCAATGACTCGATCATGTCGCGCCGGAAGACGACGGGAGTTAGTTTCTGCTCGATAATGCTGCGGGCCTGTCCTTCCCAAAACCCGGCGAGACACAGAATCGGCTGAGTGATACCCGCCGCTCTGAGTTCAGTTCCCTCCTCCGGTAATGCAACACCAAACCAGTCGGCGCCTTCGCTCGCCAGACGTAACGCACAAGGGACGGATCCATGGCCATAGGCATTTGCCTTAACGACCGCCATGACCTTCACGGCTGGTCCGATAAGCTTTTTTATCAGGTGGAAGTTTGACGCTAGAGCGTCGAGATCGATCTCGGCCCAAGTGGGGCGATGGCCGATGGTTTCGATTGCATTACTCTTCTGCGAAGTGGGCATCAGAAAGTAAATTTGCCTGAAACAATTCCGAGCGTCAAATAATCAATTAGCCGCGGATGCAACGCGGATGACGCCGATCAAAAAGTTCTAACTCCGATCCGCATCTTCCGCGACATCCGCGGCTTGAATTGTAGGGACTTACCTAATACTCGCGAACACGGCGTACTAGCTGAAGCTATTCGCTATCTCCAGATAGACAGCTTTGATCTGATCTTCATAGTGAGCCGCCTGTTTGAAAGCGCTGCCGAAGCCGACAAGCGGGTTTAGTGCTTCTTGCGGATCCCACCAGCCTACCTGATTCAGGTGGTCAGCCGGCAACGGATACTCCTTCTGCATAACACTCTTGCGAAGGCCATCGTGAGAGATCAATTCCTTCTGCCACTGCTGAGATGTAAATGGAACGAGGCCATCGTTTTTGCCGGCGTGATCCCGGATGAACCTCCATGAGGCAATGAGCGGAGCGAAAACAAGGTGGCCACTCTCAAAGCTGCCGTAAGCCTGGTACGAAACGCTGTTCTTCGCCTCCTGATCTTCGGCGCGGACATTAAACTCTTCGCAAGACGCCATCGTTAAATCGGCAAACCCGTCCACGTTGATGACTCGCTGCAAAACGTCCACGAGCAGAACGCCCGCCTGTTGGCTCAACATATGATCGGCGAGCGGAGTTCCATGGTGAGGTGTTCCGATCGTGGTGAGCTGCGCGACCTTCTCAGCCATTCCAAGATCGACGATCATGTGGCGCGCGTCGAGTCCACCCATGCTGTGCGCGATGATTCGCACTTGATCTGCGCCGCTGGCCGCGAGTGCTTCGTTGACTCTCGCTTTCAGCTGTTCTGAACGTAGCTCAACCGCGCCTGCAAAATCCTGGTTGGGATGAAAGACTGTAAAGCCATGAGCTTCGAGATGCGGTTTGATCCCCTTAAAGTAGTGAAACCGTTCGCCGAGTTGCGTGTCGGGAAGTTTGAGCTCCGTCTTGAGGATTTCTAATAGAACATCAAATCTTGCGATGCCGTGAGCGAGCACGATGGGAAGTTGACTGGACATGAGGGATCCTCCGTGTGAAGTGAACGGCCATGAGCCTGGCTAGCAGTTATTCGCGATAGAGATTGTCAAAACGCATGCTTGAAGGCGTGAACCGCAAGTCGACTGTGCCGGTTGGACCGTTGCGCTGTTTGGCGACAATCAGCTCGGCAACATTCTTCTGTTCCTCCGGCAGATTGGCTTTCTCTTCGGGCGTTTTGTATTGCTCCTCGCGGTAGATGAACGCAACGACGTCAGCATCCTGTTCGAGGGCGCCTGATTCACGCAGGTCAGCAAGCTGCGGACGGTGATCGGAACGAGACTCCGGAGCGCGCGACAATTGCGAGAGTGCCACAACCGGCACATTCATTTCCTTGGCCAGCGCTTTCAACTCCCGCGAAATCTGAGACACCTCTTGCTGACGCGACTCAACTCGTTTTGCTGATCCGGACATCAGTTGGAGATAGTCCACGATGATCAGATCGAGTTTTTTCTGTTCCGCCGCGAGGCGACGTGATTTCGCCCGCATCTCCAGTACGGAAATTCCTGCCGTGTCATCAAGGTAGATCTTTGCGTCGGCCAGAGTACCTAATGACTTGGCGATCTGCGCCCATTCGGGTCGCGTCAGAAAACCGTTACGAAAGCGCTGCGCATCGATGTTTCCCTGGGAACAAAGCATGCGCATTACGAGCGCCTCTTTCGACATTTCCAGCGAGAAGATACCAACCACAGCCCCCGCGTGAATCGCCGCGTTCTCCGCAAGCATCAGGGCCAGACTTGTTTTGCCCATCGAGGGACGGGCAGCAAGAATGATCAGGTCCTGGCGTTGGAGGCCGGACGTCATCTTGTCGAGATCGGCAAAGCCGGTTGTGAGTCCCGTGAGGACGGCTGCACGACCTTCCATCTCCTGGATCTTTTCCAGCAACTGCTCAGCAACAGGTTTGACATGCACGAAACCCTGGCGAATGCGTTCGTCGGCAAGTTGAAAGATCGCGTGTTCGGCATGATCGAGAATGATCTCCGGTTCGTCTTCCTGTTCCAGCGCTTCCTGAGTGATCTTTCCCGCAGCCTTAATGAGCTGCCGCAACATCGACTTTCCGCGAACGACCTTGGCGTAGTGCGCAATGTTGGTTGAATGCGGCAGGCCGTAGCTGAGGTTCGCGATGAAAGTGATGCCGCCAACCGATTCCAGCGCGTTCTCTTTCTTGAGTTCCTCTCCGATCAGGATTGGATTAATTTCTGCCCCGCGTTCGAACAGGGCAATCATCGCGGTGAAGATGCGGCGATGCGAAGGAACGTAAAAGTCTTCAGGCTTCAGCAACTCGATGGCTTGACTGATCAGCGTGTTATCAAGCAGGACGCCTCCGAGGATCGCACGTTCGGCTTCGGCGCTGTTCGGCAACGCCCGTTCAAAAGATTGCTCGCGAATAGGATCTGGAGTGGCCATGGATTAATTATGGAACGACTGGAAGATTATGGACGTGGCTACAAGAAACAAAAACGGCGCCGCAGGTAATTAAACCTGCAGCGCCGAAACTATACTACAGCGCTGACGGCCTCATCAAAATTGACCATCAAGCCGTCGTTTTTTCTACTCAGAAGCTACGGATGATTCTTCCGACTCGGCCGGCGCGGCCTGGCGGGCGAGTTCCGCTTCCTGTTCCGGACTCATGTGACCGACTATCATTTCGCCTTCCGGCGCAACCTTCACCTGCAAATCGACTGTTACCTCACGGTGCAAACGCAGCGGTACAATAAAATCGCCGAGTCGTTTCAGTGGTTCTCGTAAGTGAAGACGATGACGATCGATTTCATACCCTTTTTCCTTCAGGGCTTCTGCGAGGTCCATCGACGTGACCGAACCATAGAGTGCTCCCTGCTCACCTGACTTGCGTTGGAAGGTCAGCACGAGTGAACCCATCTGTTGGGCCTGCGCATCGGCAGTTGCACGTTCGGAAGCTTCCTTCTTAAGAAGCAAAGAGCGCTCGCGTTCGATCTGTTTGACGTTGCCGGCATTGGCTTCCACAGCCAGCTTGCGCGGCAGCAGGTAATTACGAGCGTAGCCTGCTTTCACCCTGACAATCTCGCCACGAGCTCCGAGGTCGTCCACATCTTCGCGTAATAGGATTCTAGTGTGTGCCATTTCTCGCTCCTTCCTTAGTCCGTAGTGTACGGAAGCAGCGCGATGTTGCGTGCCCGTTTAATCGCTTCAGCCAGCATGCGCTGGTGGATGGCGCAGTTACCGGTAATTCGGCGTGGAATGATCTTGCCGCGTTCAGGAATGTAATTCTGCAAGAGTCTGACATCTTTGAAATCGATCAGATCCGCCTTCTCCATACAGAAGCGGCAAATTCTTCGTCTATGCATGCGACGACCACCGCCGCGTCCGCCCATCGGGCGGCCCCGGTCCATATCTTCGTCGCCATTGTATCCGCGCGAGCGGTCTTCGTAGTTACTCGACATATTTTTTCCTCAGCCCTCGCGGGTCTCATCGTTGACGAACTCAGAAGGAGCGGAACTACGCTGCCCGCCGTGACCCGCTGGACGCTTGGCGGCCTTGCGAGCGCGGCGCTCCTTAAACTTCTCGGCGCGACGGCGATCTTCATCAACGCGCACCGTGAGGTAGCGGATGATGCGATCGTTCACGCGCATGCGACGCTCGAGCTCAGCAATCTCGCGGCCGGATCCCTCAATTTCCAACAGGACAAAGTTGCCGTCCGTATGGTGCAGGATCTCGTAAGCCAGCGGGCGTTTGCCCCAGCTCTCTTCTTTGGTGATTGTGCCACCCTGATCGGTGACGATCTGTTTATGGGTTTCAGTGAGTCGAGAAACCTCGGCGTCGTCCGCGCCGGGATCGACGATAAAAATTACTTCGTATTGCCTTGGTGTTGCCAATTCATCCTCCTTATGGATGTCCAGCCTCATCATCTAGGGATGAAGCAAGAAGGTTTTATTAGTGACAGGTGCGGGTGATTGATGATGAGCGGGATTGTCATGCGTTATCTTTCACTTGGTCTTCCTGTCCCTTGTCACTATTGTATTCAGTCATTGCCTGCAAGACTCCATCACGAATGATGGTCTGAAGCGCAGCGGCGCCTCTGTCGATTACCTTTTCAACTTCCGCGCGGGCCGTTCGGGGAAACGAATCCAGCACAAACCGTTTCGTGTCGTTCAACGGATGCTCCGGCTGAATACCGATTCGCAGCCTTACAAACTCGTTCGTTCCCAGGTGAGCGATGATCGACTTCAGACCGTTGTGTCCGCCCGCTGACCCCCGCTCTCGGATCCGAATCTTACCGACCGGCAAAGCCAGATCATCAGAAATCACGATCAACTGACGTCCCGGCTCTTGCAGCTGGTGCTTCTTCACCAGGCAAGAAACCGTCTCGCCGCTGAGATTCATGAAGGTCTGCGGCTTGATGAGCTTAACGTCACAGCCTACGATTTCGCCACGGCCCACGAGGGCCTGACACTCGCGTCGCTTAACAGCGACGCGCGCATCGCGCGCCAGTTTATCAACCAACATGAACCCGAGATTGTGGCGCGACCACTCGTACTCTGCGCCTGGGTTCCCGAGGCCAACGATCAAGAACATTGCCGATTTCCGATTGGCGATTTTCTCAATTTCCGATTACCGACTGCGGGTTCAAATGCGCCCATCGTGACCCAACGGTGATCTACTTCCCACAACCAGTAGACAACTTCCTGAGATTGGCAATCGGCAATCGCCAATTGGCAATCCAATTACTCTTTCTTCTTCGGCTCTTCCGCGCCCTCGTCTTCCTTCTTACCCTTACCGATTACTTCAGGTTCGGCGGCGCCTTCAGCTTCCGGCACCACAGCCGCAACCGGCTCATCCTTAACAACGCCCACCGTCGCGACTACGGTATCAGCGTCAGTGAGGATTTCGATGTTGTCTCCAACCGGAATATCAGACACGTGCAGCACATCATGGACACCCAGGTTCGAGACATCGACGTCTATCGAATCGGGAATCTCGCGCGGTTCACAACGAATCTCAACCTCGCGAATGATCTGCTCGAGCACACCTTCGTTCTCACGCACTCCGATTGGTTCGCCAGTCAAATGCAGGGGCACGGTGACTTCAATCTTTTGTCCCTTGATCAAACGCTGAAAATCAGCGTGAACGAGACGACTGCGCACCGGATCGATCTGGCGATCGTGGAACATGACTTCACTAGGGCCCACGCCTTCGATATCGATTGTGAAAATCGTGTTCCGACCCGCCTCTGAACGCAAAATTGCCGCAAGGTCTCGCAGGGGCGCCGCAGCCGCGACTGTCTCCATGCCTCCGCCGTAGACGGTAACGGGGACAAGCCCTTCGCGCCGTGTACGGCGCGCGTCATTCTTGCCGCGTCCTTCGCGGACTCTTGCTTGAACCACTATATCTTTCTGCTCAGCCATAATTGCTCCTCGTTACAAAGTTCAGCGACCGGGAAGATTTTCGATTGCCGATTGCCAAATGCCAATTTAGTAAGGCCCTCAGCTTCGACTTGGTGCCAAGCTTGAAAGACTGACCAATTGGAAATCGGCAATGAGCAATCGGCAATGTTACCGATCGCTGATGGTCCTTCCTCTAAGCCATCAGTGTTTGCCCTTCATACGAAGAGCGAAGAGACGCTGGTCTCCTCATGGATCGACTTGATCGCTTTCGCCAGAAGCGGCGCGATACTAAGTACTTTTATTTTTTTCGACTCACACGCGTGATCGCGTAGCGGAATCGTGTTCGTCACGATTATCTGTTCTATCTCCGAGTTATCCAGTAACTCGATCGCCTCACCGGACAAGACCGGATGCGTAAAGCAGGCATGAATACTTGCCGCACCTGCCTCCTTCAATGCCCGCGAAACCTTCGTTAGCGAACCACCCGTGTCGCACATGTCGTCTACAATCAAACAATTTCGGCCGCGCACGTCGCCGACGACATTCATCACTTCCGCGACATTTGCTTTCTCACGTCGCTTGTCGCAAAGCGCGAGTTCAGCATCCAGGCGTTTCGCGTAAGCGCGCGCTCTTTCCGCGCCCCCGGTGTCCGGCGCCACCACGGTAAGATTCGCCAAGGGATGATCCTGGTAATAACCAATCATCACTGGAGCCGAATAAAGGTGGTCCACCGGTATATCAAAGAACCCTTGAATCTGTGCCGCATGCAGATCCATCGCCAGCAAGCGATCGGCACCGGCCACAGTAATCAGATTGGCTACGAGTCGTGCCGAGATCGGGACGCGCGGTCGATCCTTCTTGTCTGAACGCGCGTAACCGTAATACGGAATGACGGCAGTAATTCGTTCGGCTGATGAGCGACGAAAAGCGTCGAGCATCACCAGCAATTCCATCAGGTGCGCGTCGGTCGGAGGGCACGTGGGCTGAACGATGAAGACATCTCCGCCACGAACATTCTCGTCGATCTGAAAGTTAAACTCTCCATCGGAAAACCTTTCCGCGAAGGCGCGACCCATATCACAACCCAGGTGGCGAGCAATTTCTTCCGCCAGTTTCGGGTTGGCGTTTCCGGAAAAGACTTTAATGCCGCCGGTTGTGCCCATAAGTTAAGTGACAGGGAAAATGTGATAAGTAGAAATGAGAAGAACTTCCCTCCCCTCCCATAACGTCATCGCTATTCACCTATTACTTGAAAAGTGGCTGGGGCGGGAGGATTCGAACCTACGAATGCCGGTTCCAAAGACCGGTGCCTTACCACTTGGCTACGCCCCAGTATTAGGATCCTTCGGTAATGCGCCCAAGAGCGGCATACCCAGAGCGCGCTGATATTCGTCGCGCGACAAGGTAACGCAGGAGAAAACGCGCCAGCCGTCCTCTACCCTTAAGTTAGAGGACGCCCGGCGCTGTGCTTCAGAGTCGTCAAAGATGCCAAACACGCTCGAACCACTCCCAGCCAGCAAGGCGCTGCGAGCACCTGCCTGCAGCAAGGCGTTCTTAGCGCGCCAGATCTCAGGCTCAATATCAAAGATCACTTGCTCAAAGTCGTTCGCTAACTGATCAGAGGGTACCCACTGATCTGAATCAGCAAAATCAGCCTTAGTTCGCGAAATAGCAAGGATAGGGTCGGACACCATTGTTGTCAAGGCAGGGGCATCCAGCGCTCCATATGCTTCAACGGTGGATACTGTTGCGTTTGGCGAGATGATGATCAGATGCCGTATAACATTGTCCGGCGCCAGCGTCAGTCTCGTACCGATTCCTTTCCCCAGAGCACGTCCGCCGGCCAGGAAAAACGGAACGTCAGCGCCTAAGCTCGATCCAATCTCAGCGAGTTCACTGTAGCCCACATCTAGTTCCCAGAGCTTCGATAGGCCTAGCAACGCCACAGCAGCGTTTGACGATCCGCCTCCAAGTCCACCCTTTGCCGGAATTCGTTTCTTCAAACTGATAGCGGCGCCTTTTGTAATTCCGGAATGTTCCCGCAGTTGCTCTGCCGCTCGGACTATTAGATTAGAGGTGTTAGTCGGAATCAGCGGATCATCGCAAGTGAGAACGATCTCTTCACTTTCATCAGAGAGGAAATGAAGATCGTCGTGGAGTGAAATGGTTTGTAAGACAGTGTTGATTTCGTGGTAGCCGTCTGGGCGTTTGCCAAGGATGCGCAAACTCCAGTTGATCTTGGCAAAGGAAGGCAGCGAGAAGGAAGGACTGGTCACAATAAAGGCGGCTGACGCTCTGAGCGCCGGCCGCCAGGACTCTCTATGAACCCGTGGCTAGCGCGTAATGAAGACTTGCGTAAGGTAAACGGTACCGTCGGTTGCGACGAAGACACCGATCGCTGAAGCTTCAAACTCACTGCTGAGAATATTCGCTCGGTGCCCTGGAGAAACCATCCATCGTTCCACAGCAAACGCACCCGGATCTTCGTAGCCAAGATTATACGCGATGTTCTCGCCCAGTACTCGAAAGTGTGGAATTCCCAAAGCCCGCGCGCGATCGCGCGCTCGCAAGCCCGAGGGCGACTCATGTGAGAAGAACCCGTGAGTTGCCATATCTTCCGAGTGGGCTCGCGCCATCCGGCAAAGCTCATGATCCCACGCAAGCGGTGCCACACCGTGCTGCTCTCTTAATCGATTCGTAACCTCAAACGCTCGTCGCTCTTCGGGCGTCGCTTCAGCAAGTGTTGGAGATGCGGGCTTCGCCGTTGTGCCGGCAGCAGCGGCGCCAACTCTGCGAGCTCTGGAGGGAGCCGCAGTTTCTCCAATCAGGCGAGCGACCGGCCGAGCTGTCAGGCTCTGCCCAAACAGCGGAGTCGATAACATCGCCAATTCGAAAACCAGGATTGCCGCCGAAATGAACCGCGAGCGCCAAGGGGCTTTGGCCGAGTTCGGCACAAACGGGGGAACGGTATGCATTTGATTTTTGGTACTAGCCCGGCGAGAAAGCCAGGCGCATGGCCATGAGGAGGCGGTTTACTAAGAAGCGCTGCCGGGGCGGGCAGGCTGTTAGCTGCACCTTCAAAGTACCAAATCAATGAAGCGAGATCAACAAGTTTGGCTAGCGCGCGAATACGCGGGCGAGATTGCGGATTTTGAAGGGCTTTTTAGCTGGCGACTGGGTCTTGGGGCGTTTCGGGGTCAGGATCCCCAGCGAAATGAAGCACGGTTCGCGTCCAGGAAGGGCGTGTGGGGTAGCAGTAGAGCAGGATCACAATGGCGACTATTCCGGCTCCGTAAGTGTAGAAATCATTGCCAGTCAGGTATGTTGCTCCGAAACCCATCAAGGCCAGCGCGCCACCGATGAATGCCACTTGGAGCGTAGTTTTCTCGAGCGTCCTCAGCAATCCTGACGGGCCTCGCAACGCCCCAATATCCTGAAGGCGCATTGCTGAAAACCTTGTGCGACGCAGAACAATGGAGCCGAGGCCGAAAATCATGATGGTGATCCGGACCGCAATGTCGAGCGAGGGGTTGTTTTGCAGACCTACGAATCTCCGCCTCAGCAAGTACGCAATGATGCAAAGCAGGATCGTGGCGATCAGCAACCCGGCAACTGTCGTCGAAGTCGCTTTATGACGCCGTTGCAGTTCCTCTTCAACCGTTGGGGAGAGTCCACTCGCTGGTTTCACGCTCGCACCTCACTACCGAAGATCGTGTACCCGTAAAATAGCAACTCTTGTCTCTTAGGACAAAGCAGTATGGTCAGCAAGGAAAAAGGCCTGCTGTAAGTCACAACAGGCCGGGGAAAAAATGTGTAGTGAATCGTTAAGGCTTAGCGGCCGGTGACGGCGCAGGCGTTGTCGCTTGCTTCTCCGGTGTTTTTGCACGGCGCTGAACAGGGGCCACAGGTGTCGTTGTTGCAGGCAACTGCCCGTTGTACTTCAACGCTTCATCGATCAGGTCGCTACCCTCCTTGCCGTCCTTACTAATGAGAATGCCGTCCCGGCTCACATTCACGTCAGCACGGCCACTGATCTCCTGCATCAGCGTGCCCATAAAGCCGGGGTGTTCCGGAGCAACCACGCCCTTTCTGGCCGGATCAGCTTCGGGAATTGGTGCGCCGATAATGTTCAGTTGGTCGCGCGCTTTCTCGCTGAATGCGCTGTCGGGGTGGTTGCGCAGGATCTGCTGGTAATACTTAGCAGCTTCGTCAGGTTCTTCTTCCTGCTGGTAAGTAGTGGCGAGACGAAACAGAACCTCGTCCATGAAGGAGAAGTTGGGATACTTATCAACGATCTCTTTGTAGCGCGACTGCGCTCCCTTCAGGCCACCCTTTTTCGTTTCGTATTTGACCTTGTAGTAAAAGTTTCCTACCTGAAGGTTGTGCATCGCCAGGTTTTCTTGAACTTCATTCAACCGCTCCTCGACATAGGGGCGCAGTTTGGTTTGGGGATACTGCTGCAGCAGCGCTTTGAGTCGCTGTTCGGCCTTACGAGCGTGACTGATATCCCGATCCGATAAGCCCATTTGTCTCATCTCTGATTCAGCAACCTTCAGCATCGCATCGTCCGCGAGGGGATCAGTGGGAAAAAAGGTTAACCAGTCTTGATAAGCCTGCGCCGCCTGAATCAACCCGCTGCCAGTTCCCTCGAGATAAAACGAGTCAGCAATCGCAAGCTTCGCAAGCGACAGAAACGGTGAATCGGGATAGGTATTGATGATTGTCGTAAAGAGGAGTCGACCTGTGTCATGGCTCCCTTTGCGCACCTGTTTCGCCGCTTCTTCAAACAAGACACGGTCGCGTCCAGGAGCGACAGTGCCAGTTAGATCGGCGTATTTATCATCTCCGCCACCTCCAAACAGTCCAAACAATTTCCCTTTCTTCTTCCTGGTTGAGGAGGTGGTAGGAGCGACCGGGCTCGCACTCCGGGCGCTGGCCGTTGCCTGCAGACCAGCTTGAACACGCGTGTCGATATCTGCGACTGAGGTCTCGAGTCTGCCAAGAATCGATGAGTCGTAACGCTCCGAACGTTCCTGCTTCCCTCTTGTGTCGTTCACTTCGGAAAGGATGGAATCAACTTCCTTGTCCAAACCGCGCAGCCTTGTGCGGGGATCGTCGACGTTTGTCTTGCCCTTCTCCTGGCTCTTCGGATCGATCGAGGCAATAGCGCTGCCGAGCGAACGATGCAGCGAGTCCAGCTTTGACCGCATCAGTTCCAAACGCTGGAGTGCGGACAGGTCACTCTGATCCTTGGCGCCACCTTGCGCCAGCGCACTGCCAACAAAACTCAAAGAGACCGCCACACCGAGAGCCGCCAAAGTAATAAAGCGAAAACGCATAGATAAAGCCTCCAAAAAATTCATTGCCGTTGACGATTGCCAGTTTGCCGCCGATTGGCGATTTGAAAACTTGCCAGCACTAACTTGCCTAACGTTGTGCCGAGATAAATAATCCGGACGGTCTAGCCGATCTGATCACCAATCGCAACTTGCCAATCGGCAACCGCAAATCGTCACGCCCACTCAACGGTCGCGTCGCGTAATTCCCTGACAGCGACTTGTGGATCCGGTGCACCAAAAATAGCGGACCCGGCCACAATGATTTCTGCCCCGGCCGCAACGACCTCGGCGATGTTATCCAGATCGATGCCGCCATCAATTTCAATCCTGACTTTCAATCCGCGCTCGTCAATCATGCGCCTGAGACGTCGCACCTTATCGAGCGAGCTGGAAATGAATCTTTGTCCGCCAAAGCCTGGATTCACGGACATGATCAGCACGTAGTCAGCAAAACGCAGCGCCTCATCCAGGCTGCTGATGGGCGTTGCCGGATTGACTGCGATCCCCGCTTGCGCACCGGCTCCCCGAATGGACATCAGCGTCCGATGCAAGTGGGCGTCAGCCTCAACGTGGACTGAAACCATATTCGCGCCAGCCGCCACAAATTGTGCAGCGTACCGTCCGGGCTCCGTAATCATCAGATGCGTATCAATGGGCAATCGTGTCGCACCCGCAATCGATTTAACTACTGGCAATCCAATCGTAATATTCGGCACGAAGTGACCATCCATCACGTCGACGTGCAGAACGCCCGCGCCACCGTTTTCGACCGCTTTGATCTCGTCTCCTAAACGCGAGAAATCTGCGGAGAGAATGGAAGGGGCGATCTCGATAATTCTGCTTTTCACTGTTCAACCAAATACCGATTCCCGGCCTGCAGCTTAGCTAACGATTGTTGTTCTGCCTGGGCGGCGAAGGCCTTGGAGTGGCGGGACGCCGGTTCTCATTCTGATTCGCAGGGCGGCCGATGTTTGAGTTCGCATTACCGGCGGGCCGATTGGCATTCAAAGTCGGGGTATTCGAATCGACGCGCGCGCCATTAACATTCGGGAGTCGATTAACGTTCCGATTCCTGTTCAGCGTATTCGCGTTCGCACTCTCATTCGCGTTCTTGTTTGTATTCTTGTTTCGCTTCGGCCGATTTTCGTTGTCGTTCTTTGGAGCGGACGCATCATTCGCGTTAGCGTTCGTAGCCGTTTTCTCATCAACAACCTTTTTCTCTCCAGGCGCAGGCTCAGACGCCTCGCCTTCTTTGGTGCTTCGGCTGATATCCATTGCCACTGTCTGTCCCGCTTTGACGACATCTCCAGCGTGCGGCAACTGAAACAAAACCGTATTCGCTGCTACCTGGTTGCTCGGTCGCACGGCCCGCACACGGAAGTTCAAATCGGCCTGACCCAGAATTCGTTCTGCTTCAAAGCGGTCTTTGCCAACGATGTCGGGAATCTTCACTTCCGGACTCCGCAGAGATAAGTAAACCGTAGTCACCACCCCAAACAAAAAGGTAATCGCAATCAGGATTACGATACCGATCCGACGCAGTGCTGTAAGTGATTGACGTGCGAAACCCACTAATTAGTTACCCATCCTCAGCCCGGCAGGCTAAACCAGCGGCGAAGTCTAACATCGGCTAACATGAGCCGCAAACGCGAAGATCGAGTTCAGCTCAATCATTGCATGTAAATGCAGCAATAAAAAAGCCATCAGCACCCTCGCGATGAGGCCACGTGCGCGCAGCCCCCGACCCAGTCAAGAGTGCTTCATGTACCTTTAGCGGCGCCCGCTTGAAGCGATCACTGCTTTGCAGGAAAGCATGGACGATCGCTTCATTTTCTTCGGACTCCACTGAACAAGTGGAATAGATAAGGCGACCACCGGGTTTCACCATCCGAGCTGAGTTGAGAAGGATCTGTAACTGCCGCCTACCCAGTTCCTGAATGTCCTCGGCTGAGATGCGCCAGCGGATTTCGGGGTTGTGCCGCAAAGTGCCAGTACCCGAACACGGCACATCCACCAAAACCCTTTCAAAAGCGGCTTCAACAAAGGGCAAAGATCGCCCGGCATCCAGCACAAGGCCGTCAATCGTCTCGATTCCCTGTAAACGAGCAGCCTCAGTTAAGGTATGAATGCGATGCTCATACAGGTCTCCAGCCACCAGCCGAACGCCTTCAAACGTCCGCGCCATCTGCGTCGCCTTGCTTCCTGGAGCAGCACAAACATCCAATACGCGATCACCCATCGCGACTTCCATGGCCTTCCCGACGAGCTGTGACCCTTCGTCCTGGATGTACACCTGGCCTGTCTGAGCGAACTCACGCAGCAAAGCCGAGCCACCGGCAAGGCGCCAAGCGCCTGCGACGATTATAGAAGACGACACGGTTGCACCGGAGAAGCGTAATCGTTCCAGAATCTCGGATTCGTTTGCTCGGTTAACAATTCGAAACGCGAGCGGAGCGGGCAGATTGTTTGCAGTCGCAAACGCTTCTGTTTCAGCTTCACCAAAGGCGTTGACCCACCGTTCGATCAGCCACGCCGGATGCGATGTCGAAACTGACAACTTTTCAAGCCTGTCCGGAATTGCTGATGCCGGATCATAAACAGGCTCGCGCACCGCGCGGCGCAGCACAGCGTTGACGAGTCCTTCGGCGGAACGGACGCGCGCGCGCTTTACGAGATTGACTGATTCATTAACTGCGGCGGAAGCAGGTATGCGAGTGAGGAACCGTATTTGATAGAGACCGAGTCGCAGCGCAATTAGTACGGGCAAGTCCAGTCTGGCTGCGCTGCGTTTGGTGAAGTGTTCGATCAGGTGATCTAGCCAGAGTTGCCAACGCAACACTCCCATCACCAGTTCGTAGGTAAGCGCATGGTCGCGCGAGTCAGTCTCTTCATGCTTCGAGGCGAGAAGGACTGAAGCAAACGACCCGGAGTCCACGCGGCTAAGAATTTCGAATGCTGCCATTCGTGCCGGCGCCACAGCGTTCCGTAGCTTTACTCCGGCCTTCTCACTCAAACTTGTCACCAATCTTCAGATGGGTTCCGTTGAGGAAATCTCGAACCGGCATGCGCCGCTTTGCTTCCGGTTGGACCTCGAGTAGGCGCAAAGCAGTTTGACCGCCGCATACTATGACTAGCTCATCACCGTGCGCTGCGATGACTTCGCCAGGAACATTGCTCGCCTCGCTCACTGTGACGGGCGTTGCCTGCCAAATAATTAAGCGTCGAAACTTGTCGAGCGTGTAAGCACTTGGCCAGGGCTGAAAACCTCTGATCGCCCTTTCGATCGTGACTGCATTTCTGGTCCAATCAATCAATCCATCTTCCTTCGTGAGCATTGGTGCGAAGGTCGCTTCATGTTTGCGCTGCGGTCGCGGCGTAATCGTATCGAACTGATTCAGGGTTTCTCCCAACAGGTCCGCGCCTGTATCAGCTAGTCGCAACATCAATGCGGGAGCGGTCTCATTGTCTCCGATCGGCGTTTCCCGTTGCAGCAGTAACGGCCCTGCATCCAACTCTTCCTCGATAAACATCGTGGTCACACCGGTCCTTTCTTCCCCATTAACGATGGCCCAGTTCACTGGCGCAGCGCCTCGGTACAAGGGCAGCAGCGAGAAATGGACATTCACGCAGCCTCGGCGCGGTGCACGCAGGAGTGCCGAAGGAAGGATGCGCCCGTACGCGACGACTACCGCCAGATCTGCGTTATGCGAAGCGAAGAGAGCGCTCGCTTCGTCGTTTTTGATTTTTGCAGGTTGATAGACCGGAAGACCGAGAAGTTGCGCGGCGAGTTTTACAGGAGGAACGGTAACCTTGTTGCCACGGCCAGAAGGTTTGTCCGGCTGCGTCCAAACGGCGACGACTTCGTGACCATCATCGACCAATCGGCGCAGCGAAGGCACGGCGGCCTCTGGCGTACCCATGAAGACTATGCGCATTCTGACTTGAACTTAGAGATTGGTGCTTTGGTGCTGTGAACTTCGTACTCTATGGCTTCGGTCTTGACTCTCGGGAGTTTGGACTTTGGGTGAAGTCTCAGCTCGCCGCACTCTTTTCCGCACGCGCGTGGGTAGTCGCCCCCATCTTCGTAGCAATGGACTTCGCCTGCAGGAACAGAAGAAGGTAATCCTGGCCTCCTGCTTTGGAGTCAGTGCCGGACATATTGAACCCGCCAAACGGATGAACACCAACGAGAGCCCCAGTGCACTTGCGATTGAGATACAGATTGCCGACATGAAACTCGCGGCGCGCTCGCTCGAGCTTTGCTTCGTCGCTGCTGTAGAGCGCTCCAGTCAAACCAAACTCCGTACCGTTGGCTATTTTCAAAGCATCATCGAAGTCGTTGGCTTTGATCACGGCGAGTACTGGTCCAAAAATCTCCTGCTGCTCGATTGTGTCACCGGCCTTGACGTCGGCAATCACCGTCGGCTCGATGAAGAACCCCTGCTCACCATCGGCACCGCCGCCCGCGAGGATGCGCCCACCTTCGGCTTTGCCCTTTTCAATGTACTCGTTGATCGACTTGAAAGCCTTCTCATTAATTACAGCGCTCATCGTTGTGGCAGCGTCTCCGGGATCTCCAACTCTGATCTTCTCAGTGCGCTCGGCAATCTTTTCCAGCATCGAGTCGTAAACCTTTGCGTCGATAATTGCACGCGAACACGCTGAACACTTCTGTCCCTGGAAACCGAATGCCGCTTGTACGATTCCAGTCGCAGCGTCGTCGAGGTTTGCATCGTCTGCAACAATGATCGCGTCTTTGCCACCCATCTCGGCGACAACTCGCTTGATCCAGATCTGACCTGGGCTAACCTTTGCCGCGCGCTCGTTGATGCGCAAGCCGATTTCCTTCGAGCCGGTGAACGCAACGTAACGGGTCTTCGGATGATCCACAACGACGTCGCCGACTTCCGCTCCTGACCCCGTCATGAAATTCACCACGCCCGCCGGCAGACCGGCCTCTTCCAGAATCTCAAAGAACTTGTAGGCGATCGTGGGGGCATCGGATGACGGCTTGAGCACAACGGTGTTGCCGGTAACAAATGAAGCAGCAGTCATCCCCGCCATAATCGCGAGCGGAAAATTCCAGGGCGGAATAACAGCTCCTACACCAAGCGGGATGTATTCAAGTCGATTCACTTCACCGGACAGTTGCGTCGGTGCCGGGGGCGCTGCGTAACGAAGCATCTCCCGCGCATAGAACTCGCAAAAGTCGATCGCCTCAGCAGTATCGCCGTCAGCCTCAGGCCACGTCTTGCCCACTTCATAAATCATCCAAGCGGACATCTCGTGTTTGCGCTCGCGCAAGATTCCTGCAACGCGGAAAAGAAGATCGGCGCGCTCCTGGGGGCTGGTTAGTTTCCAGGTCTCAAAAGCTTCGTACGCCGAGTCGATAGCGCGAGTGGCCAATTCCTTCGTGGCCTTTTGAAACCGGCCAACAACTTCAGTTCGGTTGGCAGGATTGAAGCTTTCGAGCTTACTGTCAGTCTTGAAGCGCTCGCCACCAATGACGAGTGGATACTCGCGCCCCAACTCGCCTTTTACGCTGGCAAGGGCCGCGCGCATATCGTCAGCGTTCGCTTTATCATTGAAGTCAGTAAACGGTTCATTACGAAATTCAGTGGGCATGTTCGGCTCCAAAATTGATTTTTTTAGATACTATCACGAGGGGGCGAATGATGAATGCGGAATGCGGAACGATGAATCGTGAATCGAAGATCTCGGAAATCTCCTCAGACGCTTCTAATGCACCTTAGCCAGCGGGGGTCTTGGGAGCTACATCGCAAACGCAATTCATGATTCATCATTCCGCATTCATCATTCCATTACCACTTTCCAAGCTTCTGCAGCTTCCTGATCTTCCGCTTCGCCAGTTCACGCTTCAGTGGGGTCATCTTGTTTAGAAAGACTATACCGTCGCAGTGATCCGACTCATGCAGCATGCAGCGAGCGGTTAGTTCAGTATCATCGACTTCAAATTCATTCCCGTTGATGTCATGCGCCCGGACAATCGCACGCAGACTACGCTCAACCGGAGTGAAGACCCCCGGGAACGACAGACAACCTTCCTCCCCGTTTTGATTTCCTTCGACGTGAATCACTTCCGGATTGATCATCACGATGCGTTGGTCGGGATCCTTTCCTCCGGAGCAGTCCATGACGAAGAGCCGCTTTGAGACTCCTACCTGCACGGCCGCCAGACCGACTCCCGGCGCGGCGTACATAGTCTCAAACATGTCGCCAACCAGTTGCTTCAGACCGTCGTCGAATTTGGTGACTGGATCACCCGGCTCGTCGAGGATCGGGTGCGGCCATGTCACGATTTCCATCACTGCCATTGTTTGATTGCTACTCCCTGAGTGCTCCTGTCGCAACCGCCTTCGATGACGATTTTACGTCGAACGATCCTTCATTGGCCATGAACAAAAAACCGCCAAGCCGCAGAGTTTCGCTCAGCTCGCCAAGTGGTTAGTCAGTCGATGATAATTGTTCGATGTTTCGTCTTTGCCGCACTTGGCGCTTCTCGGCGTCTTGCGGTGAAGGCGTTCGACAGGGCTAATAATCGCGAAGCTGCTCACGATACCCATCGAAGTTTCGCTTCATCTCACCAAGACTGTCCCCGCCAAACTTCTCACGCATCGCACTGCCAAGAACGAGTGCCACCATCGTTTCGCCAATCACTCCCGCAGCGGGCACAGCCGTGATATCGGAACGCTCGAAAGCGGCGGACTCCTCCTGCTTGGTGTCGATGTCGACTGAACGAAGCGGACGACGCAATGTCGAAAGGGGTTTCAGATGGCCGCGAACCCGCACTTCCTCGCCGTTCGTGACACCGCCTTCCAAGCCACCAGCGCGATTAGTCGCACGAATAAAATCTTTCGTCTCGTCGTTGTAAGTAATCTCATCGTGAACTTCCGAACCGGGCAGACTGCTGGCCTCGCTTCCCGCGCCAATCGAAACTGCCTTCACAGCGGGAATCGACATCACAGCCTGCGCCAGGCGCCCGTCAAGTTTCAGATCCCATGACGTGTGTGAACCGAGGCCGGGAATCACACCGCGCGCCACAACTTCGAAGATCCCACCAAGCGTATCGCCAGCTTCGCGTTTCTGATCGATCAACTCGATCATTCGCTGCTGCGCGGCAGCATCGCCGCAATGCAGCGGAGCGTCTTCCGGAATTGCGGCGATCTGCTGCCAGGATAATTCGAGCGAGCGCTCCGGGATCCCGCCAAGCTGGATCACGTGGCTGCGAATCTCCGCACCAAACGAGCCGAGCAACTGCTTGGCAAGGGCGCCACAAGCAACACGGGCAGTTGTCTCGCGTGCTGAAGCGCGCTCGAGAATATTGCGTAGATCGCGTGCGCCAAACTTTTGTCCGCCCGCCAGATCGGCATGTCCCGGCCGCGGTCGTTTCAAACGACGTGACTTCTCCGGCGCGATTTCACGAGGTTCGACCGCCATCACTTCAGTCCAGTTCGCCCAATCCTTGTTCTCGATCATCATGGCAATGGGCGAACCGAGCGTTAGACCATGACGGACGCCACTTAAGATCTGGACCGTGTCCTGCTCAATCTTCATGCGGCCGCCACGACCGTAGCCCCATTGTCTGCGCTTCAACTCATGATTGATTTGGATGACGTCGACAGGCATGCCGGCGGGCAGACCTTCAACGATCGCGACGAGTGCGCGGCCGTGCGATTCTCCAGCTGTCGTGAATCTCAGCATAATCAGGAGACAGAAGTCCTAGTCAGCAGTCAGTAGTCAGCTTAGTTGTTAATTGGTAGCAACAACTTTTCCGAAAAGATGT
>JBDTYQ010000051.1:0-26656 GCA_040005515.1 bacterium
ACTGAGAGGTTCACTGTCACTCTGAGCAATGTTAGCGGCGGCACACTGGGCACGCTCAGCACCGCCACCGTAACTATCAACGACAACGAGAGCTCGAATGGGCCGAACCCGGTCGACCAGACACCGTTCTTCGTGCGGCAACACTACATCGACTTTCTCGGTCGCGAACCGGATCCAGGTGGCTATGCCGGCTGGCAGGCGATCATCAACAACTGTGCTCAGGGAGACATTACCTGCGATCGTATTCACGTGTCTTCAGCGTTCTTCCGTTCACCCGAGTTCCAGGGACGCGGCTACTTCGTTTATCGCTTCTACTCGGTGAGTTTTGGCAGGAAGCCTGACTACGCGGAGTTCATCCCGGACATCGCCAAGGTGAGCGGCTTCCTCACCGACTCGGAGCTAGAGGCAGCTAAGGTAGCGTTCATCAATGAGTTCATGACCCGCCCGGCATTTGTGGCGAAGTTCGTCACGCCAGGGTTGAGCGACACGCAATATGTGGATCTGCTGTTATCGACAGCCGGTGTGACTGTATCGCCGGCGACGCGCAACAGCTGGATCGTCTTAGCAGCGACGTCGCGGGTGCAGGTGTTGCGCCAGATCTCGGAGAGCACTGAGGTTTACAACAAGTACTACAACCAGGCATTCGTGGTGATGCAGTACTTTGGATACCTGCGGCGTGATCCTGATGGACAGTATCTGAGTTGGATTCAGCAGCTGGATTCTTCGGGAGACTTTCGTGCAATGGTTAACGGCTTCATGAACTCGACTGAGTACCGCATTCGCTTCGGGCCGTGAGAAAGCAGTGCGCAGCGCGCAGTGAATAGTAAGCAGGGCAGAAGGCAGATTAGTACGAAAGATACAACGCTAACTGATCATGCCGGAGAAAATCTTAGACTATGCCTTCTGCTTCTGAATCCTGACTCCTGAATTCTCGCTCTTGACTCCTGTCTCCTGACTACTTCTCTATGAAAGCCATTCAAATCTCGACCGTCGGCGGGCCGGAAGTTCAACAGCTGGTCGACGTTCCCATTCCTACTCCCAAACCAAACGAAGCCCTCGTTCAGATCAAAGCCTCGGGCGTTAATTTCATTGACGTTTATTTTCGTGAGGGCCGCTATCCCGCGCCACTCCCGTTCATTAACGGACAGGAAGCTGCCGGCGTTATCGAAACCGTCGGTTCGGACGTGACGGGGTTCGAGCCCGGTGATCGTGTGGCTTACACATCGGTGCGGGGGAGCTACGCCGAATATGCTGTCGTGCCCGCCGAAAGGCTTGTAAAGATCCCCGAGCAGCTCGACTTCAATTCAGCGGCGGCGGCGATGCTTCAGGGCATGACCGCTCACTACCTAAGCCACAGCACTTATCCAATCAAAAAAGGCGACACCGTACTGGTCCATGCTGCGGCGGGCGGCGTCGGTCTCTTGCTCGTGCAGATGGCAAAGCTGCTGGGCGCGCGTGTGATCGGCACAGCCGGCTCGGAAGAGAAGGCGGGGCTTGCCCGTGAGGCCGGTGCTGATGAAGTGATTCTCTATACGACACAGGACTTTGAAACTGAGACTCGCCGGCTGACCGAAGGAGCGGGCGTGCACGTTGTCTACGATGGGGTAGGCAAGACAACATTCGTAAAGGACCTGAACATTCTGCGTCGGCGTGGCTACCTTGTTCTTTTTGGCGGATCCAGCGGTGCGGTCCCGCCGTTTGATCTAATCAAGCTCTCGGAAAAGGGTTCGCTTTTCGTGACGCGTCCCACGTTGCACGACTATACCTACGAACGCGCAGAACTCGAGCAACGTTCGAGTGATGTGATGGGGATGATCGTCTCAGGTGATTTGAAACTGAGGATCCACAAAGTCTATCGGCTTGCCGAAGCTGCACAAGCCCATAGCGACCTGGAAGGAAGAAAGACTACTGGGAAGTTGCTGCTGCAGCCCTAGGCAGGGGCAGATCTGACCGCTACTCGAAACTGGCTACTGAATGTAGTCTGAGCAACCTCACTGATATCGAACGCTGTTAAGTCTCAGTCAATACAGTGACATGAAGTCAGTACCACCGCGCGGTAGCGGGTGGGCCGTCCAGCGGCACCTGGCCTTCGCGTTGTGAACGGTCCAATGCTAGAAATTACCTTTGGACGTTCGCGCGAGCTTGAGCGCGGCGCACCGGCCCACCAGCTTCCGCGTGGTGGTACTGACCTCATGTCACTGTGTTCAACGTCAATACGACGGTAATCTGGCAACGTAATCTGATTTGTGTTTACCGTTTCCCTTTTCCGTCCTATCATCAGTTCGCAAATCAACCGACAACTTAAAACCGGAGGGTGGTCGTGATCAAACTCAAGGTTAACGGCAAACAGTTGAATGTGGATGTCGATCCAGCGACGCCGCTGCTCTGGGTGCTGCGCGATACGCTGGAGCTGACCGGTACGAAGTACGGCTGCGGCATGGCGCTCTGCGGAGCGTGCACAGTGCATTTGAATGGGGAAGCGATTCGCTCGTGCGTGAAGCGCGTCGCCGACGCGGTCGGTAAGGAGATCACGACTATCGAAGGTCTCTCAGCCGATCTCAGTCATCCGCTGCAGAAGGCCTGGCTGGAGATCGACGTACCGCAGTGCGGCTATTGTCAGTCAGGCCAAATCATGAGCGCGGCGGTCTTGCTCGCCGAGAATGCGACACCGACTGACAACGATATCGATGAAGCAATGACCGGGAACATTTGCCGCTGTGGCACCTATCCGCGTATTCGGAAGGCGATTCACCGTGCAGCGGAAATGAAGAGGAGCACAACATGAGCGGGCCTGAAATGAAGCGACGCGCCTTTTTAAAGGCGGGGGCAGCACTCGGCGGCGGACTGCTGATCAGTCTTTATGTACCGGAATGGGCTCTGGCCTCTTCCGTTGAGGCCTTACCTCTTTCACCTTTGCCGCCTGGAACTTTCATCCCCAACGCGTTCATCCGTGTCGGCGCCGACGACAACGTCACAATCATCGTCAACAAGTCTGAGATGGGGCAGGGCGTGTACACGTCTTTGCCGATGCTCGTCGCTGAAGAGCTCGAAGCCGACTGGAGCAAGATTAAGGTAGAAGCAGCGCCGGTCGATCCCGCCTACAACCATACGGTCTTCGGTATCCAAATGACCGGCGGAAGTACGAGCACGGCGTCGGAGTGGGATCGTTTGAGAAAAGCAGGCGCCACGGCTCGCGTCATGCTCATCGCGGCAGCCGCCCAGAACTGGAAAGTTGATCCAGAAAGCCTGCATGCGGAAAAGGGATTTGTAATTCATAGTGCGAGTAAAAAACGCGCTTCGTTCGGCTCACTTGCCGATCTCGCGGCGAAGATTCAGCCGCCGAAAGATGTGGTGTTGAAAGATCCGAAGGACTTTAAGCTCGTCGGTCATCCAACGCGTCGTTTGGATACGCCGAGCAAGCTTAATGGCAGTGCGCAGTTTGGACTGGACGTTCATATCCCGGGAATGATGACTGCGGTCATTGCCAGGGCGCCCGTGTTTGGCGGCAAAGTAGTGAGCTTCAACGCCGACAAGGCGAAGGCAGTGGCGGGCGTGAAAGATGTCGTGCAAGTGCCATCTGGCGTGGCTGTTCTCGCTAAAGGATTCTGGCCGGCCAAGCTTGGACGCGAACAACTGGAAATCAAGTGGGACGACGGCGCCAATGCGACCCTCTCGACAACCGGCATGCGCGAACAGTTCAAAGGTCTAGCACAGAATCCCGGCACCGTGGCCCGCAAAGTTGGCGAGCCGGCACAGGCGTTAGCGGGAGCCGCAAAGACAATTTCAGCTGAATACGAAGTCCCTTATTTGGCCCACGCGATGATGGAACCGCTGAACTGCGTCGTCGATCTGCGTGCTGATCATTGTGAGATCTGGACTGGCACTCAGTTTCAAACAGTGGATCGCATGGCGGCTGCAGCAACTGCTGGACTCAAGCCGGAACAAGTTGAGATTCACACCACTTTGCTCGGCGGCGGTTTCGGCCGGCGTGCGAATCCGGCTTCCGACTTCATTGTTGAAGCGGTGCAGGTGGCGAAAGCTGCGAAGGTTCCGGTGAGAGTCGTCTGGACCCGTGAAGATGACATTCGCGGTGGTTGGTATCGTCCGATGTGGTACGACCGTCTTGCGGCTGGAGTCGACGCGCAAGGGAATCCTATTGCCTGGACTCACACTATCGTCGGGCAGTCGATCATGCAGGGCACTCTCTTCGAATCGTTCGGCATCAAGGATGGCATCGATAGCTCGTCTGTAGAAGGCGCTGCGGATCTGCTCTACGGCATTCCGAACCTGCAAGTCGATCTACATACACCTAAGATTGGTGTGCCGGTCCAGTGGTGGCGTTCCGTGGGACATTCACACAACGGCTTTGCAGTCGAAGCGTTTTTTGATGAGGTTGCTCACGCGGGCGGCAAAGATCCATACGAGTTGCGCCGCACCCTGCTGGCCAAACAACCGCGGATGCGCGCCGTACTTGAACTGGTTGCGGAAAAAGCGAACTGGGGCAAACCGTTACCCGCTGGAATAGGCCGAGGCATTGCCACGCACTTCTCGTTTGATAGCTATGTGGCCCAGGTCGCAGAAGTCTCAGTAGACAAGGACGGTACAGTCCACGTGCATCGCGTCGTTTGTGCGGTCGATTGCGGGCGTGTCGTGAATCCGGATACCGTAAAGGCACAGATGGAGGGCGGCATCATTTTCGGGTTGACCGCTGCGCTCAAAGACGAGATCACCCTGGAGAATGGACGAGTTCAGCAACGCAACTTCCACGACTATCCGATGCTGCGAATGAACGAAGCGCCAGCGATTGAAGTATACATCGTGTCGAGTACGGAGAACCCGACCGGGGTCGGCGAGCCCGGCGTACCACCCGTAGCTCCGGCGCTAGCTAATGCGATTTTCGCCGCGACCGGCAAGCGTGTTCGTCGCCTGCCGATACGCATGGGCGAGATCAGGATTTGACCCGGACCGATACCACGATTGAAGCGGTAACGCTAATGATGTGTGGTTGGATCCTAAACAAGAATGAATCGAGGCAGCTGCAGATGACAACTGGAAAACGAACGCTATACGGCTTGGCGGCGGTTCTCTTTCTTTTTGCCCTTGGACTAATGGCGAGGCCGATCGCAACGTCGGCGTCGGATCCTTTTCCGATGCAGAAGGACGCGGCGCGGGCGCGCGAATTGTTCGGCGCCATCGTACCGGTCCTTAAGAGTCCGCGCTGCATCAACTGTCATGCGACCGGGGACTTCCCGCGCCAGGCGGATGACTTGCGGGTGCATGCACAGAACGTTAGACGAGGTCCGGATGGACATGGCAAGTACGGTCAGAAGTGCAGTACCTGCCATCAGGAACAAAACGTCGCGGGGTTAAATATGCCGCCGGGCGCACCGGGCTGGCATCTGCCGCCTGCCAATATGCCGATGATCTGGGAAGGGAAGACCCCGGGTCAGATCTGCCGTCAAATGACGGATCCCAAACAGAACAACGGCAAGTCTGTGGCCCAGATCGTGGAGCACGTAACTTCTGACAAGCTGGTTCTGTGGGGCTGGAATCCGGGAGACGGACGGACCTTGCCGCCGATGAGTCACGAAGACTTTGCGCGAAACTTTCAGGATTGGGCCCGCTTCGGCGCTGCGTGCCCGCCCTAGGATTGCCGATTGGCAATTGCTAATTGCCGATTTTGTGATCGGCGACCAGCTCAACCTAACGATCAGGACGCACCAGTAACTCTCTTCAATCGCCAATCGAAATTGGCAATCGGAAATCTAAATCGTATGTCTTGGCCCATCCTAAAATTTGCTGAATGGAAAGACACGCTTGCCACGCTGCACATGTGGACGCAGGTGGTCGGCAAGATCAGGTTGCGGCAAACGCCGCTAGTCAACCACTGGTGGAATGTTCCGCTCTACCTCTCCGCGCGCGGCCTAACTACTTCCCCGATGTCCTATGGCAATCGGGTCTTCCAGATTGAGTTTGATTTTCTCGATCACAAACTGCGAATCGAATGCAGCGATGGCGCGCTAACCAACCTCGACCTGCGGCCGCAATCGGTTGCCGACTTTTATGCAGAGGTGATGTCTGCCTTAAAGGGGTTGGGCATGGAGATAAAGATTTGGACAATGCCAGTTGAAATCCCAAATCCAATTCGCTTTGAGGATGACACGGTTCACGCTTCGTACGATCCCGAGTATGCGAATCGGTTCTGGCGCGCACTCGTAAAGATGGACGATGTCTTAAAAGACTTTCGCTCGGAATTTGTCGGCAAGTGCAGTCCGGTGCATTTCTTCTGGGGCAGTTTCGACCTGGCCGTCACACGGTTTTCCGGCAAAGTCGCGCCGGAGCGGGAAGGCGCTGATTTGATCACGCGCGAGGCTTACTCGCATGAAGTGATCAGTCACGGTTTCTGGCCGGGCAATGAGGGAATGGAGGCGGCATTCTATTCTTATACCGCGCCCGAGCCTTCCGGCCTGGCGCAAGCATCCGTGTCGCCGGAGCAGGCGTTCTATAGTTCGGAGATGAAGGAGTTTTTCCTACCCTATGATGCCGTTCAGCAGGCAGCGGATCCAGAACAGACTCTGACGTCCTTCCTCAACAGCACCTACGAAGCAGGTGCGGATCTTGCCGGTTGGGATCGACACTCGCTTGAGCGCCAGCCCGGGTAGCGAGTGGTTACTCGCTACTTCCAAAGCTTCGTGACCTCAGATTGAGCGTGAGCTTTGCTTCCTGCGTGAGAACAGGATTTTGTGTCTTGCCGTAGCGAGAAGTGATCTCGCGCACGTAGTTTTGGGTCTCGCGAAACGGCGGCACGCCGTTGTACTTATCCACTGATCCCTCGCCTGCGTTATAGGCGGCCAGTGCAAATTCGACATTTCCCTCGAACCTCTTCAAAAGCCAGCTGAGGTACTTTGTTCCAGCGGCGATGTTCTCCTCGACGTCGTTGGGATCCTTGCAGCCAAATCTACGAGCCGTAGCGGGCATCAATTGCATCAGTCCCTGAGCACCAACTTGAGACCGGGCGTGAACAATATATTTTGATTCCTGCCAGATCACCGCATGAATGAAACGCGGATCAATACCTTCACGTTCGCCGGTGCGAATAATAATTCCATCCAGCTCGGCATCGCCTGATGTGGGAGTGGGCAGGCTTTCGCCTTGCTCATTCAAACTGAGCGAAGGCGCCAACGCGTGACCGATAAAAGCTCCGGTAAAGTTCGTCAAAAGGAAAAGAGAAATGATGGCAAAGGGAGCAAACTTGGCAGAGTGCAGATGGGGGAAGTGTCGGGACAAATTCATGCAGTAAGTTCTCCACGTCAGCGATGACCGATGGGCCATCAAACCAAAATCCAATTAGCTACGCATGGTCAAACCGATAACAAAGAGCTGCAATCGAGGACCACGACTAAGATGGAGAACCTATGTCGTTGGTTGCTTTTTAGTAACAGGAAGCTCACAGCTAAGTGATTGACTCTGCTGTACTTTAACCGCCCATTGCTAAGCCTTTTGGCGAGTGTATTTGGACCCAGGATCGTTCATCCTGATGAGTCCACTGGCGGTATAAGGAAGGCAGGATTTGGCCCAGTGTCCGAGCAGGTGTTGCAGATAGACAGACAATTGCTTTCCAGGCGAACTAATTTGGTCTGTTCTGCGGCTCGAGCAAACTTGTCGTATTTTCTGTGACGCTGATGGGGTTGGTTGAGGGTGGCGAGTACTCATCCTCGTCGCTTTCAGTATCCGTCGGAGTAGAGACAGGAAGGGCGTCGTTCGTGCGGTGTGGACGCATCGCGAGCCCGGCGATCAGGCGTCCTGCACCCGAAAGCGCCGGTATCAATCCGACCAGCCAGATCACATGGACCACGGAGGCCGGTTCGAACGGCATCTCTTTCGCAACCTCGGGTGGGATCTTCAGAATTAGGGCGGCAGCAAGGTAGTAGAGAAAAATCATCACGCCGATTCCGCTGAACAGCGTGGCAGTTCCTTTGACTACGTGGTTCTCACGACGTTCTGCGAAACTCTTTTGCCGGCGTAGCGACTTGGGCAAGTGGACGAGAGTTCCGGAAGGAGAAGTGCGCATGATCTCTCTGTTCATGCGCTCGAGCGCGCGTGATACTTCCTCGCCGACGTTCTCGACGTGAAGACTCCGGACGATCTCTTTTAGCTTTGGCAGAGGACCACGGTCGCTGCGGGCGATGGCCTCACTGAGTGTGAGGGCTTTGTTAATGACCTTAAGGTTTGCGCCGCAGCTGCGACAGTACTGCAAACCCGATCCCGATTCCGTACCGCACTGGGGACAATACATGGAGTGATCGTAAGTCGATCCCATGAAATAGTACAGGGATAAAAGGTTCGTAGTGTTGTCAGCAAATTAAAATGTCCGGTGTTGTTAGAAAGTGAAGTGTCCGCATCGTTCATCTAACTATCCAGCTGTAGTAGCTGTGTCATTTCCATAGCTGGTTGGCCGTCAGCTGTGTAGCGGCCAACTCGATGAGGTCCAAAGGTGATAGAAACAGTCTGATCCAGATGTTCATGCACGGTCACGCGGCAACTCTCATATCGCATTTGTACAGAGACGAACGACGGGCGACGATAACTATCGGGAAGCGACAGCGAAGTAACCCGGGCGGTAGCGAAGTTTGAGTTGTTCCTTTTGCAGTTCCGGATTTGTGATCTCGATGCGCATCTGACGGTAGGTCCCGTCGCGTCTCTTGTTCGTCGATGAATAAGCGATAAGGTATTGAGTGCGGAGCTCTTGTTCGATTTCCGCGAAAGCCTGTCGGAGGCCGACTTCCTTTTTGGGAAAGAAGGCACGCCCGCCGGTGCTTTCGGCCACCGAGCGCAGCGCATCGCGGTCAACTCCTTCATACTTACTATCACCGATGCCGATCGCGTAGATGATCGTTTCCGCCAACAGCGCCTGCTTGATTGAGTCGCTTCGGCTGATGCGGCTGGAAGTGTCCTGCCCGTCGGTCAAAAGAATGATGGCCCGCCGTCTCTGCGAATCGCTCCGACTTTCGCGCCCCTGAGCGAGCACCTGGCTTGCAGTCAGCGCTATTGCCTCCCAAATCGCCGTTGTTCCCTCACGCGGGGGCGCCTTCGTTCCTGGACCCGAGACGATACCGCTGATCGGTCGGCCGGCTCCGAGATAAGAAGGCAAGGCGACTTCGACGCGCTCGAGGGCTCGATAGATCCCCAGCACGTCGCGAGTCAAAGGCTGCTCCAGAAAGGCGGAGCCGGTGAAGGGAATGATTGCCGCTTGATCCTTGCTTGATTGAATAATCGTCTCGATGAAAGAACGCGCCGCGGCCTTTTCCTGCGGCAACGTGCGTTCTTCTGACACGCTCACATCGATGAGGAAGGCAATCGAGAGAGGACGATCAGTTTCTCGCTGGAACGTGAAGAGTTTTTGCGGTACGCCGTCTTCAAGCACGCGGATGTCTGCTTCGCGGAGCGTTGTGATGAAGCGATTTTGCTTGTCGCTGGCTGTGAAGGGCAGGTTTGTGACGTCGGTTTCGACGCGTATTACGTCATCGTCCTGGCCCGAGGGAGTCTGCGCGATCGCATTCGAGGTTGCGCCGCCACTCAAAGTAGAAAGAAGGGCGAGCGATAGTAATTGAGGTAAAACTCTCATCCGAATTTCAGGAAAAGCGCTTAGGAATGATGGCCGGTAGAAGGGAGTGGTTGTACCGATCGGTTATTTGAAGCTCTTGATGCTCGCCGGCTTGATAAAAAGTGAGTCAGGAACTGCAGCGTTTATTTCGACCGATTCGTAGTTGATGCGACTGGTTTGCTTGCCGTCGATGTAGTGATCGATCACGTAAGGGACCGTGACCCCGTTGATAGTGATCGGTTTCGCAAGACGATCTTCTTCAGTGATCTCTTCGGTTTCGTCGGAATCGGCTTTTGCGCGAGTCCGTTTGTAAATGACCTTGGCCGGCAGCCAGTCTCTCGCTCCAAACTCGTATTCGATCCAGAATCCATCTGGGTAAGTAAGCTTGATCGTCTCATTACGTTTACCCACTCCAGCTTCGCGTCGCCCGATATATTTGAGCGTCGCCCCTTCTTTTCGCCACCAACCGTGCAGCACGTTCTCAAAGCTGGTTCGCATCCCGCGTTTGAAGTCCTCGATTTGCGCCGGCTTCATGTCGTGGAGGCTTTTGGTCGCGCCGTCGTACAACCAACCTGTCGCGCCGTTATTCGTTTGCACGATGCGAATACCGTTAGACGAGAACTCTGTGCGCTCTTTGTCGGGATAGGCGAGGTAATCGAGAAATCTTGAAGGCAACTGCGAAACGCCTTCCTGGTAGGAGGTAAAGAAACCGCGTCCAATGACAGTCCGCACACCCAGATAGTTATTTCCTCCGAGCGCTTCAACGACGTGCGTGATTATAGTTTCGGCATTGTTGTCCGCGGGATTCTGCTTGGTAGTTGCACCGCCGGTCGTTGTCTGGGCACGAGCAGTTAAGACGGTGCCGACCGACAGAAATACGAGCAACACCCAGATTGAAAGTTTCGCGAAGGAACGCTTCATACTGATAGGTAGAGTCTGCAACAAACAATCTACGACAGTTAGGTAAAGAAAAGGGTTTCAATGCTCGACACTGAAACCCTTTTTTAGTTTTGCTATAGCGCTAGGCTAGTTCAATTCAGGTTTGCTTGCGGCGCCAGGCTTAACGACCGTTTCCCCGTTTTCAACGTCAACCAGGAAATTCGCAGCTGTCTTCCACATGGCAGTAATCGGGAGCTTCACTTTTTCATCGATGTGTCGCTTCAGGAAGCGCGCGCCGTAGGCTGTGTTATAGCCCTTCTCGGTTAGGAGGTTAAGCGCAGCTTCCGTCACTTCTACTGACTTGCCCTGTCGCTCCATCTGACGTCCCAGTCGGTCCAGGTACAGCGTTGCAATCTGTCGTACTTCATCCATTGTGAGCGGCGCAAACACGATGATCTCATCGATGCGATTGCGAAACTCCGGCGAGAAGCGCTGTTCGGCGGCCTTCATCACTTCATTGTTCACCGCCCTGAAGTCCGTTGCGGTTTTCGTTCCAAAGCCCAGGGGCTTCTCGAAGCGTTTGAAGCTGTCCGAACCCAGGTTGGACGTCATGATGATAATCGCATCAGAAAGGTAAACCTTTTTGCCGCGGCCATCCGTCAACCAGCCTTCGTCGAAAGCCTGCAGGAACAGGTTCATTAAGTAAGGCGAAGCTTTCTCAACTTCATCCAGCAACAGCACGGTATAAGGATTCTCGCGTAGTTGCTCGGTAAGGATGCCGCCGCGTTCGGAACCAACGATGCCGCGTGGCATGCCGATCAGTTTCTCGATACTGACCGTACCGTCGCTGTATTCGGACATGTCGATGCGGACCATCTTCTCTTCGTCGCCGAACATGAACTCCGCCACGGCTTTCGCGAGCTCGGTTTTACCTACACCGGTGGGCCCGAGGAACAGAAGGACGCCGTCGGGTTTGTAATGCGACTCCTTCAAGGGTCCCTTGTTCAGACGCAACCTTTGCGCGACAGCCTTGATGGCCGCCTTCTGTCCAATCACTCGTTGGCCCAGCAGTGCCTCAGTAAGAGCAAAACGATCGCCGGTATCGCGGAAAATCATGTCACGCGGGATGCGCGACTCCTGCGAGATCACATCGATCACGTGCTCCGGTTTGACAACCATCGTGTGCGGCTCATTGATTTCGACTTTCACAGCTGCTGTGTCCAACCAGCCAATCGCTTTGTCCGGAAGATGAAGGTTGCGGATGTACTTCGGCGCCATCTCCAGAGCAACGTTGATGGCGTCGTCGGAAATCTTTACTGAGTAGTTCTTCTCGAGGCGCGGACGAACGCCCAGCAGAATCTCGCGAGTCTCGGTGATCGAAGGTTCGACCACCTTGACGATCCGGAAACGACGAGCGAGGGCTTCATCTTCCGCGATGTACTCTTTGTACTCGGTGAGAGTCGTCGCGCCGATGATGCGCATATCACCGCGAGCCAGTGCGGACTTAAACATGTTGGCTGCGTCGGATGATGTTCCGAGCGCCGCTCCCGCACCGATGATGGTGTGAGCTTCGTCTATGAACAGGATCAGGTTCGCGTGTTCCTTAGCTTCGTCGATGATGCCTTTGATTCTCTCTTCAAACATTCCGCGGAGCATTGTGCCCGCGACCAGTCCACCCATTTGTAACTGGACTACATGAGAGCCGCGCAGGCGAGCGGGGACCTTCTCGGGTTCTAACTCGATCATCCGCGCGAGTCCTTCCACTACCGCAGTCTTGCCGACGCCCGGCTCGCCGACAAGCATCGGCGAATTCGCGCGTTCGCGGTGGCAGAGGATCTCGACGATCTGCTGAATTTCTTTCTCACGACCAATCGTCGGTGCGATCTTGTCTGCACGCGCCAGGCGATTGAGCGAAACACCAAAATGTTTCAGGTAGGGAGGCAGTTCGAACTTCTTGCGATACTGCTCTTCTTCCTGCTCTCGCTTCTGCACCTGAGCGCGTACGTTCTCTGCGATAACATCCGGGTTGGCACCCATTGTTTCCAGCACCTCTACAAAGAGGCTGTCGTAATTCGTAAGCGCTTCGAAAATGTCTGTAGCTTCAATTACCTTCCGACCCTGCGCCCGCGCTCGCTCCATCGCGCGCTTGAACAGATCAGTTGTGTCCGGTGCAATGCGAAAGCCCTTGCCAACGTGCTGTTGCCTGTTAACTTCCAGGCGCTTATCGATGGCCATCTTCACTACCACCGGATCCAGAGACAACTCTCGCATCGCGGAGTTGAACATGTCCGGCTCTTCATGCATGAGAGCCTGGAGAATATGCTCTACCGCGACGTAGTTTTGATCACGCTGCCGCGACTCACTCAAGGCGTGCTCGAGTATGCGCTGCCCGCTTTCGCCGAACTTATCTTTGTATGCCCCAAGATCTACCATTTGTTACCTGCCTAGTGCTTTAAGGTCTTCCTTTTTTAATTTCCACCTTTGCTGCGATTGCACCCAGCAAGCTGACGTGGTTCGGTCAAACTTCCGGATCTAACCTGACCGGTTAGATGCAATGAGCATATGCGCCGTTGCGTTTCAATGCAATAGGAATTCCCCGGCGCTATTGCAAGCAATTCTGCCGCCAACATGGCCGTCTAAAGAAACGGATGCGGTAACGACCTGGGTTGGTTATCTGAGCCAACGCCGGGCCATTACCGCACTCCTTCCGGTTTAGCAATTCTAATAATCGTAATCGTCGCCACCCGGCATTGGCGGGCTGGCTTTCTTCGGTTCCGGCGCGTCCGAAATCGCCGCGTCTGTGGTCAGCAACAACCCGGCTATCGACGCGGCGTTCTGCAAGGCCGTGCGAACTACTTTTGTCGGGTCGATGATTCCGGCGGCGACGAGATCAACAAACTCGCCTGTGCCGGCATTAAATCCCTTTGCACCTTTCATGGCCTCAACTTTGCCGATGATCACTGCTCCGTCAACTCCGGCATTCTCGGCAATGCGACGCAAGGGTTCCTCGAGTGCGCGTCTCAAGATGCGAACTCCGGTTTGTGTGTCTTCATCTTCCTCTGTGTGCTTATCAAGCACCTTTGCTGCGCGTAACAAAGCAATACCGCCACCCGGGACGATGCCTTCCTGCGCGGCGGCGCGCGTGGCGTTAAGTGCGTCTTCGACGCGCATCTTGATTTCTTTCATTGCCGTTTCAGTTGGGGCGCCAACTCTTACGACGGCGACACCGCCTGCAAGCTTTGCCAGACGCTCCTGCAACTTCTCACGATCATAGTCTGAGGTGGTGTCTTCGATCTGCTTTCTAATCAAAGCTACTCGACCCTGGATTGCTTTGCTGTCACCCGCACCTTCAACAGCCGTTGTGGTGTCTTTGTCGACTATCACGCGCTTGGCTGAACCGAGATCATCGATCCCCACATTCTCAAGTTTGATTCCCAATTCTTCAGTGATGACTTTTGCCCCAGTCAGCGCCGCCAGGTCTTCGAGGATTGCCTTCCGGCGGTCGCCAAAGGCGGGGGCCTTTACGGCGCAGACCTTAATCGTGCCGCGTAGTTTGTTCACCACTAAGGTTGCAAGGGCATCCCCTTCGATGTCTTCAGCAACAATCAGGAGCGCGCGACCCGTTTGAGCTGATTGTTCGAGAACGGGAAGCAGATCGCGCATCGCAGAAATCTTCTTCTCGTGCAGCAGAATCAAAGGTTCGTCGAGCACGCACTCCATTCGATCCTGATTCGTCACGAAGTAGGGTGAAAGATAACCGCGATCAAATTGCATCCCCTCGACGATTTCCAGTTCGGTGCGCAGTGTCCTGGACTCTTCAACGGTTACGACGCCGTCCTTGCCTACCTTTTCCATCGCTTCTGAGATGAGCTGTCCGATTTCGCGATCATTGTTCGCCGAGACGGTAGCCACATTCGTCAGGTCTTCTTTTGTCTTCACCTTCTGCGAAAAGCGGCTGAGCTCAGCAACTACCTTGTCCGTTGCTATCTGGATGCCGCGTTGCAGCGACATCGGATTCGCTCCCGCCGTAACGTTCTTGACGCCGGCGCGGAAGATCGCCTGCGCGAGCACGGTTGCGGTAGTCGTTCCATCACCGGCGGTGTCGTTGGTTTTCACTGCAACTTCCTTGACCATCTGTGCGCCAAGGTTTTGGTAACGATCCTTCAGTTCGATTTCTTTCGCCACCGTGACACCGTCTTTGGTGATCACTGGTGGGCCAAATGATTTGCCCAGTACAACGTTGCGTCCCTTAGGACCAAGAGTCACGCGCACGGCGTTCGCGAGAATGTTTACTCCTTCGAGCATCGCGTGCCGGGCCTCTTCGTGGAACTTCATTTCTTTCGCAGCCACTCTGTTTTCTCCTCGGATATTTTTGTCAGTAAACAAACGTGAGCGGGAACGTCCTCGGGACTATTCGCCGGCTCGTCTTACTCTTTCAGAAGCGCGCCCGACCTTCACCCGGGCAGGTCGCAGTAGGCTGTCGCCTATCTTGTATCCCGGCGTGTATTGCTCAACGACTCTGCCGTCGTCTTCAGGGGGGACGGGTACGGTTTCTACAGCCTCATGCAACTCCGGATTAAACGATTCACCGATGGACTTAATCGGTTCCACACCCGCGGCGCCAAGGGCATTTTGGAAACTCGACGCAGTGCGGCGAATCCCTTCAGCGATGAGCTCGACTGAACTGCCCGACTCGGCAGCCTCGGTGGCGCGTTGAAGGTTATCGAGCACGGGAAGCAGCCCGGCAATAAAGTTTGCTTTCTCGCGTCGAGCGCGTTCGTCAGCGGCCCGGTTCAAACGCTGGCGCGTTTCATCAGTCTCTTTTTGTAGTTGACTCCGCAATTGTTCAAAGCGCGACTGCACTTCCTGAGTTAACGTTTCAGCGGCCTTTGTGCGCGCCTCGAGTTCCTCTACATAACTCGGTTTCAAACTGGGAGCGTCGGCGCTCGTTTCTTCGTTCGACGTTTGGTCTTCATCGAGGTATCGACGGCGTCGATCCGTTACGCGAACTCCCGATTCTTTGTCGGCACGATGCCGCTCTTGTTCACCCATATCTCTCCACTTCATCATTGCCTCCCAATCGTTCGCTTGCCCGCACCCGCTCTAGTTAACCTTGATCTGAATTCGCTTTGCCTGCTCTTCTTTACGCTTTGGCAGGTGCAGCTCGAGGACGCCGTCCTTGTACTCGGCCTTGATCCCTTCCTGGTCAATGAGCGTGGGCACGCTGAACGTACGCAGGAATCTCCCCGCAGGCCTTTCGCTCCGCACTGTCGCCACAGTCTCGACTGCCCGTGCACCACGAATAGTGAGCCGGTTGTCGTCAAGACTGATGTCGAGTGTCGTGCGATCAATCCCGGGCAAGTCAACTGCGATCAAGTATGCGCCTTCTCTGTCATAAACATCAGCAGCTGGATACCAATCAGCAGTCTCGATTGCATCCCCTTCCTCAGGGGAGACTCGGGCGCGGCGTTCTGTGGTGTCCTCGAACAGACGATTCATCCGGTCCTGCAGCACAACGAGATCTCTTAAAGGGTTCCATTGTTTAGACACGACTACTCCTCCTCAACTTACTCGCTCGGATCCGGCGGCGGCCGCGACGTTTGAATGAAACTCAACCTCGTCACCACTTGCTGTGACTGTTAACGTCTGGCCCGGCACAACCTCTCCGTTCAGTAGTTTTACGGCGAGTGGGTTTTGGATCAGCGTTTGGATCGCGCGTTTCAGAGGCCTTGCTCCGTAAGCCGGATCGTAACCCTCGCGTGCGAGAAGCTGACGGGCAGAGTCGTCCAGCACCAAATTGATGTTGCGATCCTGCAGCATGTGACGCAGCCGTTCCAGCTGTACATCGATGATTTGTGCAATCTCTGCTTGCGACAGTTGCCTAAAAACTACGATGTCATCGATGCGATTGAGGAACTCGGGTTTGAAGTGGAGCCGCAATTCCTCAAGCACTGCTTCGCGCACCTCATCTTCGTCGCCTTCCGCAGCCTGAATCTCCCGCGAGCCAAGATTCGAAGTCATGATCAGGACGGTGTTCTTGAAATCGACCGTCCGTCCCTTTGAGTCCGTGAGCCTGCCATCATCGAGAATCTGCAACAGCACATTGAACACGTCCTGATGCGCCTTTTCGATCTCATCAAAAAGGACGACCGAATAGGGTCGACGGCGCACGGCTTCGGTCAGCTGCCCGCCTTCCTCGTATCCGACGTAACCCGGAGGAGCTCCGATCATTCGCGCCACCGCATGCTTTTCCATGTACTCAGACATGTCGAGACGAATCATGGCGCGCTCGTCATCGAAGAGAAATTCGGCGAGTGCCCGTGCGGTCTCGGTTTTCCCGACGCCGGTTGGTCCCAGGAAAATGAAGGAACCCACCGGACGGTTCGGATCCTGCAGCCCGGCGCGTGCCCGGCGGACCGCGTTTGAAACTGCTTTCAACGCTTCGTCCTGCCCGATCACCCGCTGGCGCAAGCGATCCTCCATCGTAATCAGCTTCTGCATCTCGCCTTCGAGCATTTTGGAAACTGGAATACCGGTCCACTTGGCGACGACTTCGGCAATGTCCTCTTCGTCTACTTCTTCTTTGAGCATCACACCATCGCTCTGGAACTCGGCGAGTCTCTGTTGCTCGATGTTGAGTTGCTGTTCGAGTTCGGGAATCTTGCCGTATTGCAGTTCAGAGGCGCGCGCAAGATCGCCGGCATTGCGCACCTGATCCAGTTGCAACCGGAGTTGTTCCAGCTCAGCTTTGACCGTTCGCATGCGCTCGATCGCTTCTTTCTCCGATTGCCACTTGGCCTTCATGCCGGAGGAAGTCTCGCGCAGGTCAGCGATCCGCTTTTCGATCTCCTTCAAGCGTGCTTTGGATTTTGCGTCTTCTTCCCGTTCCAAAGCCTGTCGCTCGATCTCCAGTTGAATCGTCTCTCGTTCGAGTTGATCGATCTCCTGAGGAAGCGAGTCGATCTCGATTCGCAGGCGGGACGCGGCCTCATCGATCAAGTCGATTGCCTTGTCTGGTAGGAAGCGATCTGTGATGTAACGATGAGATAACGTCGCGGCCGCGACAATCGCTGAGTCCTTGATGCGGACTCCGTGATGCACCTCGTAGCGCTCTTTCAATCCACGCAGGATGGCGATCGTGTCTTCGACGGTAGGCTCGCCGACGTAAATCTGCTGAAAGCGACGTTCGAGTGCCGCGTCTTTCTCGATGTATTTCTTGTACTCGTTGAGTGTGGTGGCTCCGACGCAGCGAAGTTCGCCACGAGCGAGCGCCGGCTTGAGCATATTGGAAGCATCGATCGCGCCTTCCGCAGCTCCTGCGCCGACAAGCGTGTGCAACTCGTCGATGAAGAGAATGATGTGGCCTTGAGCGTTTTCGATCTCTTTCAGCACCGCTTTCAGACGGTCCTCAAACTCGCCGCGATATTTGGCGCCGGCAAGCATGGATCCCAGGTCGAGCCCTACCAGTCGCTTGTTCCGCAGCGTTTCCGGCACATCACCCGAGATGATGCGTTGTGCCAGTCCTTCAACAATCGCTGTCTTGCCTACACCAGGCTCGCCGATGAGCACGGGGTTGTTCTTGGTGCGTCGCGAGAGGACCTGAATTGTTCTGCGAATCTCGTCGTCCCTACCGATTACCGGATCGAGCTTGCCCTTACGCGCCAGGTCTGTGAGGTCCTTGGCGTATTTCGAAAGCGCTTGATAGTTGTCCTCAGCATTCTGGTCGGTAATGCGCGCGCCCCCGCGCGTCTGCTCGATCACCTTCAGGAGATCGTCGTGCTTGACGCCGTGCTGGCGCAGAAGCGTACCCGCAGCGCCCTCTTTCTCATCCGCGAGAGCCACGAGCAAATGCTCCGTAGAGATGAATTCGTCTTTTGCCTGATCGGCAGCCGTTTGTGCAGTGCTGAAGATCTGAGTCAGTCGCGGGCTGAAATATTGCTGGCCGCCCTGCACACGCGGAAAGCGGGCGATCGCGGCTTCCACATCGTTCAGCACCACCTGAACATTGACCGCGAGCTTGCCCAGCAACGGGCGCACGATCCCTTCCGGTTGTTCCAACATCGCCGCCAGCAAATGCTCGGGCTCAACCTGTTGATTCTGGTTGCGCTCAGCCAGTTCGATTGCTGCTTGAATCGCTTCCTGGCCACGTAAAGTAAATTTATCTAATCGCATGTGATCTTAAGAAATGTTCTCTGAAAGCTAAGCGAGGCCATAGCTTGATCAGCAGGCCCCGCTTTCATCACTCAATAGTAAGGACCCGAGCGGCATCCTGAGAACTTAACGACCGGCGCCTGCCTCTTTCGTCTTGCCACCGGCATTCTCACTCTCCGCCCTTGTTTCGATCGTCTTTGGTCCGGTCGAGCTGCGTTCTCCCGTGACTTCGATCCGGCGTGCCTTGGTTTCTTCCCGCTTCGGCAAAGTTACACGTAGTACACCGTTGCGATACTCCGCAGTCGCCCCTTCCGTGGAGACGGTCTGCGGCAGCGTGAACGAGCGAGTAAACGAACCGTAGGAACGTTCGACGCGATGATAGTTGTCGGTTTCATCCTTCTTTTCAAACTGCCTTTGGCCCCGGAGTGTAATCACGTTGTTTTCGACTGTCAGGTCAAAGTCTTCCCGGTTCATGCCCGGGAGTTCAGCCTCAAGAACGATCTGGTCCTTGTTCTCATAAATGTCTACGCTGGGATTCCAGGCGCCACGACCAATGCCTTCCTCCTCGAAGCCTCTGGTTAAATTGGTGGAGAAGAGCCGGTTGACCTCTTCCTGAAGAGTGCGCAGATCCCTAAAAGGATCGTAACGATTGATACTCATTTGGGAATGTCTCCTTATATTAAATAGTCACGCGTTCGGCCGTCCTTAAAGTACAGCAGAGATCCGCTCGGATACTACCAACGACGCCAGTGAGCGTGAGGGAATAATAATATCTGAGTCTCCTTCTGTCAACTCGGTGAGGCGGCAGGACAATGAGTGTTGGGAAAGGCATATTTCAAAGGAGGCGGGGGCGGCGGGGGCAGCTAGCGGAGGCCAAAGAAGCGCTTGATAACTGAGATTAGGCCGTCTGATTCGTCTTCGTCGGAGTGTGGTCTGTTAGCTTGGGCGGCCAGTCCTTTGCGCCGTTCCGCGATGATGTGGCTCAAGGATTCGACGAGATCGGGGTTCGTGTCGAATACCTTTTTCATAGCTTCGTGCCCGATCTCGAGCACCTCGGTCTCTTCCAGGGCCACCACGTTCGCAGCTCTTGGCTCGCCCGTGAAAAGCGCCATTTCGCCAAAGAAGTCTCCTTCATTAAGAGTAGCAACGGTCCGGGGCCGGCCATTATCATGGAGCTGAACCGAAACGCGGCCCTTGTGAACGACGAACATCGATGAGCCTGGATCGCCGGCGCGAATGACTGTCTCGCCGGGAGCGAAGACATGACTTCCGGCTGCCCTGGAGAGCATGGTGACTTCCTCGGCCGAGAGCGGGGCGAATATGTCCACAGCCGAAAGTCGCTCGATGATGGCTCCGCCGTCACCGGTTTGTGCGGCCTTATCTGCTGTTGGTTCCACGTGCACTGTGCGGGTCGGATAGGCGAAGTGCAGTCCGGCTCGCCGGAAGGCATACCAGATTCGCTGGCGAACCAGAGCGTCAGTGTCGTTATACTTGGCATAGTCGTTCAGCCAATACTTCACTTCGTACTCAACAGAGCTATCGCCCAGGTTTCTGATGCGCACCACCGGAGTCGCTCTCTCCGAGACATTCTCTGCTTCCCGGACAGCTTCACGCACAACGTGAATTGTCTTCGCCGGCGAGTCGCTGAAGAGAGTATTAAAAAACACATGGCGAGCATTCAGATTGTCGCGCGGACTTACCTCGATGGGCTCCTTCGCCGCTGTTGAGTTGCTGATCAGCACAACATGATTCGAGAAAGTCCTGATCTTGACGGCCCTCCAGCTGATCTCTTCAACCACTCCCGTATGTCGCAAGGCGCCCACGGTGATCACATCCCCGATTTGAAACGGTCGGTCCGCTTGTAGCGAGATGCCGGCGAAAAAGTTTCCCAGCGTGTCCTGCAACGCGAGTCCGAGAATGACACCAAAGATCGCCGAGGTTGTGAAGAGCGCGCCAAGATTTACGTTCTGAAAAGTGGAAGTGAGGATCAGGAGGAAGAGGACGGTAAAAGCAACGATCGAGAAAACGTTTCGAACCAGAGTGGGAGCCTCGAAGCCGCTACGGAAGCGAAAGACCAAATCGAAGATCAGCGAATTCACGGCACGGACGAACAAGTACGCCAGGAGAGCGAGTAGGACGAGCCTGACAAGCTTGACGATGGTATCCGCCTGACCACCCATCCCTCCCATTTGCGCGCGCAGCAATTCCTGGAACTGAGCACTAAATCTGGTATCAAGGTAGATCGCCAACAGCACGACGGCAGTCGTGACGAAGAAGAGAATGATCTTGTTCTTGGAGCGGGGACGGTTCACGACTTTAGCTGTAGCGGGTTGCAGAGTCGGAGTCTGGGCTAGTAATAACGCCTATCTTTTTATCATTGATCGCACTTGTTGGCGAGAGCGAGCCGGCAGCGGCAGACGAACTTAGAAGCGGAATATGTTGGGAAAGAGTGTGACGAGAATCAGCAGCAATGAGAGCGCCGTCACAATGATCGTGGTCAACCACGCGCCGAGATTGTAGAGCCGGCCGTTGACGTGATCGCCCATGAGCTCTTTGTCGTTAACCAGCCGCAAGACGGCGAATAGAATGACCGGCAGGAGGAGGCCGTTAATAACCTGCGTGACGAGCAGTACCTTTATCAATGGCAGGTTGGGAAGCACTGCGATGGCTGCGCCGACGGCGATCAGGAAAGTAAAGATACCGAGAAAGATCGGTGCCTCTCGAAAGCTACGCGAGACGCCTTTTTCAAACCCGAGCGCCTCGCTGACTGAGTATGCCGTGGCCAGAGGAAGAACTCCTGCGGCAAGCATCGAGGCCCCGAACAATCCCACTCCAAAGAGTGCCTCCGCATAGTTGCCGGCCAGCGGGCGCAGTGCACGAGCGGCATCGGCAGCGCTATTGATATGAATCCCATGCGGGTGAAGTGTTGCTGCCGTCGAGATCACGATGAAGAAGACGATCAGGATCGCGAAGATAGTTCCTACCCACACGTCGATACGCGTGCGCGGATAGTCTTCCGCAGTCACTCCTTTCTCCACAACCGACGATTGAATATAGACCTGCATGTAAGGAGAGATGGTCGTACCCACCACTGCCACGAGCGCGAAGAGATAAGCCTGGTCCAGGCTGAAACTGGGGTGAACCATTTCAGTAGCGACCGTTCCCCAATCCGGACGCGCGAGGAAAGCGGAGACGATGTAACCCAGGAATACCAGGGCCATCAACAGGAAGACTCGCTCAACTCGCTGGTAGGATCCTTTTACCACCAGCCACCAGATACCAATCCCGGCAAGAGGAACGGAAATGAATCTGGGAATACCGAAGAGTTCAGTCGCGGCGGCGATGCCGACAAACTCTGAAACCGTCACGCCGCCATTCGCGATCAGCAGAGCCAGCATGACGAACGCGGTCCAGCGGACGCCGAAGCGTTCCCGGATCAAATCCGCAAGTCCCTTGCCGGTGATAGCGCCCATGCGAGCGCACATCTCCTGGACCAAGCCGAGGCTAATTGTGATGGGAATAAGGATCCAGAGCAGGCGATAACCGAATTCGGCGCCGATGGAAGCGAAGGTAGCGATACCGCCGGCGTCGTTACCGGCGTTGGCGGTGATCATCCCCGGCCCAAGAATGGCCAGATAGACGAGCAGCCGCTGTCGCGGAGTAACGTTGCGCACACCGCGAGCGCCACGTCTGAGTAGACGTCTTCCTGCGGCTCGTACTGCTTCTCGCCTTTCCGCCACTTGGAGGTTCTCCGTCGCTCGTACTCAACTGGGGTTCTAGACCGGCTGCTCAGCCAAACAACCGAGGCAGTCGTTGGCGCCAGTCCCGGGGTAAAAGTATTTCCATCGCGTCGTCTACTGTAATGATTCCGAGGATGTCCCCGGTCTGATCAACAACCGGAAGGGCCAGGAGGTTGTACTCGGCGATGCGGCGCGCCACTTCTTTCGCCGACTCGTCTGGTTCAGCCGATTGGAACTCGGTCCTCATTACTGCCGCAAGCGGCGCCGCAGGATCCGCGAGGATCAAACTACGCAACGCGATGACTCCTATGAGGTTCCAGGAGCCTTCAGCTTCCACTACGTAGAGGTAGTAGATCATGTTTGGCGTTTCCGCCATCTCGCGTAATCGCGCGAGGGCTTCACCAACAGTCAGCTCGCGCGGCAGCGTTACGAACTCCGTTGTCATGAGACCGCCGGCCGTATCGTCTTCGTAGGGAAGCAACTCGGCGACGTCAGCCTGTTCTTCATCCTCCATCAAGCCGAGCAGTTCTTCAGCCTTCTCTTCAGGCAAGTCACCGAGTACGTCGGCTGCCTCATCCGGCGACATCCACTCCAGAATGTCAGCCGCACGCTCTTCATCCATGTCTCCGATGATGCGCGCCTGACGTTCGGCCCGCATTTCCTCGAGCGTCTCAGCCGCTGTTTCATCGTCAAGTGATTCGACTACTTCGGAGCCATGATGGTAAGAAAGCGCTTCGGCGAGTCGAGCAATCTCTACCGGATGAAGCCGGGCGAGTTTGCCGCTCGACGATTTCAACTGCACTGTCGCCGCGTCAGTTGCGAGGTAACCGACGTCCGACCAGTCGATGACTTCCACGGGGTTTCTCGTTCCAATAAAGCCCGCCGGAGCGAGGCGCCGCCAGAGGCCTTGAAAGCTGACATCCGCGCCGGTCACGCGCCATTCGCCGACAACCTCGATAATCTGGACGTCGTTAACTCGCACCACGCGCTTTCCATCGACGTCGATAAGTTGCTTATCGAGGACGTGGCGGGCAAGCTGAACTTCGCCTTCGCGACCCACGAACGGGCGCAGATCAAGGATGTCTGAATTGAGTCGTACGCCCTGTTCGTTGAACTCTGTAATGAGAGAGCGAGGCACGAAGAAATCGCGCCGCCGGTAACGGGCGACCAGGCCAGTGACCTGCGGATGATCCGCCTCTCCGAGACGGATGATGACGTCTTTGATGGTCGCCACACTCTCGCCTTCAACATCGCGGATCGGGCGACCCAACACTTGCGATAGGTACAGCATTATTTAGACGGCCTGTTGTGATCGGTTTACAGCACGAATCATAGCATGACGTTTTGAGATCAAGATCGGAGAGAGATTCCGGGCAGGATCCTGTCCGGGAGGAAAAAAAGGGCGCGCCACACAGCAGCCGGCAAACTTACGCGAGCGAGACCTTCGCTAGATCACTTCGGCGGCTTGCGAAAGTTATAGCGGAGCAAAACCCGAAGAGGTATCGGAGTTCCATTGCGCATTGCCGGGAAGAAGTGAAGTTGGCGAACTGTGTCGAGTGTCGCCTGGTCCAAACCGAAGCCCGCCCAACGTGCCATCTCGACATGGCTCACCTCGCCTTTCTCATCGAGGTCGACAAGAACATCGACTACAGCTTCAACTTCAGCACGCGCCGCAGTCTCAGGATACATGGGTTGCAATCGTCGAAAGGGCTGTGGCAAGCGTAGTCCCTGGGCTGCGGCAGTTGCGGAGTCCTCAGGAGCCGTCTCAATCACTGGAATTCCGATCTCGATTGCTGACAGACGCTCTGTCCGCTCATCTTTTTGTGCACGTCGAATGCAGAGCAGGATGTGTCTCCCGAGTTCCTGACCGGAAAGATCAGCTAGCAACTTCTGCTCGGCAACTTGCGGCGTGGCCGCTTCAAGAGCAGGCCGCTCCCACATGAGGAGACGCCCGCTGCGTGAGCTGACGACGAAGATAGAAGCGTACGACTCAAAGTAAAATGCGCCGCTGGAGGGAGAGCGACGAAGCGTTTGCGCATCGCCGAGAACATAGAAATCGCTGCCGATTGCCGACCCCAATGTGCGGGCCTCAAGGAGCGACATGTTCAGTGAGGCGACATAGCCGGCCCCCGCTGCGGCCGCGCGCACTTGATCGCGATCCAAAACCTTGAGGTCTGAGCTTGAGCGAAGAGAATCTGCTAATGCATCCGCTGCCCGGAGTCCGATCGACGGATCAGCGAATCCAAGAATCGCTACTGGCGCTCGACGTTCCGGAGTTTGCGGGGGGTTCGCCTTGGCAACAGATGCCCAGGTGCCAAGCGCACTTGGGAGCAGGAGGACGAACAGAAACAAACGGGATCGGAATAAGCTTGTTGCGGGGGATTGAAAAGAGCGCTTGCTCAGGATCTCTTCCATAACTGTTGCGAGGGGACGCGGAGGGCCCTGTTGAATTTACTCGAAGCGTTTTCCCAGGCGATCGTCGCCGTCAACTCGACTAACGCATCGTCATCGTAGAATTCGCGAAGTCGCGCAAACAAGTCATCGCTGACTTCCCGTTCAGTGATCGTTATGCAGTCGGCATACTCCAGCGCAAGGCGCTCAGCGTCGTTATAGAATGGGCTCGTTGCGTAGTCAGCCAGGGCATCAATCTTTTCATTTGTAATTCCCAGGTCACTGCCGACGGCAGCATTAATGTCCTGTCAAAACTCACACCGGTTGAGCGAGGCGACTCTCCTGTTGAGCAGCGCCTTCAACGTCGGAGCGATCAGCCCAGAGGCATCGAGGCCCGACCACATCCCTCTTACTCCACGAAAGATTGTAGGTCGACGGGCGTAAACCAAATGATTTAATAGCGGCGCGCCCCAGTTTTTCACCTGGGCATCGAAGACTATCCTGATGTTGCGGTCGACCGCCTGCGGATCGACTCCTTCGATTCTTGCCATTTAGTCTCCAAAGGCGCCGACCTTGTTGGAAGCGGTCGTGCGGCGGTTCTTTGAGTTGCTGTGATAAAGCGCGTAGACGGCGTCTTTTGCTTCAGCGGGAAAGCAGACTCGGTGCAATTCGTAACCGCGCTGTAGCCCACGCACAACGTCGCTGACTTCACTAATCTCTCGAATTTCAGGTCGGGCATATCCGTCCTCAACGTAGATACGAGATTTCGGCTCAGCGCCTTCCACCGTGTAGTAGTTGTAGTAGGGCACATCGCTCGCACGGTCTTCAATGAAGTAATACGTCGGATCAAAGCCTGCCTGAGCGACGCATTCACGCGCCTCGGCGAGAAAGTCCGCCTGTTCATTTAGCGGCATATCCAGGTCAATTGCCTTGAACAGCCGACGTCCGGTAAAGCGGCGGCTCAGGTCTTTCAGAATCGGATCTTCCGAACGCTGCCACTGCTTGATATGAAAGAGCACGTCGGAATCGTCCACTTCCAGGTGCTCCGTAACGCTCAGTGGTTCCTTCCGCAATATCTTCTCAAACGCAGTTCCATGTGCATACCAGACTGGCTGATCAGATTCGAGCAGTTGCAGAGCGCGACGTAATACAGAACGCAGCACAGCTTCCGCCGAGCGCAGGGTGCGATGGAAGTACACCTGGCGAAACATGTAATAGCGAGCTTGCAGGTATTCTTCTACGGCATAGAGCCCACGTGCCGCGACGTAGATGCGATCGCCCGCTTCATCGATCGCAAGTGCGTTGATGATCCATTCAAGATCATAGATTCCATACTTAGCACCCGTCATCAAAGAGTCACGCAGCAGATAGTCCATGCGGTCAACGTCCAGCTGCGACGAAACAAGTTGGCCTAGTGCCGCCGGTTGAAACTTGCCTTCGATGATCGCGGCAACTTTCTGTGGGAGCTGCGGAGAATGATCGCGCAAGAGTTGTCCAATCTCAGTCTCTCCGCTGAGGACGACTTGCACGGTCAAAGCTTCATGATGGAAACCGAGGACCTTTTCCATCACGTGTGAAAACGATCCGTGGCCCACGTCGTGAAGCAAAGCGGCGGCACGCGCAGCTGCGCGATCTTCCTTGTCGATGTCGTGCTTCTCAGAGAGCCGATCCAGTACGCGAGTCATGAGGTGAAAAGCGCCGAGCGAATGGGTGAAGCGCGAGTGCTCAGCACCTTGATATGTATAGAGACCGAGACCGAGCTGCTTGATACGACGGAGTCTTTGAAATTCAGGAGTGTCGATTAGTCGCATCATCAACTCGCCTTCGTCCGTGTCGGTACGAAGTCGAATGATGTTGTGAACGGGATCCCGATAGATTCTTTCTGACATGT
>JBDTYQ010000052.1:0-25012 GCA_040005515.1 bacterium
GCAGTCGCGTCAGTTCCGTCGCCGGTGGGAAGCGAGGCGACGATGTGTCCGTTATCAGCGTTCACTACGAGCATCAATTTGTTGCCGCAACCGGCGAAGAGGCGGCGGTTTTTGCGATCCATTGCCAGTCCTGTTGGTTCCTCTCCGGGAGCCAGCGACCAGCGCCCTTCTACAGCGAGCTTGCGCGAGTCGATTGCCGCAATCATGCTCTTGTCTTCGAGGTTGATATAGACGTGTCCTTTCTCATCCGCGACCGCCGATTCCGGCCGGCCATCGAGCGCGATTGTTCCTTTCACCGTTTCAGTCTTCGGATCGACGGCAGTAGTGTCGCGACTGGCGCCGTTGCAAGTGAACACTAGCTTTGAAGCCGGGTCATAGATGATCGCGTCGGGGTTCTTGCCCACAGGGATCTTCTTGATCACGGCGAGCGTCTTCAAATCAAAAACAGTTACCGAGTTGTCCCGGCCATTGCTGGTGAACCCTTTGTTCAATTCCGGAACGAGCGCAATGCCGTGAACGCCGGCGGTATCGGGAATGTCGCCTACGACTTTTCCTGAATCCACATCCACGACCATTACATGCGTCGAACGGGAAATGTAAACGCGGTGCGCATCAGGGTCGACGAGGAGGTAATCCCAACCGCCGTCGCCTCCGAGGGTGATCTTCTTGACCACTTTGTAACTGGACGAAGCAACTGCATGAGCTGTGCTGCCGAAACGCGACGGCAACAGTACTAGAACCGCTAACAATGTAAAGAGCAAAACGAACTGCTCGCGGGAACGGAAAGAAATCATAACAGCCTCCAAAATAAGTTTTGTATTGAGGCACTCACTTTACACCCAGTCCAGCGAGTTGCCATATGAAAAACACAGCACCCAAGTGAGGCCGGTTTGTCTATCAGTCGCGGAAGTCAGATAATCCGAAGCTTCCATATCTATTCAGTACTTGAGATGAGAATCCTCCTTGTTGAAGATGATCCAGGTATCGCGCGATTCGTCGCGAGGGGTCTGCGCGAACAGACCTACGCCGTTGATGTGTCGAGTGATGGCGAGGATGCTCTCTATAAAGTCTCAGTCAACGAATACGATGCCGTGATTCTCGACGTGATGATTCCAAAGCGTGACGGCTTCGAAGTCTGTCGCGAGTTAAGAGCCTCCGGATCCGCGATCCCGATAATCATGCTTACGGCCCGCGACACTGTGCAGGATCGGATCACGGGCCTGGACGCAGGCGCCGATGATTACCTCATCAAGCCGTTCGCCGTCACCGAACTGCTAGCTCGACTGCGCGCCTTGCTGCGTCGCGGCCACGTGGTCAGGCCGGCCACAATACAAATCGCCGATCTTTTGCTCGATACGCAGGCACGACGAGCGACCCGGGGCGGGCGTGAGCTCAAACTCACAACCAAAGAGTATGCGTTGCTCGATTACCTCGCTCGTGAAGCGGGACGCGTCGTCAGCCGCGCTGAGATCGCCGAACACGTATGGGACGAAAACTTTGATCCAATGACAAATCTCATCGACGTACACATCAATCGTTTGCGTCGCAAAGTTGATAACGGTTTTTCCGGCCGACTGATCCACACGAGACGGGGCGAAGGTTATATGCTCGCCTCTCAGGATCAGTCTTCTCAATTGGACGACGAAGGAACCAATCAGGTCGGAACCATTTCATGACCGCCACCAGCGAATCCCCAGCCTCAATCTTCAGTTCGATGCGGCTCCAGCTGACCTTCTGGTACACCGCAGTACTCGCGATCGTTCTTCTAATATTTGCGGTCACTACCTACTTCTATCTCGCGGGAGCTGCCCGCAGGCGCACCGACCAATCACTCCAGGACACCTTTAACTCGCTGGTCTCCACGTTCAATAGTGAACTGACCGACGAGCACCAATCCGCCGACAACGCGGTGACAGAAGCGGTGCACAGTTTCCAATTTCGAGACCGGCAGCTAATTGTTTTTGACGACCGTGGCGTCGTCGTCGGTTCCTCGAAACCTCAGGCGGACCTGCAGCTGACAACGGACTGGTTCAAAAAGCCTGAGGCCCACTCACAATTAACCAGCCTGCTGGAACCTACTGCCAAATCCGGACGCACCTTCTCAACAATTGTCGCCCGCAACGAAGCAGTGCGCGTGCTGGCTGGTGCGGTGCCGGCCGATTCAAAACGCTATACGTTCATCATCGCAAACCCGCTGCGTGAAGAGGGCCAAGCGCTGGAGCAGGCGCGCAAAGCATTTTATGTTGCGGTGCCACTCGCGCTCTTGATTGCGGCGCTTGGTGGGTATTTCCTGGCGCGCAAAAGTCTCCAGCCGGTAGTAACGATGGGTGAGCAGGCGGCCCGCATCGGAGTTTCAACTCTCAGCCACCGAATACCGATACCGCGCCACAACCAGGAGCTGGGGCGGCTCGCCGTGATCTTCAACGACCTGTTACTGCGGCTCGATCAATCGTTCGCACAGCAGAGGCAGTTCATGGCTGATGCTTCGCACGAGTTACGCACTCCCGTTGCAGTGGTCAGCGGTGAATCTGAAGTGGCCCTTTCTCAGCCTGAGCGAGACAGCGATGAATATCGCCAGTCACTAGCAATCATCCATGACGAAGGAAGGCGCCTCACGCGAATGGTGGACGATTTATTCATTCTCGCGCGTGCTGATACTGGTGAGTATCCCCTCTTGCTGGAGGATTTCTATCTGGATGAAAGCCTGAGCGAGTGTGTCCGTTCGATGCGCTCACTCGCGGGGCAAAAGGGTTTGGCAGTGCACTATGAACCGCCGCAGCAAGAGATCGCCTTTCGAGGCGACGAAGCGCTGATCCGGAGAATGGTTCTCAACCTGATACACAACGCGATCAAATACACACCAGCGCACGGTCAGGTCACCCTGCGCTTAACAGAAGCGAGCGATCGCTATGAGATTGCTATCACCGACACGGGTTCCGGAATTCCTTTCGCAGCGCAGTCTCAGGTCTTCGACCGTTTCTTTCGAGCAGATAAGGCGCGTTCGCGCGAAGAGTTTCTCAGCGGTAGCGGAGCGGGACTGGGTCTGTCAATCGCCCAGTGGGCGGCGGAACTTCACGGCGGTCAAATCGTACTTGAGCGGTCAGATGCAACCGGCAGCACCTTCATCATCTCACTTCCAACCCGGACCATTTAGCTACGAAACGCCAGGCTTTTGGCGTTAATCTTCCTGTCATCTTCCAAAGGTTAGAGTGAGCTGCAACCAGGATTGAGTGAGTTGGACGGATCAGTCCCACTCCAACAGAGAGTGTTTAGCAATCAAAAGGAGAATTAATGAGAAAGTATTTAATCGGCACCGCCTTAGTCGCGGTGATGCTCGCAGGGGCATCAATGGCGAACGCTGGGGTTTCTACAAATCCTCAAAACAAGAAAGCAGAGGAAGAGGCGAAACTTGCGAGTCAGACGAGGATCACGAAAGAGCAGGCTCAGGAAACGGCGTTGCGTCGCGCACCGGGCACGGTCGAAAGCAGCGAACTCGAGCGTGAGCACGGCAAGCTCGTCTACTCATTCGACATTCGCAATGCGAAAGGCACGATCGACGAGGTGCAGGTGAGCGCAATCACCGGCAAGGTCGTGCGTGTCGAGCATGAGAACAAGAAGCAGGAAGCAGACGAGAAGAGGAAAGAGAAGCGCGAGAAGAACTAACCAAGTGGTTTGTCCACGCCACAGCGAACAGAACAGGCGGGGCCAATGGCAAGAGCCAGGATGCCCCGCCTGCTTTCACTGGACAACATGAGTGAGCCTTTCAAACTGACACACGAGTTCGGTTACGCGTCTTCAAGAACATGGACCATGGATGTTACACTGCCGGTTCCCCTGTATTAAAAATCTGCCGCCATGATTAGACTTGCGAACAAGCTCCGCAGTCGTATGACTGAGCTGGCACAGCATCGATCAGTCAAGGCTCTCTCGATAGTCCTTTCGTGGCTTTGCTTTGTGACGTTCGCGACGCATACCGCAACGGGTCAACAACCATCCGCCGGCAAGCTCGCACAAACAACTTCAAGTCAACCGGTTCCTGCGGCAACGCCTCCGCCACCGCCCGTACAAACACCAACGCCGATGCGTTCGCCGAGTCCTCTGCCGATTGGAGCTACTCCGGCGCCGCAAGCCACTCCCTCTAGTACACCGAACCTGCCCGGTCCGGCTGCGTTGCCTACGACAGCGGCGACTCCTGGAGTTGCGGTGCCAGGTCAGGGTCAACAGTCACTATCGACCGCTTCAACTACTACGCCATTGACGCTTGATGAAGCATTGCGACTTGCCAACGCGCAGTCGTCGGGTTTTCAGCAGGCGCGCCTGAACGAACGCATTGCCGCGGAGGATGTGAAGCAGGCCCAAGCCGCTTTCCTTCCGCGGGTGAGCGCGCCGCTCAGCTATCTCTATACATCTCCCGCGCTGGGATTGCCGCCGGGCACGCCTCGCATACAAAGCTATCTCGCCAACAATGCGATCAGTGAGTATCAGGCTTATCTGAATGTGGCCGGCGATATTGATATCGCCGGACGTTTGCGCGCCACCGTGGCCAAAAATCGCGCGTTACTGGCTGCAGCACATGCGGGTACTGAAGTCGCGCGAAGAGCCCTTGCTCAAGCAGTGATTGATGCTTACTACGGTTTAGCTCTTGCGACTGCTCAACGAACCGCTGCTGAACTCAATCTGACTGCGGCGGAAGAATTCGAACGCATCACGTCTTTACTTCTGAGCGGCGGCGAGATCGCCTCAGTCGATCTCACGCGCGCGGAACTGCAAACGATTGCGCGACGCGATGAGTTGGAACGCGCGAGGGCGAACGAAGAGGTCGCTGCGGGATCAATGCGTATCCTCGTGGGTTATGACTTTGCCACGCCAATCACTACTGCCGACCTTGGTCTCGCTTCTCCAAGCGGTGCGGACTATCAGCAGTTCAAGGTCAACGACATCTCTCGACGGCCGGAGTTTACGCAGTTCGAAGCGCATCTGCGCGCAGCTAGACAGGAAGTGCGCATCGCCCGTGCAGATCGACTGCCGCAACTCTCTTACTCGCTGCTCGGGGGTTTTGACACCGACTCGTTGAGGTCTTCGCGACTTAAACAACACACAGGAGTATCAGCGGCAATTAGTTTGACGATTCCGATCTTCGATTGGGGTTCGAGTAAGAGCAGAGAGCGACAGGCGCAGTTGCGCGCGCAGGTTGCAGAAACCGAACGCGCGATTGCCTTGCGCGGGTTCTCGCTGCAGTTCTATGCGGCGCAGGCACAAGCGGCGTCCGCGGAGCGGCGCATCCGAATCGCCGGCACGGGCATAACCGGGGCGCAGAGTAATCTTAACGCGTCAATTGCTCGTTACCGCGCGGGCGAAGCACAGATCATCGAAGTCACCGACGCGCTGACGACGCTGGCTGGACAGAGGTTCGCTCTTTATCAAGCTCTCTTTGATTACCAGATAGCGCTCGCGCGACTGCGACAGTCTACGGGACAGTGAAACGGGATTTCCGATTGCCGATTGGAGTGTCCGGATTGAAAAGATCATGAGCAGAGACAGCGACGACATTATGGACGGCGGTCTGGAAGCAAAGGCTCAGGCGCAAACGGCAGCCGAGACTGAAGCATCGCTCGAGGTCCAACGGAGACGGACTGCTCGAGAGCGCCGGCGTAACGTAATCATCGTCGCTTCCGTAGCGCTCCTCGCGCTGATTCTGGTGGCTGTAGTGATCTGGCGCTGGCGTAACTCTTCGGCGGCGGCTGATGAAACAGTAACCCCTGTCGTCAGCGTGAAGGTCGTTAAGGCTGAACGCGAAACGATCGCCGCTCCCGTGTCCGCAGTCGGAACCATCTTTCCACGTGAACAAGCAACAGTCGCCGCAAAGATCAGCGCGCAGATCAAACAAATGGCGCTCTTAAAAAACAAAGTAGTGCGCGCCGGCGAAGTCATTGCCGTGCTTGAGTCTCGTGACTTGGTAGCGCAGCGCAACGAAGCTGTCGCCGCCTTGAATCAGGAGCGCGCTAACGAACGTAGCGTGACAACCGGAACGATCCCCCAAATGAACGCACAGGATGAAAAGGGCTTGCGTGATGCACGCGCCAAGGCTGCGACTGCACGAGTAACTTATCAACGCCGCCTGGTGCTGTTCCAAGAAGGCGGCATCTCTAAGAAGGACCTGGAAAGCTCCCAATTCGATCTGACGACCGCGGAAAACGAACTGCGACTAGCCGAGCAAACGATCACGCTGCGCACGAAATCTCTCAATCCCAACGACCGGGCTGTTGCATCTGCTCGAGTCCAGGCGGCACAGCAGCGAGTTGCCACCCTCGATGCTCAACTCAGTTATGCGACCATCCGCGCTCCGATCACGGGCGTCATCACCGATCAGTTTCAATACGAAGGTGAGTTTGCCGCCGCGGGCGGAAAGCTGGTGAACATTGCTGACATCAGTCAGGTGATCGTCAAGGCACCTTTCGCTGACACGGTTGCGGCGCAGCTCAAAGTTGGAGACAGCGCGCAGGTTCTGCCTACTGATACCACCGGCGAACAGATGGCCGGACAGGTCACGCTCATCAGTCGCTCGAGTGATCCTTTGAATCGAACTGTTGAAGTCTGGGTAGCACTTGCTAATGGCGCCGGAAAGTTGCGCGCCAATGGAGCTGCCCAGATCACCGCTGCGACGCAAACCAAAACTGACGCCCTCGTGGTGCCTGCTTCAGCGGTAACGCTGGATGCGAGCAACAGCAATGAAGGAACGGTAATGGTGGTCGACACGGCAAACGTCGCTCACGAGACCAAAGTGACGGTCGGGATTCGCACGGCGGAGAAAATCGAGATCGTCTCGGGACTGACGGGCGGCGAGACGGTTGTGATCGAGGGGAACTACGCGCTTCCCGACGGTACCAAGGTTGAGGTGGCTGAGGAGAAGCCGGAGGTCGGTGCAGCAGCCTCGCCAAGGCATTAACAGAGTGAAACCGCCAAGCCGCCAGTTACGCAGAGTTCGCCAAGAACATACTTTGCAGAGAAGAACTGAATCACTGTCAACGAAGAGTTGAGAGAACATTGAGGGCGCTTAAAGACGCAGGCATGTTCTAAAGATCTTGGCGTACTCTGCGCCCCTTGGCGACTTGGCGGTTGCTTTAACGCTGTCAGGGAGTGCGAACCAAAGCGCCGTTGCTCCCGACGCGTCGGGACTCTGCCGGCGCACTCCAAATGAAGATGTTATGAATCTTGCCCGAATCATCTCCAGGCAATCGCGCGCGGTCGTGGTGCTGATCCTGCTTCTCTCGATCGCCGGTCTCTACGCTGCTTTCCAGCTGCCGACCGCCATCTTCCCGCAAACCGATTTCCCGCGCGTCGTCATCATTGTCGATAACGGCGTCGTTCCCGCGCCGCAAATGCTCGTCTCAGTTACGCGCCCACTTGAAGAGGCGATGAACGGCATTCCTGGAATCGTTCGCATCAAATCGACCACAGCGCGCGGCGCTACAGAGATCAACCTCTTCTTCGACTGGAACGTCGACATCCTGCAGTCATTGCAACTAGTGCAGGCCCGCCTCTCGCAATTATCGTCGAGCTTGCCGCCGACAGCCGCCATCCGCAACGTCGACCGTCTCACGTTCGCCGTCTTCCCTGTCGCCGGCTACAGCCTGATTTCAGATACGCGAGATCCGGCGTCGCTTCTCGATATCGGAAACTACACAATCAAACCGCGGCTAGCGCGTTTGCCAGGCGTTGCCGACGTGTCGGTTGCCGGTGGGAAAAATCGCGAGTACCACGTGACGATTGATCCGGAACGCCTGAACGCGCACGGCGTTTCGGTCCAGCAAGTCGCCGATGCCGTGCGTAACTCGAACGTCCTCGCCAGTCCGGGATTAGTCGAAGAGAATCATCAACTCGAACTGACGCTAGTCAGCGGACAAGCAACGGCTCCCGAGCAACTCAATACGATCGTGGTTGCAGTCATCAACAACGCTCCGATCACGGTGGCTGATGTCGCAACCGTCGGAGCGGGTGTCGAACCGCAGTACACGATTGTCACTGCCGACGGCCATCCTGCCGTTCTGCTGAACATCAGGCGGCAGCCCAACGCGAACACCGTCACTGTTACCGACGAAGTAAAAGCGGAACTCGCGGCAATCCGACCGCAATTGCCGAAGGACGTGAAGGTCGCGCCCTTCTACGATCAATCGCTGCTGGTGCGCGAGTCGATGAAGTCAGTCCGCGATTCGATTCTGATTGGACTCCTGCTCTCGGTCGCGATTCTCTACGCGTTCCTTCGGAACTGGGGCACAACGTTTGTGGCCACCCTGGTGATCCCGGTGACGGTTCTGGCGACCTTTCTCGCGATGTACCTCGTTGGCTTGTCATTCGATCTGATGACGTTGGGAGGTGTGGCCGCCGCTATCGGACTGGTCATTGACGACGCGATCGTCGTGGTCGAGAACATTTACACGCACCTGGCCCGTGGGCAGTCCCGGCGCGAAGCCGTTGAGCGCGCCATTTCAGAAATCACGATTCCGATCATCGGCTCGACTATCACACCGGTAGTCGTCTTCCTGCCGCTGACACTTCTAACTGGAGTAACCGGAGTCTTCTTTCGCTCACTTGCCCTGACGATGGCCGTTGCTCTTTTGACCTCCCTTGTGCTGGCGCTCTCGTTTACGCCTGTGCTCGCCGAACGCTTTGTGAAGGTAAGCAAGCGCGACCTTAAAGTAGCTCCTCCGGAGACGGCAGGCTATGACGAGATGCGCGCCGAAGAAAAAGAAGAGGAGGAAGAGGCTGGGCCAATCCTCCGGGCGATCGTTCGTCGTTATGAATGGGTTCTGGATCACGCTTTGAGCAGTCGCTGGCTAGTGATCGCGGTCTGCGTGCTCGTGCTTGTGGGTTCATATCTTCTCTATCGGAACCTCGGCTCTGACTTCCTGCCGGCCTTTGACGAGGGCGCGTTCATACTCGATTACACCGCGCCGCCGGGAACATCCCTCGCCGAAACCGATCGGATGCTGCAGCACATCGAGTCGATGCTCAAAGACGTTCCGGAAGTGGAAAGCTATTCGCGCCGCACAGGATTGCAGCTGGGTCTTTTTATCACCGAACCCAACACCGGCGATTTTCTCGTCAAACTAAAATCCGGACACGCGCGGACAACCGAGGAAGTCACTGACGAGTTGCGAGGAAAGGTTGAGTCGTCGGAGCCCTCATTGCAGATCGAGTTCGTCGGCATCCTTACGGATCTGATCGGAGATCTCACGAGTTCACCAGCACCCATTGAAATTCGATTATTCAGTGAAGACCGAGCGGCTTTGGAACAAGCCGCGCAGGCAGTGGAAGAGTCCATCCAAAAAGTTCCGGGCATCGTCGATACCTTCAATGGAATCGTTATCAGTGGGCCGGCTATCACGTTTAAGATCGACCCGCAGCTAGCCTCACGCTTTGGCGTGACCGCTTCAGACGTAGCGAACACCGTAACGACGGCGATGACCGGCGACGCCGCTTCTTCAATTCTGCAACAGGGCAGGCTGATTACGGTACGAGTGCTCCTCCCTGCGAAGGAACGGCAATCGCTCGATACTCTGCGCGGCTTGATCGTGCGTTCAGCGAGTAGCGGCGCCCAGTTTCGTCTGGACCAGGTGGCGACCGTGGACTACGAAAAGGGTCAGACAGAGATTCAGCGCGACGGCCTGCGCACGTCAGTGGCGGTAACGGCGCGACTCTCAGGAAGTGATCTTGGCTCGGCTGTCAGCGCGATCAAAAAGCAACTGGCTGAGGACGTAAAACTTCCGGCAGGAATGACGATTGAATACGGCGGGCTTTACCAGGAGCAACAGGCGAGCTTCCGCGAACTCGCGCAGGCGCTTCTGCTCGCAGTCGTGCTGGTGTTCATCACGTTGCTGATCGAGTTCCGCTCTTTTGCTCATCCGATTTCGATTGTGGCCGGCGCCGTGTTGGCGCTCGGCGGTGTGCTGGCGGCATTGTTCATTACCCGAAGCACCCTCAACGTGGTTTCGCTCATGGGCATGATTATGGTGGTGGGTATCGTGGCAAAGAACGGGATCCTGATGCTCGATGCCGTTGAGGATCACCTGGCAGCAGGCGACACCTTGCGCGAGGCGCTGCTGCGTTCGGGACGCCGGCGCTTTCGTCCGGTGTTAATGACATCGCTCGCAGCGATCCTGGGAATGTTACCGCTCGCACTCGCGCTCGGCTCAGGCGCGGAGTTACTGCAGCCTCTCGCTATTGCTGTCATTGGCGGACTCACCGTTGCACTACTACTTTCACTCGTCGTAACGCCAACCGTGTACGCGATGCTGTGGCGGCCAACTCCGAAATAGGCCTTTGGTCTTTGGCTGAGTTTCTACAAGCCACCAGGACCCAAGACCAAAGGCCCAAAACCAATTGCGACCTAAAACCTAATTACCGTGTCGAATTGCAGCCGCGTCGTCGCGCGATTAGACGAACCTAATGGCGTCGTGACAAACGGACCGAATAGTCCGTGCAGCCGCTCTGTAACGATGGCAGTTGCCGTAAATGTTACGCGTGGATCGACCGCATACGAGAAATTAAACCTATGGCCGCGCGCGTCTGACTGCTGGGTAATGTCCGACCAGTTGAACGGAGTGAGGACCGCATCCTTCTCGATGTGAAGAAACGTGTAGCCAAACTGCGTGTCGCCGCGCGCTTTCGTCTCCCCCACCTGAACCTCACCCCAGAATCCTTTGTTCTCGTGATTAGGAAGAATCACGTCGGTGCCCCCAGGCCCGGGTGTCACGACGCCGTGAGTTTGTGTGTTAAGGACGAAGTTCCCAGAGATGGCAATGGGCCAACGCTGACTGTATTTCAATTCCAGCCGGCCCAGTATGTCCACCAGATTGAACCCCGATGCCAGCCGTCCATCGCGGTTGATAGCATTGTTACTCGCATTCGTCAGGCCCAGATTGCCGTTGCCGGCGACAAGCAGCTCTCGCGGGATCAAAACCTGAGTTGTGACTATCTGGGCAGGTGTCGTAGACGTCGCAGGAATTATGATCGTGATGGGCAGTTGTAACTGACTTCCAAAAACTTGCAACGGCGAAATGAACTGCGTGCCCGAGTAGTAGTGATCCGCAACTGAGAGACTTAATCCAACGTTTGCACTCGGCTCAAGCCGCGCGCGCAATTGAGCACCATACAGAGCGAGATCACGACCGCCACGGCGAGACTCCCTAATGTTAACTGTGCCGTCTAAATTGCGAACAAACGCTGAGTTGCGCTCCAGGAAGGGCAGCTGCCACGCAACAAGCGCCAGCTCCTTAAGAGAAGATCCTTTGAATGTGTGCGTATACGATTCGTTTATTCCCTCGACCATTATGTCGTTGTCGAACGTCAATTCAGTAAATATCCAGGGCGGTTCAAACTTGCCGCCTTGAAGACGAAGCCCGGGCGCGGCCTTTGGTTTGTAAGTAACGAAAGCCTGATCAAGCGCGACGGGTTTCCGGGTGAAAAAGTCCGTTAAAGTTTGATTAGTCGAAATGTTGTCCGCCATGCTGCCAGTGGCTAGTCGCAACCCCCAGTCGAATTCATCGCCGATCGATCCGCGCATCGACAAGCGCGCACGCAAACGCATACGGTGACGTGGACTCAGGTCATTGCCAAACGCGCCCGGAGTGCTCCCGCTCGCAAGCGAGTTCGCCAGTCCAAAGAACGATTCGGACCGCAGCCGGATGTCCCCGCTGAATTTGATCGCGCCGATCTCAGAAACCCGACCCTCAACTTTCTTCAGACGATCTTCAATCGTTGGCGTTTGGGTATCGACAGTTACCGCGGTGCCTCCGGGTGCGGCGTTTGCATTTACAGCGGCCAGGTCGCTTCCCGTCGACGCGGTTGTAGTGTCGGCGGTCAATCTTCCTGTGGTGAGTAGCTTGATTGTGTCTTGCTGTTCGCTCAATAACTTTCGCACTTCCTCGAGCTGCGCGCCTTGCTGACGCAGAGTCTCCTCAAGCGCGTTGATTCGTTCGGCATCGCTGTGTGGAGTATCCGGCCGCCGCGGGCCCGAGACTTCCGGAGTACCCGGCGATTTAGCCTTGGTATCGAGCGCGATTTCGTGCTGCGCGAAACAGGGCGCGGATCCCAGAAAGAGCACAAGACCGCAGACGGCGCCAGAAAAATAGCGGAAACTGGTTTGCATTTGAGTCCTCCACAAAGACGAGAAGTGAGGCTGAGAGATTAGTCTCGACACCTGAATTTTGAATTAACGAAATGTTAAATCGGTCTGAAGGAAAGGGATTGTCCGTTCAACCGGCGGGATTGAAAATAGCGCAGCACCACATCGCACTGAGGAGCGATGAGCGAGATGGCGGCACTAGAGCGATTTGCCCAGAGCGTAACCCGCCCAAACCATCAGCATTCCGAGAACGTTCGAAGCAACGACATTGAGGGTGGCGAGCCCGGGCTGTCCATCGCGCAGCAAAGTGAAAGTCTGCAGTCCATACGAAGAGAATGTCGTGAAGCCGCCGAGCAATCCGATCATCACAACGTTTTGCGTGGCAGGACTGAAAGACCAACGTTCCTGAAATTCATAAACGAGAATTCCGGCGAGAAAACAACCGAGGACATTGACCAGCAGTGTGCCGCTGGGGAATCGACCACCGATGCGCTCAGTCGCATAAGACGTCAACGCGTATCGCCCAATCGTGCCAAGCAAACCCGCAAGTCCGATAAAAAGAATTTTCTGCACGTTCAATTTGCGAGCGGTAGTGACGGACCGAGACTTCAGGCGCTACGAATAGAGCGCTTCAATCAGATCGCCAAATTTTTCCTCGATTACCCGGCGTTTCACTTTGAGCGTGGGCGTTAGTTCCCCATTGTCGATCGAGAACTCTTCCGGCAGGAGCGCTACGCGCCGCACTCGTTCATAGTCGGCAAGTTCTGCGGTAAGCGCGCTGAGATCCTTTTGGACGATTTTGATTGCCGCTGGAAACTGACTTAACTCGGCGCGGTCAGCGGGAAACTCGTGCCCGCCTTCAGTGAGCGCTTGCTTGACCGGTTCCCATTCGGGAACGATCAATGCTGCTGGTTGTTTTCGCCCGGCGCCTACCACCACGACCTGATTCACAAACTCGCTCTGCTTTAATAAGCTCTCGATCAGTTGCGGTGCGACATACTTTCCATTGGAGAGCTTGAAGAGATCTTTCTTGCGATCGGTAAGATAGAGTCGGCCGCCTTCGTCCAGGTGCCCGACGTCGCCTGTTGCAAACCAACCGTTCTTCAAAACCTCAGCGGTGGCTTCCGGTTGTCCGTAATAACCCAGCATGACGTTTGGGCCACGCAACAGGATTTCTCCGTCCGCAGCGATCGAGACTTCAATTCCGCTAAACGGTAACCCAACCGAGCCCACATGATTGTTCTCCGGTCGATTCGCCGAGACGATGCACGTCTCAGTCGCGCCGTAACCCTGCAGGACGGGAATGCCGGCGGCCAGAAATGAATATGAAAGAGCCGGAGAGAGGGCCGCGCCCCCAGAAACAAAAAATCTTAGCTTACCGCCGACACCTTCGCGCCATTTCGAGAAGACCAGCCGATTGGCGATCTTTTGCTGTAACGCCAAACCTGCCGGCACACGCTGGTGTTTGTCACGGAGTTCACCGTACCGTTGGCCCACTGCTAACGCGCGCAGAAAAACTTTGCGTTTCCAGCCTTTCTCCGCCATGCCCTTCTTCACGATGCGGTGATAGACCTTCTCAAAAAGGCGCGGCACGGCTGTCATCACCGTGGGCCGCACTTCCTTGAGGTTTTCGCCAACCTGATCGAATGAAGCGGCGTAGTAAACCGAAACTCCGCAGTAGCAGAAGATGTAAAAGCCGGTACGTTCGAAGATATGAGACAAAGGAAGGACTGAGAGAGCGGTGTCGCTGGAACTAATCGGCAGTTCGCTCGTAATCGCCTGCACATTCGAGATGAAGTTTTGATGAGTCAGCATTACACCCTTCGGCTCTCCAGTGGTCCCCGAGGTGTAGATGATCGTCGCCAGATCCTGGGGGTGGACGGCACCCAGGTATTCATCAAAGGCTGAGGGTTGCAGTCCGGCACTCCCCTGTTCCTCAAGTGCACGGAGTGTGGTCGCGCGCTCGAAGCCTTCGGTGCCTTCCGGATCGAAGAAGATCACGTTCTCCAGAAAGCCGAGACGGTCCAGCGCCTTATGCGCATGCTTGTAAAGCCGCCGGTTGGAGATGAAAAGTGCGCGCGCGCCTGAGTCTGTGAGGATATAGCGAACCTGATCGACTGCCTGCGTCGTGTAGATCGGAACATTGATGGCCCCGAGACTCAGAATGGCGAGATCAACAATGGACCATTCCGGACGATTTTCCGAGAGCAGTGCAACGCGATCGCCTCGCTTGACTCCCAGGGCGGCCAGGCCCAAGGCTGTATTGCGGATGCGATCTACAAATGTTTCCGCGCTGGTGTGGAGCCAATCACCACCGACCTTATGGTTGAGCGCATCAGCTTTGCCGTGCTTAAGCGTCGCAGCGATACACATCCCCGGCACCGAGGCATTTGCGGTGTCCGGGCGATTGTCACTTTCATCAATTTTCGCGGAAGCGACCGAAGCCAAGTCTGGGCGTCTCCTTCGAGTAACTGATTTGGGGAAAGGTCTTGCTAACGTGAGACTTCTGGATCGATCATACTACCTCGAGCGGCCCTTCACTCAGCACTCGGCGAACGCCCGTTCAATACAAGCGCTCTGGTCCGACAATCACTGGACCGGACTCATGATGCCTGCGCCTTCGCCGGCGGCGCCCTGACGATCGCTCGACGCGCCCGTTCATTGTCGCAAGCGCGGCCATCACGAGGAACAGTAGTGCGTTGGCTGTCGTGTGCAGGGTGAAATCGAAAAAGCTATGAACCAGCACCGCGAAACATCCGGCCAAAGCTCCGAGTGCCACACCGCCGCGATATTCATCGCGAGATTCTCGCCGCGCGAATCCCATGCGAAAAAGCATGACAATGAAGAATAAACCGAGCGCAGCACCGACGATTCCGGAGTCGGACAAGATCTGCAGGTAATCATTGTGAACCTGCTCCAAACGGAACATGCCGCTGCGGGAGTCGTACCGAGTATAAACAGTCGGGAAAGCGCCCATCCCGGCGCCAACCACCGGATGCGCTTTGATAATATCCAGCGTGACATTCCAGAAGTGCGCGCGTCCGGTAGTTGGATCCTCTGAATTCACCGTACCAACGAAACGACTCAAGGCTAACTCGCCGCCCAGCGATAAGACACCCACAAGCAAACCGATGATCAAGGTGAAGGCCAGTGCTGTGCGGACCGCTGCGCTTCTAAGTCGCTGCTGCTTGTGCTGGACCTCTCGTGTTTTTCTTTTACTGCTTAGTCCCGTAACAATCCCAAGGAACAGGATTTCCGCAACCACACTAATCAAGCCACCGCGCGATGTAGTCATGATCAGTGCGACACCCATGAGACCGACGGCAAAGAGATACGCGAACCGCTGCTCCTTGTCTATCGAGCCTGCGAAAAGCATTCCCAGCGGCAGCCCCAGCGTCATTTCCATGTAGCCGGCAAAATGATGCTTGTTGATGAAAGGACCAAAAGGTGCAGCCTGCGAGAGTTCGCGAAGCCAGAAGGCTTTTGTTGTCGTGAACGATTGAGTTAGTCCGATGATCGCCAGAATGAAACCGAAGATCGTGATCGTTCTGACGAGCAAACGCAGTCTGCCTGGTGAGTCAGTGAAAACTAGAGTCGCGGCGAAGTAGATTAAGAGGGTTGCCAGTTGCGCGATTGCCAGACGCGTAGCGTAAGGATCGACAGAAAGGGAGTTAACTGAATTCTGCGAGAGCACACCCGCGGTTACCGGACTTCCAAACGGCAGCAGTTGCACTACGCCGACAATGAGAATTCCGAGCAGGGAAAGCTGCAGAGGGTTGCGGCTGATACGCAGGAGTCGCAGCTTCCACGCATCGGCGATCCAGAGGATGACTAGCAACAGCGCCACGAAACTAAAGACTGCTAATGACCAGAAGTGATTAGTACCAAAGGCGAGCGCAGTCATCACGATCGCTATGCAGAGCGTAAGGAAGATAAATCGGCTCGGCGTCGTTTGCGGAACGCGGCTCTCGACAACCTCCGCGGGTTTTGCGCCAGGCGTCGAAGTGGTGTCCGCGAGCGTGTTAAGCGCGGGGCTTGAGAGTGAAGTCGTCATACCAGACCGTTCCGAAAATAGGACAGAGATCATCTGCTCCACAGCTAGCACGGATGAATTTCAAGATTACGGCTTCCGTTTTTGCTCCAGCCTTAAAGTTTAGGGTAACGCGCTGCCAATCACTTGTCCCGGTCGGCGCTGCTGTGGACCTGCCGAGAGCGGTGCCATCCGCGGCATCAACTATCGCGACTTCCGGCGTGTCAGCGCCGTCAATCTTCTGCGTCTTAATATAGAACTCCAGATCGTACTGCGTGTTCGGCTCAATGACTACGAGCTGCGACACGTCGATTACGTCCAGCTTTGAACGGACCTGAAACAAGATCCGCAGGCTGCGTTGGCTCTCGTGACCCGCAGAAGGATCGATGCCTACTTGAGCTTGTTGCGACGAAGTAACCTCCCAGCCAAAGTCGGCTCCGGTCTGATGAGCAGTATTGTCCTCAAATGTGCCGTCAATAAACTTACCCTTGACCGCTGCGTATGCCGGACCTGATACCAGGTCGTTAGAAATATCTGCGGCCTGATGATAGTGTTTGGCTTCAATCAAAGCCGCCACAACAGCCTCGCCTTCCTCGCGATTGATTCGTCTGTCCTTTTCGCTCAGGGTCTTCCAGAGCATGACTCCGTCGTCATACTTTTTCAGCCCTATCAAATAGTGCGCGAAGCCGGCGCGCATTGCCGGATCGTTACCAACTGCACTCTTCAGCGTTTCGGTATCGTCTTTGTAAACTCCGTAAGCGGAATTGAACAACTGGGGTCGAAACGTCTCTTCACTTTCGCTGGCGCGCCGCAACTCCTCAAAAGCTTCAGGGTAGCGGCCAGTGCGGAGCAACAAATTTCCAAGATACCAGTGTGGGTAAGCATAGGACGGTGCAAGCTCAAGAGCGCGTCGCAAAGCTCGTTCGCCTTTTTCGGAATCCCCGGCGCTCTCCAAAGCAGTCCCAAGATCCATCCAGTACCGGTAGTCATTTGGCGACAGGCTCACCGCCTTTTCATACTCGGCGAGCGCGATTCCGATCTGGTCGGCAGGTAATCTTCTCTGCAATATCGTCCCCAGCCTCCAATGAGCGTAGGGATCGCGCGGCGCCAGAAGTACCGCACGCTTGCTTGTGTCGATCCCGCCGTCATCGCCTGCCAGGTATTCGGCCACTGTGTTGCCGGCGTAGGCACGAATTGCAAACCATGCACCCACGACCGCCAAACAAAGCACGAGAATCATGCCCAACCTGGTCAACGGGTTGCCGGCGTCGAAATTCATTACTTGATCAGGCATAGCCTTAAGGGATTGTTATTAGAACGTGTGCGGAAATTAAAGTGTGCGCAAATCTTCGATCGTGATGCGCATTTGCTTGACGGTAATGTCCGCCTCTTCACAGCGTTGCAGGATGTCCCTGACGCGCTCCTCTGACATCTTTGAACTGGAGATGAGTAACTCACTAACTGAATGTTGTTTACAAACTGTCGTTAGATCCCCGTTGCCGGCGAAGACTTTCAGTCCATGAATCACTTTGCCGTCCTTCGCCGGATCGTCATCAAAAAATCCGACCGGCGAATATCGCAGCTCGCGGTTGTTTTGCAGTTCTCGTAATAGCAACTCTCCGCCATCCCCGGCTCCATAGATGAAGACGCGCCGCCCATCCTGGCTCTTTGCCACCGGCATCATCTGACGGAAAAGGCGAAACGCCAAACGACTCCCGGCCAAACCCAGGAACATCAGGATCCCATCGAGAACGAACGCAGTCCTCGAGAAGCCTTCGAACCGAAAGACAAAGAGGACGGCCAGCACGCTGGCCACCGAACTGAGAATGATCGCCTTCGCGAAAACAACGAGATCATCGAGGCTGGTATAGCGCCAAAGCCCCCTGTAGACACCCATCCCCAGAAACGTCGCCATCTTGATGAACAGAAGGATCGGCAATGTCCGCAGGAACAGTTGCCAGGCGGGACTGCCGGAGAACGCTCCAAACTTGATCGCATAGGCGCTCCAGTAAGCGAGCATCACCAGTACTACATCAAGCAAGACTTCGAAGATTCGTCTCTTGTATGAGAAGTCGATCAGGAATGCGTAGACTGAATTATCGCGGAGCGCCTGGCTCTCCTCCGTTTCGTCATAGACCTTCACTCCCCCGAGATAAACGCCAACCAGCGTAAGCAGAATAGTGAATCCAGCAATCGCAGCCAGACTTACGTCCACCTTTACCCGCTGGACCAGTAGCGCCACAACTCCAGAGAGCGCCGCGAAGCCGTAGAGCATCCAAACCGCATGGCGCTCAGACATTCCAAGAGCGACGAGTCGATGGGACGTGTGATCCCGGCCGCCCTGAGACGCAGCTCGCCCTGACAATTTTCTCAGGATCGTAACGAAAGTGGTGTCGAAGATTGGGATGAACAGAACAAGAATTGGCACCGCCAGTACTGGCAGGAAACTTCGCGAGCGTCCCCCCGACACATTCACAAGTGCGGAGCTCGCTAGGAAAAAACCAACGAAGAGTGATCCGCAGTCACCCATGAAGATCGAAGCGGGATTAAAGTTGTAAATCAGAAAGCCCAGCAACGCGGCAGCGAAAATTAATAGCATCGTCGCTTCATTCGTCTGGCCCGTCGCCAGAAAACTTATCGCCAGGAACGCTGAGGCGATCACTGCGATTCCCGCCGCCAGGCCGTCCATGTTGTCCAGTAGGTTGACGGCGTTGGTAATTCCGATTAACCAGAAAATTGTTAGACCTATATTCAGCGAATGCGAAATGGTCCACGGTAACGAAAGACCGTAGTAGATCACGAACGCTGATCCCATGATCTGGCCAATCAATTTCTGGTAAGGCTTGGTATGGAACAGATCGTCGGTGAGACCAACCAGGAACATGAACGTTGCCGCGGAAACGATGACCCACCCGTAGGAGACCATCTCATCATTGCGCGTGAAACCGACCAGAGTTGGGTGGCGCAGGAATATGAAATAAGAGACGAGGACGGAAAGCCAGATGGCCACTCCCCCAAGCATTGCCGTTGGTTTCTTATGCCAGCGGTCGCTCTTCGGGTTGGCAACCATGCCCACGCGTCGCGCAACGATCCGCACTAAAGGTGTCACCACGATCGCGAGGACAAAAGCTACGACAATCGGGACCAGATTTAGCGAGTTAAAGGGCATAGACAGAAGGGTGGAATTTCAAGCACCGGCAGCGCCAAGTCGACAAGCTATGCGATCGATCGCATCAAATCAAGCAGGGACGCTTGAGTTAGCTCTCCAAAGTCCCCGCTTGAACAAGACCTGATTACTTGGCAGCGGCCAGTCGGTCGCTCTGATATTCGATTACGCTCTGCAGAATGCCATCAAGAGTCATTTTCGGGCTGAAGCCAACCAGGTCCTTGATCTTTGTAACGTCCGGAACGCGTCTTGGCATGTCTTCAAACCCTTCTTCATACGCTTCATCGTAAGGCACAAAAACAATTTCCGATTCTGACCTCGTTAATTCCTTAACGCGCTTTGCCAACTCCAGAATCGTGATCTCCTCGTTCGAGCCAATATTGAAGACCTGGCCGACAGCCTCTGGACGATCCATGAGGTTGACGAGAGCTCCCACGACGTCGCCCACATAACCAAAACAACGCCGCTGCTCTCCGTCTCCATACACCGTGATCGGACGGCCGGCGAGGGCCTGCTTCACAAACGTCGGGATGACCATCCCGTACTGACCAGTTTGTCGCGGCCCGACGGTATTGAAGAGCCGCACTATGATCGTCGGCAGCTTTCTCTCGCGCCAGTAAGCAAGCGCGAGAAATTCGTCGATCGCTTTCGAACACGCGTAGCTCCAACGACCTTTGGTCGTAGCGCCCATCACGAGATTTCCGTCCTCACGGAACGGAACATCGGTGCTGAGACCGTAGACTTCGGAAGTAGAAGCGATGAGGACTTTCTTTTTCTTCTTATTAGCAATGTTCAATAGCACTTCAGTGCCGCGTACATTCGTTTCGATAGTGCGAACCGGACTTTCAACGATTAGCCTCACGCCGACCGCAGCCGCGAGATGAAAGACGACGTCGCACTGGTCAACCAACTCTGCCGTAACCGGCTGGTTGTGAACACTGTCAATTGTGTAATGGAATTTTGGATTGCTCTTAAGGTGCTGGATGTTTTCGAACCTGCCTGTCGATAAATCATCGATTACGTAGACATCGTCACCGCGTTTCAGATAGGCGTCGGCCAGGTGCGAGCCAATGAACCCGGCGCCTCCTGTAATCAATACTTTCATTCGTTGCTTTCCTTTTCGTGACGACTCCCGAACGCAACGGCAATTGCCGCATGGTCCTGGCGTAGTCTTCTTTTCTTTGATGAATTAGATCGCCCGATCCTCAAATGTATTAGTCAGATCGGGTACGTACTTCCGGTCGTATTTCTCTATTCGTTCGGGATAGCGTTCGATCAGCATCTCATAAACTTCCGCAATCTGCCTGACCATCGTCTCCGCGCGGAACGCCGGATCAACCTGACGCCGACCCGCTGCACCCATGCGTGCGCGTAACTGCGGGTCGTTTATCAAGATGGCAATCGCATCCGCTAGTCCTGCTGAGTCGTTCGGACTCACGAGGTAACCGGTCTTCTCCGGAATCACCACTTCGGGCGCTCCGTCAATGTCGAACGAAACGCACGGCTTGCCCATTGCGAGGGCTTGTGGCAACACCCGCGCTAATCCTTCGCGCAATGAAGTATGAACCACAACGTCCATTGCGGAGAGCATCTCAGGAATGCGTTCGCGATCAATCAAGCCGGCGAAGACGAAGTTTTCGAGAATGCCGGCAGCCCGGGCGCGTTCTCTTAGGTGGTCATAGAGGATGCCGTCACCAATCAAGAAGAAGCGTACATTCGGATGGCGCCGAACAATTTCGGGAGCAGCATCCATTAATTGATCGTGCCCTTTCAGTGGAAACAGGCGAGCGATCTTGCCGACTACTGGCGCGTCATCCGGAATTCCAAACTCGCGCCGAATTGCTTGAGCATCAACTTGCGCGTTGAGAAACCAATCGAGTTCCATGCCACTGTAGATCGTACAAAACTTGTCAGGTCGATCGATGCGAGCGTCAATCGCCTTCTGGCTGATGATGGACGAAACACTAATGAAGTGATCCGTCATGGGCGCGCAAATCTTCTTCACGATGCGCCAGGCGCGGTTCACCGCCCATGGTTGATACTCATGAAAGACCAGACTGTGCAACGTATGAACGATAAGAGGGGTACCCGCAAGTTTTGCCGCGACTCTACCGAGCACGCCAGCCTTCGAGGAGTGGGTGTGAACGATATGATAACGCCCCTCACGTATCAGCCGGTACAGTTTCCAGAACGCTTTCACGTCGGCGAAAGGATCAATGTTACGACCGAGTTCAGGGACAACGATCAATCGCGTCGTCTCCCGTGCGCGCGTTAAGAGTTCACCTTCCGGACCGTTATCGAGTCCGCTCGCCAGCGTCACTTCATACTCCGGCAAACGATCAAGTCCTTCGACTGAAAGGAGAGTGTTCTCTTGCGCGCCACCCACGATCATGCGGGTGATGATATGGAGCACGCGAATCGTTTTGTGTTTCGCCACGATCGGACAGAATCAGAGAGCCGAGGCCCCGGTCAGTCCGGGCCATATCTCACCCGACTTCTGAGTCAGAACCTCTATAAATGCGCAACGATCAGGTAATCTCGATCCAGATTGATCCATTCGTACTTATTCACTCCTGCGTCACGGAGTATTTGCTTGACCTGCGCTTCGCGATAAAGAAAGAGCGGTGTGCCCTTCATCAAGAACCGCACGCGCCGCACCGGTACGCGCCACTCGATGGCTTTTGGAAAACTCATGATCATGGTTTCGCGCGTGATCTCGCGCATCCGCGCGATGATCGGCACGGGATGCTCGATGTAATCAAAGAATCCATTCGCGGTACTCGCATCGAACATCTCGTCGCCGAGAGCTTCGGGAAACGGACCGGCGATAAACTCGCAGCGATCTGTCACCCCTGCCCGCTCGGCGATGTTGTTGGCGATGTCAATCATGGCACTCGCGAAGTCTACGCCGACCACACGAGTCGCACCGTGTTCGGCGTAAGCGATGCAGAACCGGCCTGAGCCGCAGCCGACATCGAGCACAGACTTTCCCTGCAACGGTTCCAATTTCTCAACGTTAACTTCCAACCGCTTGCGCACGACACCGCGCCACCAGTTATCAATTAGTCTGGTGAGCGGGCCCTTGCGCTCGTCGTAAATCGCGTCGAAGCGCTCCGCGTCAGCATGAAAGTGCTCGCGCACCTTCCGATCAACCTGTGACATCTAATACCTCTCTCATCGGGGCAAACTTGAAGTCTCGCAGCAACCGGCGCAGTCGCCGCTCGGTCGCACCGAGGTTGAAATAGTGAGTCAGGCCAGCCACGCGCCGCGGCACGCGTATGCGCGGATGGTCCGGATCAATTTCCCAGGGGTGCAGGTAGAAAGCAAAGGGCCGTCCTTCACGATTGATCGAGCTCAATCCGTGCTTGCTGACGGCATAAGGGTAAATCCGGAAGTAAGCGCCTCCGGCGATCGGGACATTCTTGCCCCAGACCTGCCAGGTCGAGACAGGAAACTCCATCAGCGTTCGGCCGTTTGAATTGATCTCATAGGGCCAGCGCGGCGCATCCGGAATCCCGTAACGATAGTTGACCACCGGGAAGATGCTCGAATCGTAACGGATGCCGAGCTCGCTAAGAATGTCGAGCGCCCACAGCGATTTTTTCGTGATTGAGAAAAACGGCGCCCGATGGCCCAGCACTTGTTGACCTGTTAACTGACGTAGGTGCTCAACTGCGCGCGTCAATTCCTCGCGAAACAACTCCGGTGTCTGCTGGTAAATCAGCGCATGAGAATAGCCGTGGGTGCCGATCTCGTGTCCGGCGGCGGCGATCGCGCGAATGATTTCCGGGTGCTGCTCAGCGATGTAGCCCAGCACAAAGAAAGTCCCTTTGACCTTCGCCTCGTCAAGCAACTCGAGCAAGCGACGCCCGACCGCAACGATCCGATCCTCGAAGCCGCCCCAGTCCTTGTAGGGAATCTCCAGGCCCTGGTACCAATCCTCGAAATCAATCGTCAAGGCATTGGTGATCCGGCCGCTGCATATTCCATTGTTTGATGGCGCTGTGCTCAATCGTTAATCCTGAAGATCGTTTGTGGGTCGTCCTCGTGACGGATTTCATCGATCGGCTCGCGCTTGCCCTGACCCATGTACAACCGGTTCGGGCAGTTGATCACAATGCCGTTTACCGCGCCAACATTTTGATAGGCATGCGCGACGCCGGCCGGGATCAGCGCTGACATGGGCGCAGCTTCCCCGGCAACTATTGTCATGACGTGATTGTACGTTTCTGAATCCGCACGGTTGTCCCAAAGCCGCAGCTTAAAAGTCGAAGGACCAATGAAGCAGAAGAAATCTGCCTGATCCACGTGCTCGTGCGGTCCGCGTGTGACTCCCGGGTCGGTTGAGGAAATATAGGTCATGGCTGGATGAAACTCCGGCTCGATTTCGTCGTGCCGAAACAGTTCCGCCAACCAGCCGCGCGAGTCAACAAACTTTCGCAGGTCGCGAATCACCACGCCCATAATCGCGCCCTCCTTGAACTTTTCAGTCATTGGCGCTGGACTCCGTGCCTTGCTTCGAATGGAGCTTGTTGGCTCCGGTCTCTGCGACAAGATTGGAGGCGTGCAGCAGACTTTCAAACGTTCCCGCGTCGGTCCACCAGCCCTCAAGCTTTTCCCAGGACATTTCGCCACGCTGGATGTAAGCGTTATTAACGTCGGTAATTTCCAGCTCACCGCGGCCTGAAGGCTTCAGGGTGCGAATGATGTCATAGACCTCGCCGTCGTACATGTAGATGCCGATCACGGCATAGTCTGATTTGGGTGCTGCAGGCTTCTCTTCAATGCGCACGACACTCGGACCATCGAGCTCAGGCACGCCGAAGCGTTGTGGATCAGGAACCTGCTTCAGGATGATCTTGGCGCCCTTTCCCTGATGTCGATACGCGCGGACTGCCTCGCCAATGTTGCCCTCGATGATGTTGTCGCCGAGAACCACGCACACGGGATCTCCGCCGGCAAAGTGCTCAACCAGCCCCAGAGCTTCCGCGATTCCGCCCTCGCCTTCCTGGTAGGTATAGTTGATATGTTTCAGTCCGAACGCCTTACCGTTTCCCAGGAGCTTCAGAAAGTCACCTGCCGAACTGCCACCGGTGACGACCATGATGTCGGTGATACCGGCATTCACGAGTGTCTGGATGGGGTAATAGATCATCGGCTGATCGTAGACTGGCAGTAAATGTTTGTTGGTGACTGCGGTGAGAGGACGCAGACGCGTTCCTAATCCGCCGGCTAAGACAACACCTTTCATTCAGGATTCTCCAAAAGGTTTTTTCTGATAAATGCCTTGGTATTCGGTCTTTGTTCTTGCTCGTTGTACTTTGTCCTTGGTGCTTTGTAATTGGTATGTAGTTGTGCGCTAGGGACACGACTCACAAAGAACCAAGACCAATTCAGTCAATGAATCTTGCAAACCACAATTCCAACATCAACAGAGTCCATAGTTGGTGCGCGAAATCGCGCTCGCCACGGGTATGCAGTTCAACCATCTGTTTGACTGCCTCTGGTCGAAACATGCCGCGGCCAAGCGCCTTATCGGAAAGGAGCATCTCGCGCAGGAATGGTTGCATCTGTCCGCGAAACCAGTGATTGATTGGAACACCAAATCCCATCTTGCGGCGGTCCAAATTCTCCGCCGGCAACAGCTTCTTCAGCATGCGCTTCAGCAAATACTTCGTAGTCAGACCGCGCA
>JBDTYQ010000053.1:0-24262 GCA_040005515.1 bacterium
ACGACACCGCCGGCGTCTGGCGAAGGTGATTGCGATGGAAGGTTTGTAGGGGTGGACTCTGTGCCCACCCCGAGTGCCGTCGCGCCACGAACACAGAGTTCCGTCCGCAGGAGTCTCCGAGTGACTCGGAACGCAAGTGGCAGAGCCGCTACCCAGCCACAACACGCAGAGCGCGCGGCATGATCCGGAACTCTGCCGGTGTTCGTCCGCGCACATTTCCGTCCGCCTCAATAAGTAAAGCGTCCTCTGCCGCAAACGTTTTGATCTCAACACGCTCGCCCTGCACAATTCGCACTTTCGGATTAGCCACATGGCCACCGCGACGAATGCGCGGCAACTCGCGCATCACGTGCCCGCGCCGCAGACCGCTAGCCGTAATCACATCGAGCAGGCCATCGTCCAATCGCGCTTGCGGTGACAACATCATTCCGCCCCCCGCATAAGGACCGTTCGCTACAGCAACGAGGTTCATCGGCGCTTCAATTGCCGTCTGATCGAGCGTCAGCCGAACTAGCCGTTCGCGCCAGACAGCGAGCGCTCCTACTGCGGCCGCGACGAACCGTACCTCTCCACTCAAACGGCGCATCAGGTTTCCCTGACTCGCCACTCGCGAAGCCGTCTCGCCACCAATTCCCATCGTTGATGCATTCAAACAAAGAAAGCGACTAGCGCCGTCGTCACAGGCTCCAAACAACATATCAACGGTACGTGTAGTTTGTTCCCCTGAACCCCGGCAGTGTGCAAGGAGGATCTCGATCCATTGCTCAAGCTGCGCGCGCCTGCCGAGCAAACCTCGAGCGAAGTCATCCCCTGTTCCTGCGGGAAGAATTGCCAGCGCAGCTTCACGGTTGAGCGGAGTGGGCAGCATTCCATGCTGCAGTGTCGAGAGATCAAAGAAGCCTTCAGCAACCTCACTGAGCGTGCCATCACCTCCGACTACCGCGATTGTGCGGTAACCTTCCTTTATCGCGAGGCGTGTTCGCTCTGTTGCATCACTCGCGCGCCTCGTTTCATAGAAATCGAAATTGATGTTGCGCTCTGCCATGGTGGCTCGCACGATGGGCCACGCGCGGCGCGCCTTTGCGGCGACATTGTTGATGATGACGAGCAGCCGTTCTTGATCTGACATGGAGGCGGCGAATGTACCACATCAACAGAACAAGGTTCTGGATGTTAAGCTTACCAATAGACATTCCTGTCGCTGTAGCACAGACACTCCTGTCTGTCTGCGTAAGAATGGCACTCGTGCCCTTAGCCGGCAGACATTTGCCATTCATCATTTTCACTGCTCATGGTTCATTTCAACTAGCCGATGGCACTGAACGGCGTGACAATGAAAACTGAGAAATGTTAAATGCGAAATTGAAATCGTCTGGGGAGCAAAAGACAAATACCGCACACAAAAGACCTTTATCTTGTCCTCCAAATAGCGTGAGTGCGAATAGGCAGGAATGCCTGTCCGACATCAATTATGAAAGCAGTCACAATCGTCCGTCCCGGTGCAGTTGAAGTACTCGAAGTGCGAGAAGTCGACACTCCCACGACTCCGGTTGCGGATCGTGTGCGTGTACGCGTGCGCGCTGCCGCTCTAAATCGCGCCGACATCCTGCAGCGCCTCGGTCGCTATCCCGCTCCGCCTGGTTATCCAAAAGACATCCCTGGACTGGAATTCGCCGGCGAGGTCGATGTAACCGGTCCCGAAGTGCGCCAGTTGAAACCCGGTCAACGTGTTTTCGGAATCATCGGCGGAGGCGCGCAGGCTGAGTTTGTGGTGCTACCCGAGAACCAACTTGCGGAGATGCCGGCGAACCTGGATTGGTATCAAGCCGCAGCAGTACCCGAAGCCTTCATCACGGCGCACGACGCAATGTTCACTCAGGCAAACCTGCGAATGGGAGAGACTGTGCTGATTCATGCAGCTGGCTCAGGCGTGGGCACAGCGGCTGCCCAGCTTGCACGAGCAGCAGGCGCGAAAGCTTTTGGTACTTCGCGAACTGCCGACAAGCTCGAGCGCGCAAAGCCGTACGGACTTAACGGCTCCGTCACTCTTGGAGATGACACATCTCTCTTCGTCGATGCAGTGAACGAATGGACGAACAAGCTCGGTGTTAATGTGATTCTCGATCTGGTCGGCGCCGCATATCTTGAAGCAAACCTGCGCGCACTCGCGACCGGAGGGCGTCTTATGTTGGTGGGAACACCGTCAGGTTCCAGCGGAACACTCGATATCAGCTTAGTGATGAGCAAGCGACTGCGGATTCTCGGGACGGTGTTGCGGGCGCGTTCGGGTGAGGAGAAGGCGACAGCCACAAGGCTGTTCGCCACTCATGTTGTTCCACTGCTGGCAGACGGCACGGTCACTCCGGTAATCGACCGGGTCTACAAGATGGAAGAAGTGCGTGAAGCGCACTTGCGCGTTGAATCGAACGAGAGCTTTGGCAAGGTTGTGCTGGAGATTGGTTGAAGCGTTGGCGTTCTCAATCCGGTGAGGAATGAGCGAATCAACTTCGAAGGGCAAGCGTAACAACAGCGTTCGCTCCGGAGGAGCCTAATGTTCGTAGACACGGCCCTATGAAGGACCCGAGCTCCAGAGGAGCGAAACGTCTTAAATCTCTTCCTGACGAAATATTACGCTCCGATGGAGCTTGGAAAGGCGAGAACCCTGGAACTATAAACATTTTGTCCCCACGGGACTGATGCAAATACGACACCTTTGATGCGGGCCACGCGTAAAAAACCACTTCAGTTACAAAAAGGCCAGGCTGAACAGCCAGGCCTTTTCTGCTATCGCTGTATCGGTACAAGCAGCTTAAGTCCGCGCCCGCGCTCGTCTAGCCGATTGCGCGAGCTCACGCGCGCGAGGCATCGCCTCAATAGCCCGTGCAATCTGCTTGTCACTGTCATTGAACACCTGGACCGCCGCCGTGGTTCCGTACGCTGCCGAGGTCAGGTTGTAACGAAGTTGTCGTTCAACGTGCGACCGTGAGCGATCCAGTTGTTCGGGAGTGGCCTTGTATTCAGGCTTGCTTGCGACGAACTTCTTTAACTCTTTGAAGAGCGCCTCAGTGATCGGAAAATCCGACGTCTGCAGATCATGGCGGTATTCGATGCGACGCTGAACTTTGTAACTCTCAAATCCTGCAACGCGACCGCTCGTCAACTCGAGTGAAAAGGCGAAAAGCGCATCAGCGAGCTTCTGTTCAGTGGGAGTAATCGTTAGCGGCTTGGCAATCTCGTCCGGCAAAATTCCTCCGCCACCATAAACCGCTCGACCGATGTCCGTCCTGCTTTCGGGGCCGGTGGGAGATGTAGTCGCGGGAGTCTTGTCGGTCGCAAGCCCACCGCGCGTGTAGTAATCGTAGAAGCCGCCGTTCGAATAGTCTCTCTGAATCAGTCGGCCGGACGGCGTGAAGTATTTGGCAATAGTCAGGAGCAACGCCGAGTCGTATTCGAGTTGCATCGGCAACTGCACGAGGCCTTTGCCAAACGTATTCTCGCCGACGATCAGCGCGCGATCGTGATCCTGCAAAGCCCCGGCAACGATTTCAGCAGCCGATGCGGAGTCGCCGTTTACAAGCACTACCAGCGGCACAAGATCGGGTGAGTCATTAATCGCTGTGAACGTTTCCGAGCTGCCGCGAATTCGTCCTTCCTGTTTGACGATCAGCTGATCGCGTTGCAGGAACGTATTGGCAACCTTCACAGCTTGGATCAACAGACCGCCGCGGTTTCCGCGCAGATCCAGAATCAGCATGTTCATGCCTTTCGAGTGCAGATCCTGGAGCGCTTCCTGAAATTCATCGTTCGTCGTCAGATTGAACCCGCCCGTCATCGCGATATAGCCGACACCGGGTTTGACCATGTAGACCTGGGGAATGGAAGGCAGTGAAACAGCGTCGCGCGTGATTGCAACCGTTTCCTTCTGCCCTGACGCAGCATGCTGCACCGTCACTTTCACAACAGTGCCGCGCGGTCCCAGCAGAAATTTTCGCACTTCAGGAAAACTCTTGTTGGCCATCGACTGGCCATCCACTTCCAGAATGCGGTCGCCGAAACGCAATCCGGCGCGCGCCGCCGGCGCGTCTTCGAAGGTGGCACGAATGTAAGTGTTGACCTGATCGCCAGAGTGCAGATGATCGATCGTGGCGCCTATACCGAAATACTCGGAACGCTGTTCGGTCTTGAATGACGCGTACTCGATCGGATCGAAATATGTTGAGTGCGGATCGAGCACGTTAAGCATGCCCGTAATCGACGACTTGAAGACGGAGTTGTAATCGAGTTTCTTTCCGTCAATGTAGTTCGTCTGAATAACTCCGAGGGCCTCACTAAGATCGTTCTTGACGACCGCCGAGGTCACGGCAGTAGCGCGGGATTTGGTGGCGTTACCGTACGGAGTTGCACGATCTGGCGTCGCTCCCGGCTGTCGCCGAGCCGAACGGTTCCCCTGCGCAATAATAATTGCCGGCAAGGAAACGGCAATAGCCAAACACAAAATGATTGGAATCCAGGAACGTCTTGTCACGCCACCCTCCTAAGTCTGCTCTGTAACGAAGCCTCTTTACCGGATTGCCGCGCCGCCAGAAGCGGGCAGCCAGAATAGCACGAACGTCGTATTGCTTTGTATATACGGGGCAGGTAAGACAAAGTTCATTGGCGCCCCCCCGAATCAGTATCAACTCCGCGATTTTGCAACCTGCATTTAGTGATTCAGGGACGGAAAAACGTTGCCCTGTCACAGGACTACCGCAGTCACCAGTGACTAAAGAAACGTTTGGTGGAATGTCGAAAGACAACGATTTGTCCGTGACAATAACGCCCAGGGATGTGCACTATATCGGGAAAACAAGCAGTCTATTGCGTTAAGTTTGTTTAGCATCTTTCCAAACGGAGGGTAAAGAATGGCCAAGGAACTGAACCGGGAGCAGCTTTTCGCATTTGCCGAAAATCATCGCGAGGAATACGAGGACCTGCTGCGCCAGTTTGTGGAGACGCCGACCGTCTCCTGTGATCCCGCGCATGCTGAAGACATCCGGAAAGGTGTCGACTTGACTGTGGAAACATTTCGCCGATTTGGCGGTAAGGTCGATGTCTACCAGGTCAGCAAAAGCAATCCCGTGATTCATGCTGCCTTCGGTTCGGATAAGAACCTGCCCACCGTCACAGTCTATAACCACATGGACGTGCAACCGGCGTCTAAGGAAACGGAACCGTGGGACACAGAGCCTTTCGTGATGACGAAAAAGGGCGATAGTTATTTGGGCCGTGGCACAACTGACGACAAGGGGCCCGCACTCGCTGCGCTTTATGGCGCCCGCGCGGCAATGGAAGCAGGAGTTCCCGTTAACATTCGTTTTCTCTGGGAGTTTGAAGAAGAGATCGGTTCCCCCAACTTTGAAAAGATAATCAGGAAAGCAGCGAGAGATCTACGTACCGACTCGGTTGTTGTGTCCGATACCGTCTGGGTATCCCGGAAGCGACCCGCAAGTTCCGCCGGTCTCCGCGGGCTGTTGGGTTTTCTCCTAACACTCGAGACTGGAGAGACGGATACGCATTCGGGCGAAGTCGGTGGCGCCGCCCGCAATCCTCTCGCAGAACTGATGAGGCTTGTTTGCGATCTCTATGATCCAACGACGGGTAAGATCAAAATCAAAGGGTTCTACGATGACGTGATTCCGCCTTCTAAGGCTGAATTGAATGACTGGGTCAACTCAGGCTTTAGCGCCAGAGATTTTAAAAAGGCGCATCATCTAAAGCTCATGCGCACCGAAGACGATCTGGAAGTGATGAAGCGCATCTGGGGCATGCCTACCATGGAAATTCACGGAGTGGTTGGCGGCTACCAGGGTCCGGGAGTGAAATCGATTGTGCCGCCACGCGCGGAAGTGAAGGGTTCGTTTCGTCTAGTTCCGGTTCAGGATCCAGCAAAGATTCAGAAACAGCTTTCCGAAGCAGTTCGCGCTCTTAATCCTGATGTGAAAATTCAGTTTGAATCGGCGGCGCCGGCTTTTCGCACAGTGCTCCAGGGTCCATTACCCCTCGCTTTGAAACGCGCGATGAAGTTCGCGTTTAAGCGGGACCCGGTTTTCGTGCGCGACGGTGGCACCATTGGGGCGATGACGAGCATCGAACAGATACTGAAGTGCCCCGTGCTTTTTCTTGGTCTATCGCTACCCGAGCACGGCTATCATGCACCGAACGAAAACTTTGACTGGCAACAAGCCTCGGGCGGCATGGTCGCATTCGCGAAATATTTTGAAGAGATTGCGAACCTGCGGGGATAGGAACCCGGAAGGGAGTTCTAAGTGACAAGGCGTTTTACCTCGACCATTATCGCACTGCTGATTATTCTCGCGCTCGGTCAAGCAGCACCTGTCTTAGCAAAAGACACTTGGATCAGTGTTCGCTCCAAAAACTTCTTCCTGGTGGGTAATGCCAGCGAGAAAGAAATCCGGCAGGTAGCAACCAGGCTGGAACAGTTTCGGGAGGCTTTTACCCGTCTGTTCCGCAACATGCGATTCACCTCCAGCGTTCCTACTACAGTCGTCGTGTTCGAGAGCGATAGCGCTTACGCCCCCTTCAAAGTAATTCCGAATACTGCCGGTTATTTTCAGCCTGGCCCTGATGTCAACTACATCACGCTGAACGCCGAAGCCCGCGGCCAGCAGGACCCTTTCAACGTAATTTTTCACGAATACACTCATCTGCTCGTGAACAACACGATCGGAGATGCGCCGACCTGGTTCAATGAAGGCCTCGCAGAGTATTACAGCACGGTCCAGGTGAGTGATGAAAAGAAGGTCGTCCGGGGCAGTCCCATTTCAAATCACGTCTACCTCTTGCGTCAAAAAAAGATGCTGCCGCTCAGAACGCTGTTCCAAGTCGATCATAAGTCTCCCTATTACAACGAGCGTGACAAGCAGAGCGTCTTCTATGCGGAATCGTGGGCTCTGATGCATTACCTGATTCTGGGCAACAACGGCTCGCGTGCCCAGTCCATCGATAAGTTTGTGAGACTACTGGGGTCCAATGTGCCGATGGAACAAGCGTTTCGACAGGCATTTCAAATGACTTTCGAGGAGTTGGAGAAGGAACTGCGTGATTACATCCAGCACGATCGCTACCCAGTACTTACCAGCACTTTCGAGGAAAAGCTCGCTGTCGATACTGAAATGCAATCAGCCCCGCTAACGGAGGCTGAAGTGCAGGCGTACCTTGGTGATTTGCTGCTCCATAGCAACCGGCCGGAGAGCGAAAAGTATTTGCAGAAGGCGCTGGCTCTTGATCCTAACCTGGCAATGGCGCATGCGTCGCTGGGAATGCTGCGTGTTCGCGAAGGCAAGATCGATGAAGCAAGGCGCAGCCTCGAGCGCGCCGTGGCGGCGAACTCGCAAAATTACCTGACCCACTACTACTACGCTTTAGCCCTGAGCCGGGAAACGATGGGCGATGATCACGTAGTGAACGGCTATACACTGGAAGCCCTCGCAAAGATAAGAGAGGAGTTGCAGAAAGCAATTAAGCTGCGACCCGACTTTCCTGAGTCGTACAACCTTCTCGCGTTCATCAATCTGGTTAATGGTAGTCAGATCGATGAATCGATCGTGATGATTAAGCGCGTGCTCACAACCTCGCCGGGAAGGGCCGACTTACTGTTGACGCTGGCTCAGCTCTACTTGCGTTCAGAAGACTATAAATCTGCGGGTGACTTGCTTGAGCGCCTGAGTCAAAACAAAAGCAATTCCGAGATCGCTGAGCACGCCGGAAAATTGCTGGCGCAAATGAAACTCCGTCAGGAGCAGATGGCGAAGTTCGAGAAGGCGCGAGAGGACGCTCTCGCGGGTCCATCTGCCAAGGACACAGACCCGCACCAACTGCCACGCCTCGGCGGAACGACGAACCTGGAGAGCAAGGCCGAGGAGTACGACCCTGCATCCGCTTTGCGCGATGCCTTGAGATTGCCTGAGGCGAATGAGAAGAGGATTCAGGGAACGTTGCTGCGCATCGAGTGTGACGCGAAAGGCATCGTCTTTTTTGTCCAGACAACGGGCGGACTGCTAAGACTCAAGACGCTTAATTTTGAAACTATTAACATCACCACTTTTAACTCCGGCGTCTCCGGCGAAATCAACTGCGGTCCGCGCAAAGGCGAGAACATCGTCGTCGTCTGCTATGTCCCCGGCGCCGATGCGCGTGCCAGGATAGACGGTCAGCTGCGCTCGGTGGAATTTGTGCCGAGTGACTTCATTTTAAAAACCTAGTCCGAAAGTAACTGAGCTGAAAGAGTCGAGACTGAGCGCTCCGTTCGAGATGTGGCATTATACGAAGGAGGGCAGATCTGGTCTTGAAACGGAAAGGAGTTGTTTACGTTGATCACCTGTCGCAAGATGACCGCCGCTGAAGTTACTGACGCTTTCAGCATGCTGACTAACTTTCTCAGTGGCGACGAACACTATCTCGCCAGCAGCAGCGCGTACGGCGATCGGGGCATACAAGGTCTCAACGATGCGCTTTATCTCTTTCTGGAACATCCTAACCTGGGCTTTGTCTGGATGGCCTACGATGAGAAGGGCGTGGCGGGTGTTTGCGTGATCTGTTACGCAGTATCAACTTCTATGGGTTCGCTCGTTGCCAAGCTGGACGACGTCTCGGTTAAGGAAGACCGACGCGGCACGGGCGTAGGAACCGAAATGCTCCAGCAACTAAAAACGCAACTCCGCAAAGAAGCCGTGAAGCGAATTGACGTAGGTGTACATCTCGAAAATCCCGAGGCGAGAAATTTCTATGAGAAGTTCGGCTTCGTCGCGTTGAATGAAGAACGCCTGGCGTGCGTGATAGACGAGGGTCGATGAGGATTACAGATCTGAAAGAGCCGCGGAGGAGCGCCGAAGAAACGGATAGGAATTTGATCCAGGTGATCGGACTAATCCCAACATTGGCTGAGTACGAACGCAGCGGGGTGGGCACTGAGTCTCACCACTACAAGAACGACAACGTTGACTGATAGCGAAAGCCACCCGCTACCGTTCCCCTTTTCCCGCTTTTCCCCTGTTGCGCCCTTACTGAGTCACCATCGTTCCCATCTGCACGACTTCAAAGCTTGAGCCTCGAATTGTTTTCAAAGCATTAAGCTCGTTGTCATCCCAGCGCGGATCGGGAGCGCCGCTGAGGTACCAGTTCGAACCATTGTCCGCAAGTATCATCCCGTATTTTTTCAGCGCGCGCAGAATCACCTGCATGCGTGGCGTGAAAGTTGAAATATCAAACGATGCTCTAAGTCTCACACGCATGCCCATCGGCGGCCGGTTAACACTTGTATTGCTGCTGGCATAATGGCGTGCCGGAGCCACATAAGCGTGACGCGTGATTTGAGCTGTGAAGCGCAGCGCGTGTTTGATCTCGCCTAGCTCGAACACTTCGTCATAGCGAACAAGTCCCGGGAAGATCGGCAAACCCGCTGCGTCGGCGGAAGTCCAACCTGCCGGCCGCATCGCATTCGAGTTCAAATCAAATATCGCACCGCAGTTAGCATTCCAACTCGTTCCGTTACCGATCGGAAAAGAGTAGCCGAGTTCGTACAGCTTCCAATTATCACGATCGATAACGATCACGTGTCGATCGCCTGAAGCATTCGGACCACCTTCAATCGGAGCATTCGGCGGTACCGGATAGGGACCGGGATCGCTTTCGTCACCGTAGGCCGTAAAGTTTATCGGCACGCGCGGTTCGGTACCCGCGACAACGATGTAAGGTATGCCATTCGGTGCGCCATTGTAGACGGTTCCGAAATCAGGATGCAGCAAAGAGGTCATGCCGATACTACTGATCAGATTGTCGGAGTTGGCGTCTACGGGAGAAACAGAAACGTCCTCATTCCACGCGTTATCCCCCGGAAACAACTGCTTGCCGTGAAGACTCGCGCCAGGACCAAGATCAGGTACCGGCCCACCGAGGTCGTCAGGTGGACCGCCGCCAAGGTGCCCAACGCCGATGCGCACCCGATTGCTCGCCTGCCCATGTACCGTCACTCCAATGAGAACGTCTCCTGCATCGCCGAGGCTGTCGTTCAGTCGAACAATCAGTGAACTGATACCGCTAGAGCCCGGCAGTTGAGACGCGGATTCGACAAGGAGCGGGTAGCGAATACGCAGACCGTTGCTATCGAGCGCCTCCGCTTCCGCAGTTACTGCTGAGGCGCCTTCGCCGGGGAGGAGTCCAAGGGTGGAGGCAAAGATCAGCACGCGCGTGCGATCGTCCGCACTGAAGCGAACGACAGCGGTCGGCGAAAAGGGTTCGACCCGAAACGTCGGCGATTCAAGAGCGATGGCGCGGGTTGAATTGGTTTGGGCCAGCAGGGTCGGTGTACCCGCAGCCACAGTTCTTTGGTGCAGAGCCCGATCCGGAGCAATAACCAGCGCCCCGAGGATCGCGACGAGGCAAACGCCAAGAAGCGCTCGCCGAGATGCAACTGCGCGCGATAAAGATGGACGACGACTTCTCATACCACCGCTTTGTCGAAGTTTGAGTGAACTACTTGAGGTTGGGAGCAATTGAGAGGAAGGACAAGAACGACAATTTCAAGTTAAGTGTTTGGGTGGGGGGAAGTCAAGACGAATAAGTCCAAAGTCCAATGTCTAACGTCCAACGTCCGATGTCCAACGTCTAACGCCCAACGTCTGTTTTTCGCGGATGCCGTGCGACCGCGAAGCCAGTGAGATTGGATTTCGACATTGGACTCTGGACGTTGGACTTATGATTCTAGTTGGGCATGAGAACAGTATCAACCACGTGAATCACTCCATTCGACTGATACACATTAGCGATCGTTACTGTAGAAGTGCCACCCTTCTCATCGATCAGGGTCAGGGCGTTGCCGTTCATGCGCGCAATCAACGTGTCACCACTGACAGTGTTGAACTGCGCGCTGCCGCCGCCGGCTTTGATCCGCTTTGCGATTGCCTTTGAGTCAAACTTTCCTGCAATCACATGGTAGGTAAGAATCTTGGTCAGCGTGGCTTTGTTCTCAGGCTTCACAAGCATCTCGACCGTTCCGGCAGGCAGTTTATCGAAGGCCGCATTTGTGGGCGCGAATACTGTGAACGGGCCTTTGCTCTTGAGTGTTGTAACCAGGTCAGCAGCTTTGATGGCCGCAACCAGCGTGGTGTGGTCGGCGGAGTTTACTGCGTTGTCTACGATATCCATGGTCCTCATCATCGGCGCGCCGCCGACCATCGGATTCGTATCTTTCATCTGAGCAGAAGCGCGTTGGTTGGCGCCTGCGATTGAAGCCACTGCAAGCAGCAGCATTACAAATAATTTCTTCACTGTTTCCCCATCCTTCTTTGTAGTTTTGATTTTTCGAACTCGGCAAAGATACGGAGGCCAGTCGAAGGGTGGATTGCGCCGGGTAGAAAAGAGTTATCACAGAGTAGTGTTGTTTAGTCTCGGCAAGCAGTGCGGACACGAAAAGAGGCGGGCATCACCCGCCTCTCAACGTTAGGAGCGTCTCGGTATCGGGAAATTACTCTTCTGGTCCGGAGCAGTTTGGACCGTGGAGAGCGGGAATCTTCTGACTAATGATCGGATACTTTGGGGCTTCGTCAATATTGATCTGTGTCCAGTGCGCATAATTTTCCGGCACATTGGTGTCAGCGAAGATCGCTTCCACAGGACACTCGGGAACGCACGCATCACAATCAATGCACGTGTCGGCATTGATGTAGAGACGATCAGTTAATTCATGAAACGCCTCGACAGGGCAAACTGCAGCACAGTCGGTGTACTTGCAGTCAACACATAACTCCACTACTACATATGTCATAGGAGAAGAAGCTCCTTACTTGAGAATGGCAAATGTTTATATGTAACGCGTGGAATGTCAACAGAAATTTACTGAGCGCGTTTGCGTGTCGCACCAAGCAACAACGAACTCTGAGAAACTTTTACGACCCTTCCGACTTTTTCTTCTCTACCGATCCCGGTCCATTGATTGTCTTCGTGACCTTGGGATCGCCATGATAAAGAACGCGCGCTGGTCCAGAGACGTTAACGTTGAGAGCATCGCTGGCGAACACCTCGATACCGGGAACACCATTCGCTTCTACTGTTGCTGACGTTGCGCGTAATTTGTGAGCATCGATCTTACCTGCGCCGTTCGCGCTGATCTCCAGCAGTTTTGTTTCGCCTGCGACGCGGATGGTGGGCGCGCCGTTGGACTTGATCTTGAGGTTGTCATTCTTGAGGGCGGAGACTTCCATCGTTCCCGCGCCATCCGTACGCAGGAACGCGATATCAGGAACTGAGATCTTGATCGTCATCGGTTCGTGGGCCGAGTAATTTTGCGTGTTCTTTATGTGCAGCACACCGCCGGAAACATCGGTGCTGACGAGGGGAACGAGATTGTCGTCACCGCTGATTTCAAAGGTCTGCGGCTTCTGGCAAACCACCACAATTTCAAAGGCCCCCTCGGTAGTTATGGAACTGAACGGGTTGAGAGTTCTTTGTTCAGTCTTACGGACACCTGAACCTTTTACCCCAGCACCCAAACCGCCGAAGTGACAGCCAATGATGAATAAAGCAACAACTGTAATCACGCTTAACTTTTTCATCTGATCTCCTAAAAGGGGAATCAAAGCGACCTTAGCTATTTCTGAGACGCTCGTCGCGAGAGTACTCGAGCGTGCGCGTCGTGTTCTCTGTCACACTAGGAATCGGTTCCGCGAGGGCGCGAGGCTGAGGTTCGCGAAATTCTTGTGGCATCGGCGGCGGCAATGTCACTGGATGCGCTGGAGTAAAGAACTCCTGCTTCACAGCCGTGAGTCGACTCAGTTGCCGGTAAAGGAAGATCTCGGTGAACGCCACGATAAAGAAAGTGAGGAAGAGAAAAAGAATGATGAACTCCTCGCCGAATTGTCCTGCATTTTTGAGCGCTAACGCTCCACCCAGCAAAATTCCCATGCCGGCAAGCGCGACAAAAGTCATCGCAGTCACTAGCGCCGGAACAACGCCCATCGGCTTGGCGTCGGAACGCTCCTTCAAACTGGTGCCGCAGCGATTACAAAAACTAAGTTCCGGTGCGATCGGGCTACCACAACCTGAGCAGTACATCTTTGTTTCCTTTCGGTTGAACCGGCGAACGACTTCTGGAGCTAACAAGGATTAGAACGGTTGGATGACGGTTTAGGTTCCCGATCCCAGGACTCAACTCTTGGAGAGCGCCGACCTGTCGGCGCTTTGGTAGGCTGCGAGCTGTAGCAACCTACATACGCGAGTGGCAGTGTTGGCCGGAACCTCGCCCAGGTCGCCACGCACAAAAGCGGTGGCAGGTCCCCGCACTCAAAGGGGTTAAGACGTCCCGCGAGTTTCGCTCGACTATCGGTCTTGCTCGATCACGCCCCTGGTTTATATGTCAGCCAGAAGTAAACGGCCTGACCCACGCCAATCAGGAACCCAATCAGAGCGCCGAACAACTCGATAGTCTTCAAATGATGAGAAGCTACGGACAACACGAGCTCTTCGAGTTTCTCGATCGGGTAGTCCGAAACCTTCTTGCGCACGAGACCACCGACGTCGAAGTCAGCAATCGCCGTCGGTAACCGCTCACGAGCGGTGAGGGTAATCCTCTCGACCAGAACATTCCGCGCCCGCTCCACCGCATGCTCCGAAATGTGATCGCCGAGCCGACCGATCGGAGCGATCAATAACCGCTCGATCTGCGAGGTCATGATGGCATTGACTGTTCGGGCGGTATCGGCGCGTGCCAGGATATCGTTGAGACTACCGCTCAAATAACTCTTTAGCCGCTCGGTCGAGTTAGGATCGATCCGCTGCAAAGCCGCACCGAGCGTCTGGGGACGAAACTGTTCCACTGCCTCGCTGACATATGTAGTCAATGAACGTGACAGTTCGGGATTGTGTGCCAACTCGAGAATGTGATTTGTCACCTGCCGCTTCATCAACTCAAACCTCTCTGGATCGATTTGACCGATGATCTCGCTCAGCGGTCGCGCGAGGAGGCCATCGATTGTCGAATTCAAAAACGACTCGGCCTCCTGCTCGAAGGCAGGACCACGCAGATACTCCTCAATACGATTCGGCAAGGTCTTGTTCACAAGTTCATCCACTTCACGGTGGATGCGCTCGCGAGAAATGAAGATCTTCTTGATGAGCGAGAGATGTTCGTAGTAGTCGTCAACTTCGAGTTTGATGAGGGCGCCAATCTGTTTGCGAGTATTCGCGCTGGTGGCAATGTCCGCAAGGTGATGAACAATGGGCGGCACCTGCTGATCAAGCCGGTCCTTGATGAAGGCCACGGTTTCCGGATTGAATGTGTCAGCGAGTGTTTCTTTACTGCGCGCGAGTTCATCCAGACGACCTGAAAGAAACTCACGGATCTTGCTCTCGAATTCTTCTTCACTGATTAGCTTTTGAAAGCGCACGGCCACGAACTTTACGACTTCACCAAGCGTCTCCTCAGTGACCGTCTCATCGACTCGGCGTGCGAGCAGTTCGTCAATCTGGTGATCTACAAACCTGGTAATTGCCGCAGCCGTCTCGTCGCTCTTGAGCATTGCTGCGATGTATTCGGCGAGGCGATATTGCAAAGCGGAGATGGTGTCGAGAATCGGCGCGCGCGCTCCTGACGGCAAGGCATCTATGAATGAGGGGTAGACGGTGGCGAGCAGGTCTCCGGTGTAGGCGCTGACAAACTCTTCGATACGCCGCTCAAAAAAGCTCGTTTCAAAGAGCGCGTTAAAGACAGTCTCCTGTGAAACGAGTTCGTTGCCGACCGCGTTACCGATCGACTGGGCCAACCGTTCGCGATGTCGTGGGATCATTCCCTGCGGCCAGACAGTGATCCCAAAAACCTTCACCGGATGGTATGGATGAAAGAGCATCCAGATGGCCAGCCAGGCAGCCCCAAAGCCATGGATGGTAGCAATCACGATGATGGCAATGCTGACGATTAGTTTGAATGTGAAGGGACTGATGGGTTACCTCTTGGATCGTGAATCGTGAGTCGTAAATCGCTGCTGGGGACTAAAAGTTTACGATTTAGTCATGGGCCGAGTTCTGCGGGGGTCCAGGTATTCTGTCACATCGAGGGCTCGCAAACTATGGAAACGTACTTCAGGTCGTGGCAGTTCACTCATTGGATTGACCTGGCGTCAGGCTCAATGTAAATGTCACAAATAAATCTGGCCGGATTCGAACTGGAGAACATTTCACTCTGCATCCCGATTCCCGATTCCCGATTCCCGATTTAGAGCTCCACCTCGTATCCGGCATCAATCCATGCGCCGGTGCCGCCAGTCACATTCAAAAGGTTCATGAAGCCCTGTTTCTGGAGCAGGCTCGAGGCGGCGCTTGAGCGATACCCGCCAGCGCAGATCACAGCGGTGGGCTTTCCAGGGTCGAGCGTCATCCCGGCCAGTCGTTCGTGCAAATGCGAGAGTTCCACAGAATGTGCTCGAGGTACATGGCCGCTCTGATACTCCGCCGGGCGGCGCACGTCGATAATCTGTAGCTCCTTCTCTTTTCTAAGCAACTTGTGCAGATCGTCCACGCTGATCTGAGTCACGGTCTGCCTGGCTTCCTTCCGCCAGGATTCGATGCCGCCGTCGAGATAGCCTTTCACGCTTTCGATACCCACACGCGCCAAACGCTTTTGGGCCTCAGCAACTTTCTCTTCAGACTCAGTAACCAGGACGATCGACGTTGTTAGAGGAATCAAACTGCCGGCCCAGATCGCGAATTGTCCGGCGAGGCCGATATTGACGGCGCCGGGGATGTGGCCGGCGCCAAACTCTGCGGCTGAACGGACATCGAGAACCAGATGTCCCAGGGCTGCGAGTTCATGCACTTCCGCCGGAGTCAGTGCGGGGGGACGCGGTAGCACGTCAAGCGCAGAAGCACCCTGACGATTCATTTCAGCATCACGGGAAAAGTAAGCGGGAGCGTCGCTGAGATCAGTCGTCATCATGCGAACGAACTCGTCTTTAGACATGGGCTGCAGCGCGTAGTTGAGCCTTCTTTGTTCGCCGATAGTCGAAGAAGTCTCCTTTGACATGTTCCGTCCGCACATAGAGCCGGCGCCGTGGGCGGGATAAACCTCTGTCTCGTCCGGCAACTTCAGCAATCTGTTATGTAGCGTGTCGTACATCATGCCGGCCATCACTTGCGGCGTGTAACCCTTGCCGCCCGCTAAGTCAGGACGTCCCACGTCGCCCACGAAGAGTGTGTCGCCAGTGAGAATTTTGGAGGGTTGATCGGGAATGTTCGGATCGCTGACTAGGACTGAAATACTTTCAGGTGTATGACCTGGAGTCTCCATTACTTTGAGGTTGAGCTGGCCGACATTCAGCTCTTCGTTGTCTTTCACTTGCCGGTGCGGAAATGTCGCGCCGGCCTTTTCGCTAAAGACGATCTCGGCGCCGGTGCGCTCCGCGAGCTCACGGTGACCACTGACGAAGTCTGCATGCAGGTGCGTCTCGATGACGTACTTGATTGTCAGATCATTTGCCGCCGCTTCGTCTATGTACTGGTCGACGTCACGCTGCGGATCTACCACCACGGCCTCGCCTTCGGAACCGATTAAGTACGACGCATGCGCCAGACAGCCGAGATAAAATTGTTTGAAGTACATAACAGCTAATACCTACCAGGACGCCAAGCGACCCCAAGTTCGCCAAGCGAAGAATAAGGAAAAGAATTTCAAGATAAGCGACTGGCCAGTCCGGCTTGCCGAACTTGGCGGCCGTTGGCGCCTTGGCGGTAAACGGTTCCCTTTACTCTTGCGGCAATTTATAGAACTCACGCGCCGGCTTCAAGGGACGCAGCATCCAGTAAGGCCGGCGTGTTCCGTCCGGCGAATACTGATCTGCGGGCCGCGTCATCGCCAACCACTTCTTGTAAACGTCGCGCGACTTCTTCGTGTCAACTGAGATGTCGCCGTACTTGTCTTCCGGTTCTGCTTTCTTCACTCGCACCGCCTGGTGCCAGCAATGCATTCCCGAAATCGGATCCGGATGGACCGGGAACGTCAGGTTCTGATGGACGCCGACGTCGCTCCACCAGATGCGCAAAGTATCCGGGTCGCTTGACTCGTAGGCTTCCACGCCTTTTTCGCGCCGCAGTCCCCACTCACTTTCGCGATGGTCGAGCTTCACTGTCGCCATCATTTGCCGCGCTCCCTGCTCGTGAGTTTTCCAGCGACCCATGTGATGACTGCAAGCTACGACGTCCGGCCTGATGCCTTCAGTCACCCACGCATGCACGACGAAGTGACCAATCTCGGTTTCCACGCGAACTAGATCTCCGGTGCCCACTCCGACGCGTTTCGCAAACGAAGGGTGAATCCAGAGCGGATTGGTATGCGCGATTTCGTTTAGCCACTTGGCGTTGGAACTGCGAGTGTGAATCTGCATTGCGAGGCGAAAGGTAGAAATCAGGATCGTCTGATCCGCTGCCATGTTGTCCGGATGGACATGACTGCGAATGTAGGTCGGCAAAGCGAACTCATGCCAGCCCCAATCGCTGAGCGTGCGCGAGAAGAATTCCAAACGTCCACTCGGTGTGGGAAATCCTCGCTTGAGTTCTCCGTCAATATTCACACCGACAAACCGCCGGCCTTCAGGGTCGGGATCGATTGTCGGGAGGGGAACGATGTTTGGAGAAAGCGGCTTCGCGGTCGTGGTATAGACGCGGCCAAAACCATATTCGCAAGCGTCCGCGATCTCTTCGGGGGGAACGGTCTCCTCGTAAAGCGCTCCGGTTTTGCTTGCGATCTCAAATGCGCCGTAGCGACGCATGTATTCAAGCGGCTGCAATCCTTCGGCGGCCGCTTTCTCTGGCAGACCGGGCACCGAGTTCTCAAAAATCCAGCCGTAGTATTCGTCCACGGTCAGAAGCTCACCAGGATTCTTTTTTGACTCTACATACTGACGGATGCCGAGACTGCCATCCGGATCGATGCGCCAGGTGAGTTCGAGCCAGAACTCGTTCTCTTCCCAGACCTCGCCGGGATTCACATCGCGCGTGTCGTTGATATCTTCCCCATCTCGTTGACGTGCTGCCTTCATCACCGGCTGGCGAAATCCCAGCCACTGCGCATCGTGTGTTTCGTAAGAGTGAATATCGTGACGCTCTGAACCGAGACCCATCGGCAGGACGTAGTCAGCGAAGTAGGTCGTTTCATTCCAGACGGGGGTGAGCGCGACGTGCAACCCAACCAGGTCCTCATTCGTGAGGGCTTCGATCCACGAGAAGCCATCGGGATTGGTCCACACCGGGTTGTACACGCGCGTGAAATAAACATCGAGCTTGGCGCGGCCGTCCTTTAAAAGATGGGGCAGGAGGAACGAGAGCTCATTCATCGAGAGCGGATACTCGCGCGGCCAGGTTGTCTCGTTCCACATCTTGGGATGCGGCGGCGTGTAGATGGGCCGTGGCACAAATTTGTTCCAGGCATTCGGGAACACACTGCCTTCCGTAGCGACTGCGCCCATCAGCGCGTTGAGCATGAACAGACAACGCGCTACTTGCCAACCACCACTGTTGCCCGAAGACGCACTGCGCCAGTTGTGCGTGCTCAGGCGCGTGCCGGCAGTTGAGACGCACTGCGCAACTTCCTCGAGCGTGCGTGCATCGACGCCTGATTCTTTGGCAGCGAATTCGAAAGTGTAAGAGGCGTAGAGTTGTCTTAGTTTTAATTCGAAGTCGGCGAAAGTGAGCGGGGGCAAGCCTGTGTCGGGGACCCGCGAATCGGCGTCAAGAGAATGCTGCTCAGGCACGGTCTCAATCTCGGAACTCGAAACTTGAGACTCTGAACTTAAATATTCTTCCCAGTTCCACCAGCGACGCACGAACTCACGATTGTAGAGATTGTTCTGGATCAGGTAATTCGCGATCGCCAGCAGGATCGCTGCTTCCGACCCCGGGATTGGTGAGACCCAGTGATCGGCGTGGGTCGCAGTGTTTGAAAGACGAGAGTCAAAGACAATCAGCTTGGCGCCGTTAGTCTTGCCCTCAATCACACGCTGAGCGTGCGGATTGAAATAGTGGCCCGACTCAAGGTGGGCGCTGATCAGAAAAATGACTTTCGCATTCGCGTGATCGGGACTCGGGCGATCGAGACCCATCCACAGTTGGTAGCCTTCCCGGCTCGAAGAAGAACAGATGTTCGTGTGGGAGTTGTGGCCGTCAATTCCCCAGGCAGCGAGGATGCGCTCAGTGAACCCATCTTCGCCGGGACGGCCCACGTGATACATGATCTGTTCGCGTCGATCCTCAACGATCGCTTTTCTGATTCGCCCGGCCAGTTCGTCCAGTACTTCGTCCCAAGTGGTCTGGGCCCACTTGCCTTCGCCACGCTTACCTACGCGTTTGAGTGGATGCAGGATGCGATCAGGGTCGTTGATCTGGTTCAGCGTCGCCGGACCTTTCGCGCAGTTGCGACCACGTGAGCCGGGATGCTCGGGATTGCCTTCGAACTTCTGCACTTCGCCGGTGACTTTATCAATGTAAGCCAGCAGACCGCAGGCGGACTCGCAGTTGAAGCAGGTTGTGGGAACGAGTGTGTAGTGCCGTTCTTTTCGTTGTGGCCAGGCTTGGGGATCGAGTTCGGTCCAGTTGTCCCAGCGCTCCTTCGGTGGATATGCAGCGAGATGATTGCGACTAGCGCCTGGATAAAACGTCTCGCCGCGAGACTCAGTTTCCTCGCGAGCGGCGTTGACGCGTTGATTGGGTTTTTCGGAGCTCATCTATTCCTTGGCAACGACAATGAGAGAAACAGGAAACTGGACAGGCAGGAATGCCGGTCCTACTTTTTATGCTAGCGGCACTGACTGACCGGCCTGCACATACGCATTCTCATAAAGCATCATCCCGATTAGGACTAAAGGCGCGCCGGCAACTCCCACGGTGATTCCGACAACGTCCAGCAATGCCAGCAGCGGAAGCAGTCCACCAAATACTCCCAGCACCACTCCGATCCAGAAGTCTCCTTTGAAGCGACCGTGGACCAGTTCCCAAATCGCGAGGCGCGCATGCGCTGTCGGGTGCGTTAACGACACCTCGCCCCAGATCATCAAAAGATGCAGCAGACTCGTGACGACCAACGCCCAAAGCAATACGACCACGTCCGGCCGGACTGAATCAGTGTAGGTGTAAGCGACGCGCGTGCCTTTCAACCAAACCGAACCCAGCAAGAGGACCGCCGCGCCGAGCAGTACTGCCTGCACGAGCAGATGCGGCGGCAAGAGAGGGTTCTGCCACATGTCGCGCGCTTTCGCCTGCGCGAAAAGATAAGCGGTATAGATCGCCGTCATGATCGACAAAGGGATGCCGGCAATCATTAACCAACTCTGAACAGTTCTTGAATCCGACCAGCTGGCAAGGAAGTGGATCGCCAGCACGAGCGTGTATCCGGCGATGATAAACGCGCCTTTCACGAGCCAACTGCGCCACTGCGGACGCGTGAAGATCAAATGAAAGCGCTCGGGATGTTCCAGATCCCAAATCAACAAACCGCCTGTGATCGCCAGGAATGCACCTGACACTACAGGAGCGGCCCACAACCAAAGCACGTCATTGACTTCCAGCAAGCCGAACAACACTGCGAGCGCCGCGACGAGATAAACGCCGGCGGCGATCCCCTTCGTCCAGGTGTAAAGACTGACTTTCCAGTCCCAGGGAATCGCATGCGCCACGTCATAGGAAAGCAGCGCTGCCGCAGAGCTGTTGTTGTAGTTCGGATTTCCTGAGACGACATGAGCGCTGTCTTCCTGTTGTTCGCTCCACATGAAGAGCCCGCCCTCGGGACGTCGTGCCGCGAGGGGATCGAGCGTCGCCTGATGCGCTCCTTTATAAAACAGCTTGGGCAACGTCTCCTTCTCGGGCCGACGAACGTTGACCGCCTCTCGATTTACGATATGTGCGAGATAAGAGTCACTGTCGTTCATGTCACCGATGATGATCGCCTGCGTCGGACAGACGACTACGCACGCCGGTTCGAGTCCCATGTCGATGCGATGCGCGCAGAAGTTACATTTCTCGGCGGAGTGATCTTCCGGATTGATAAAGATTGCGTCGTACGGACACGCAGCCATGCACGCTTTGCAGCCAATGCAGATCGACTTATCGAAATCAACGATGCCGTCCGCGCGTTTGAACATCGCCGTAGTCGGGCAGGCAGTGACGCACGGAGCGTGTTCGCACTGATTGCAACGCGTGACCTGGTGCGCCCGCCGCGTTTGCGGAAAGGTGCCGATGTCCACGTGTTTGACGTAAGTGCGCGTCACTGAAAGCGGCACGAGGTTTTCAGACTTGCACGCAGTGGTGCAGGCGTGACAACCGATGCAGCGGCTATTATCGATTACCTTCGCCCATTTCACGGGTGACTGCTGTAACTGGTCGAGCATTGACGCTCCAGCTAAGAGATGTTTGATGAAGGCAAAACTATATCACGGGAATCGTTGCGAATCTGCTGCTACTTGTCGGCCACGGATTCGCGCGGATAAACGCGGATCAGACCAGACAATTTAATGCCGGACGATTATTGGCAGGCAGGAAGTGGACCCTGTCCCCGCTTAGCTTGAAGACAGCTGCGCGCGATGTGAAAGCTCCCTGGGACACAGATTGACTTGAAGTGTGCATCTAATCATTTCTATTCGAAGAGCGGAGACAGGGTCCACCTTACTAATCTGCAAATTTTGCGCTGCTTGAGCTGCACCAGGCAATTCTGTCTCATTGACAAAAACCGGGCGGCGTAAGAAATTAGCCAGGACGTTTGGGTTTATTCCCAAGCTATCCATGGTTTGGTTTTTGGAGGTTATTGATGCGCATTTTTATTTTAGTGTCAGTCCTGGTTCTAGGCGCGTGGATTCTAGGCGCCTGTAATTCCACGGAGAGTAACGCTTCTGCAAATCACCCGAGTGTAGAGGCGGCAAAGCCTCCGACGACAGTTCAGGCGGACGGCGCGAAACGAATCACCGTGTCTGAGTTGCAGGCTCTTTTAGAAAAGGGGCAGGCGGTTGTGATTGATGTACGCAATCAGGCTTCGTACGATCAGAGCCACATCCGGGGTGCGAGGTTAATCCCTTCGAGCGAGATTGCTGACCGCACCGGCGAGCTGCCAAAGGATAAGACAATAGTCACCTATTGTTCTTGACCAAACGAACATACGTCCGCCAGTTCGGTGGTCGCACTAAAAAATAAGGGTTTCGATAACGCTGCTGCGCTTCTCGGTGGGTTTGACGGTTGGCAGCGCGCCGGATTGCCGGTCGAGAGCAAACAGTAAGACGGGGGAACCGGGGAATGGGAAAGGACGGCGGTCGTCCAGGGCAGCGGCGGTACGTCGAAGGCAGTAAAGCAAGAAGGCAAAAATAACGAAGGGCAGCGAACTTAGTTTTCGCCGCCCTTTCTCATTTCTGAAACAATTATTTCCGCGAACCATCCTCCTATTCCCCTTTCCCCTTTCCCCTGTTCCCTACTGTCATACCGGTTGAGCCACAAAAGCCGGCAATGGCGTCATCGCTTTAGTCGCCGGTACGCAAAGCACCGGGCAATGTGCGTTGCGAACCACGCGTTCGATTTCCGATCCGAGTACTGGGGTTCCCCCAAACAGCGACGCGTGAACGTTTGTTCCGATCACGATCAGATCAGCATCCTTCTCTACAGCTAGCCTCACTATTTCTTCATACGGTCGTCCCTCAATGATGTGCGGGGTGGCGCGCGCACCTCCTTCAGACGCGAGTTGCGCCATGTGTTCCTGAACGTAACTGCGCATGCGCGTCAGCGCGGTGAGTCCGCCCTCCGGAAAAATCGCGGAGATCTGCTCGAAGTAGTCACCAATGACATAGACAGCGTGTAGTTCGGCGCCACATTGGTCGGCGAGCTGTCTCGCTACAAGAGTGGCCGCGCTCGATGAAGGGCGAAAGTTTGTCGCGAGCAATACCCGGTTAAGTCGTATTTCACTTTTTGAGCCGCGCTGCTGGACGAAGTCACGTTGCGGCGGACGTATCGTGAGAACCGGACAAGGCGCTTCGGCAATGATCTCTTCAGCGGTCGAGCCCCAGAGAGCGCGGGTCAGTCCTTTCCGACCGTGGGTAACAACTGTGACCAGGTCGCTGCCGTGATCCTGCGCCGCTCTTGCGATTTCCGATGCGGGCTCGCCTTCGACGATCAGCGGCTCCACTTCCAACCCGTCAAAGAGAGGATCCGCCAACAGTTCTCTTACGTCCGTGCGCAATTGCAGCAACCACTTATTGTCCTGGTCTACGAAGACCTGCTCGGGGAGGGTCAGCAAGTTCGCGGGAACAGTTCCACTTTGTACGCTGAGAAGCACAACGCGTCCTTCGCCACTGCGTGCAAACGCGGCGGCGTACTTCAAAGCCGCGTGCGTGTGCGGCTTGAAGTCGGTGGGAAAGAGAATGTTGCGGAACGGGAACATGGGAAAGGAGTCAGGGGTCAGGAGTCAGAATTCAGTAGTCAGAAAAACGCAATGACGAGCGGAGTCTAGCAACAAGAAGCAAACAGGGGAACAGGAGAATGATGAATGCGGAAATGAATGATGAATCCGAACCGACCGGTCAGATTCGCCGATCCATTCCGCTTCGCCTATCAAATTCATCATTCATCATTCCGCATTCCTCTTTACCCATGCCTCGTTCCGTGGCAAACTCCGCCAGCATTTTCTTCAGACTAATCGGCCCAACAAGCACAGACCTATTTCGTTCGACTTAGGAGGCGTTCACCTTGCTCAGAGGACTCTTTCGCACAAAAAGTCTCGACGACATTATGGCCAGCATCGGCGGTCCGCAATTTGGACTGAAGCGGACTCTCGGCGCTTTCAATGTGACGCTGCTGGGGATCGGCGCCATCATCGGCGCCGGCATCTTCGCTACTATCGGCACTGCTGCTGCAGGTGATGCGGCGCGCCCGGGTGCCGGTCCATCGTTGATGCTCTCGTTTGTGATCACGGCGGTCGTCTGCGCCTTCACCGCGCTGTGCTACGCAGAGTTTGCTTCGATGGTGCCTATCTCCGGCTCCGCCTACACCTATTCATATGCGACGCTCGGTGAACTTGTCGCCTGGATCATCGGCTGGGATTTGATCATCGAATACGCAGTGGGGAATGTCGCGGTCGCTATCAGTTGGGGAAACTATTTCAGGACTCTGCTCGGCAACCTGGGCATTAATTTTCCGCAATGGCTGGCGACTGACTATCGCACCGCCGCGAAGATACCCGGACTCTACGAAAGCG
>JBDTYQ010000054.1:0-24109 GCA_040005515.1 bacterium
GCGTTAACCTGGTAAGCAAAGTATCGCAAGACGTCTTCGAATTGTTCTTTGTCGGCGGGGAGCAAATAGACGAACGTTCTAGGAACCAACTTCTCACCCATGGCCAAGCTGATTTGTCCATGAAGAGAAGCACCGCCTGCTGCTAAGGTGATACTCAGCCCCGAAAGACGGTCGCCGTTTTTGATCACAGTCCAGTTTCGGGCGGCGTCGATCGCGCTGCTGCCCGACGCGGACGGAGTCGATGCTCGTGGCACTGAAATCGAGATTGACTTCAGATACCAGTACTTTGCGGACGTTCGAACATGGAACCGATATTTGCCAGGCGCCAAATTGCGCAGCGTGAAATCGCCTTGATTGTCCGGACGAGTTGGTCCTCCCAAAGACCAACCGAATTGCGGTTGATCCTGTGGTGCGCTTTTCTCATCGTGCCAGGGCGTAACGATCGCTTCCCCGAAAACAGGACGACGCTTGCCTTTGCACTCCAGAGCCGCTGATTCTTCAAGAGCCATGTGCCCCTTAATTGAGCCGAGCGCTTTTACCGTCAATACGATTCCGCTGACATCGCTGCCCCTTACTTTGATCCTTACTGGGTCGGAAACAATCCACTCGTCCATTTGGACTGACGACTGCGCTGTCAAATCGTAATCCCCATCTGCAACACCTGTGAAAGAAAACCGAGTACCGGGGGATTGATATATGGTGATACCTGACTGCGGCTCACCGGCGAAAACCCCGCTCAAGGAAATTGAAAACCAGGAAGGCGTTGTGCCTCCCGGGCCGAGCGCCAAGCCGCTAACTGAATGCCCCGGCTCTCCTCGATACCTGATATCGACATTGGTAGCTTCTTCACCCGCCCGCACGATGACTTCACTGGCGCCGTCTCGCGATGAGGCGGGGGCGAAGGTTGGAATGTCACTCTCGTAGGGGTTCAGGCGGTCTGGAGAATTGCCGGATCCGCCGGCGGCTACTACATACGTTCCCGACGGCAAGCCGTAAAGACGATAGATGCCACGATCGTCTGTTGTCCTTTCATTGAGAAAACTTGAATATCGCGGCAGACGCTTATTGGCGTCGCGGATCATATATGCATGCACGATGACTCCCACAACCGAATCTCCGATTGCGGTCGTTACACTTCCGGTGATTACACCTCCCTTGATCAATTGAAGATTTACGAAGTCGCCAACTCTAAAGTCCGCTGGTTGAGTGCTGTCAGGATCTCTCGGCGGCGTGGTGTAAGCGGGCAATGACGCAGAGAGGAAATAGGCTGTCGGATCAAGACCTTTGACCTCAAAGTCTCCCTCGTCTTTACTGCTCGTCATGCGGGGCTGACCACCACCAAACGGACGAATGAGCACTCTCGCATTTACCAGCGGTTGACCACTCTCGTCGACAACCTTCCCACTGATTTGTCCGGTACGACTCTGGTTTGATTTTTCGTCTCCGCGCGAAGACTCCTGCGCCGCGGAAGCACCACAGAAGATTAGAACCACGACCACGTAAGCCGTCGCCGTCATCAACCTCGGAATGTTCTTGCTCATTTCTGGACTAATCTCATTCGCGTACGCGCCGCAGGATTACGGCGCCGGTCGCGGTTCTGGATTCTCCACATTGATGACGACATTTGTTGTTGCGCCAGCTGAAATGATCAATTGCTGCTTGGCCGGTGGCACGTTGCGCCGGATACCGGGGATATTGACTGACACCTCCAACTCATAAGTTCCTGAAGGTATTCCCTCGATTATGAAGTTTCCCCGAGCATCGTTTTCGCGGGGATAGAGTTCAATGCCCTCCTTCCAAAGACGAACACGGGAACTAGTTCCGGATGGGAGAGATACGTTATCGAACTTCACGATTCCATAGACGGTGGAGTTTCCGTAACTCAATACGACTCTTACGTCGCTGATTCGTTCTCCGTTCTTAACCTCGATACTGCGTGTAGCGACACCGTCTCGTTCCATTCGTAAGACTCGAAATCCTTCCGACGAACTTCGATAAGAACTGCTAAGCCCGACGACAAACGTTCCGGAGTCTAATCCACTGAACGCAAAGCTCCCATCGGCATTAATGGTTGCCGGATTCCACATGTTTGGTGGGCCTGCTTGTTGAATGAAACCAGCCAGACGCAATTGAAGAAGCCTGGACCAGACAGCTTTGTCTTCAGTGTTCTCGATGACTACAACTCCGCTCACAGTCGCGCCTCCTTTCCAGGTTTTGATAACCAAGCCGGTCACATCCTGGGTTGTAATCTCAACAGGACCCATGTCAGCCCGTAGATCGCTACCTCTCGGCGGCAAGAGGGACATTCCATAGTTGCCTGGCAATACATTTTCTATTGTGAAGTCACCCTCATTATTTGACGGGGTCGAGGCGACACTAAAGTTACTTCGTTGGTCGGCCGAGATGGGCCGCAGCCCGAACCTCACTCCGTTAACGGGGTGGCCAGTCTCTCGATCAATTACCCGGCCGCTTACTGAGAAGGACTGAACTGTATGCAACGCAATATTGATATTCGAAATGTCGCTCCCTTCACTGATATCGAGCACAGTCGCGTTTGCAGAGTCCGCATGGTCAGGATAAAAGCCCTGCTTGTAAGCCTGCCAGAGCGCCGGTCTAAAGACGCGCTCATCGTCAGGGCCTGCACCCACCTTGTATCGGCCGGCGGCAATCCCGAACATCCGAAACTGTCCTCGATCGTCAGTTTGAACCGGCACAGTAGTATCGCTTCTGGGCTGCTGATCCTGAGGTGATGCGGCGCTGAGCAGGTATACGGGTTGCTCGATAACCGGTTTGCCTTCACCGTCGACAACCTTCCCGGAAATCGCGCCGCCGCGGACTAAATCGAAATTAACTCCTTCGATAGTCTCACCACCAATTACTACCAGACTCTCGCCGTTGGATCTTTCACGATTTGAAAGAACATAGGCGGGAGCTGCAGCAGTTACATTGTAAACGCCGGGCGTTAAGTCAGTAATTCGGTACTTCCCTTCCCGATCCGTCTTTGCCTTGTAGGCGAGCGTCCCAGCTTTGCTGGCAATTAACCCGACAACTATTTCGGGCGCTGGCTTGCCTTTGATCGTCACGGTACCAGTGATGACCCCTTTTTTGGCGGAGGGCTTCGGCGGCAACTGCGCGCTGACGATTCCTCCCATCACGAAAGAAACGGCGCACAGCGCAACGACACGACAAGTGATGCGAATCATAGGTTCCCTCTCCGCGGTGAAGGTCAGAAGGCGATGACGGGTCTGGGTTTGGGTGACCAGAACGCCGGCATACTACTACATGCTTATTCATTTTACTGCAGTAGTGATAGCGAGCGGACCGTCGCAGTTTGGGTGTACCTCGCTTTTGGCTTGCGCCTCCCCGACTTCTCCTTTCTCACTGCGTTCCCAGTAACATAGTGACGCCTTGGAACTCGTCACAATTTCGCCGGATGACATCTCCCGCTTTTTTTTGTAAAAAATTCCCCGCATTAGTTTTTTACTTAGGATGAGCGACGGAGTATCCCTTTGGAAACAACAAGGGGAACAAGGCATACGCCGAAAGGGGTACTTCGTCTCTCAATAACTAAGGCGGCGGCATGGGGATGTCGTGCCTTTCCACCTTTAATGCATAGCCCGCACCTCGACAGATAGCATCAACCCGGTCTGCATTCAGCTCTCCACTTACGGGAGCGCCTTCCAGCATGCAGATTGACCCCACATTCAACGAACTACTTCAGATCAAGCGACGCATGAAGCGAAGGCTGTCACGGAGTGGGGGTATGCTATCGACTTAAGTCAGGAAGGAACGAATACAAGTTTGGCTATGGAAGCGGTTGTACTGATCGGGGTCGGGGCTGTGGGATCGACAAGATTGGATTGGCCGGCATCGCTGCCGCAATCACAGCTGCGGTACACCAGGCAACGGGGGTTCTCGTGCAAAACTGCCGGTGAAGATCGATAATTTGTTAGCGTGAGGCGATTGATCGTGACCATCGCTTTTATTTTTTCAGTCGATCTTCGTGCCGGCTAACCGCGCGCCAGGTACCATTTCGATTGATCCACACGTCAGTCACGAGGTAGGTTCCGCTCCAGTCCTCGCCCTTCGAGAGGACGTCCTGTTTTAGCAGTCCTGTCACGATAGCTGTCTTGCCAAAGAGCCGCACAGTGGTCTTGCTAAATTCATACGAAGTCAGTTTCAGATCTCGGAGCGCAAATTCCAAATACTTGACCCGATCCTTGCCGTCGAGCATGCGCGGACTGACCAACGCGAAATCATCGGAGATAATTTGTCCCAGCGAATCCACATCACCGACTTTTAGCGAGTCCATCCAAAGCCGTTCAAGTGCGAGCAACGCCTTCGTGGCTTCCGCTTTAGGCTGCAACACTGCAGAGCCATCAGGCATTTCCTCGCCAGGCCGTTGCGCTTCGGACTCAGGAGGAAGCGAGTGTCTCCAAGCATCAACGGTGGTCCCGGTCTTTGGCTTCTCCTTCTCCTGAGCGAGTACCGTCGAAGCACCGGTTCCAAGCAAGATTAATGTTAGGACAAGAGAGCAGAAACTCATTGATTGCATACATCTCCTCAAGTTAGTCAACGCGCAAAGGTCTCACTCAATACGGTTACTCTGCAGCGGTCCTCTGATTCAACTGGAGACCCGAAGGTTGTTCTTCAATTTCTTGACGCCGCCGACTGCCCGAACCAGTTGTTCGGCCTTTGTCTTTAGTGAGGCATTTGCAACTGTTCCGCTCAAGGTCACAACGCCCGCGTGGGCATCGATGATGATATTCGCGGTTTTTAGCTCGGCGTCACTATTTAGTAGTCCGCGAACTTGAGTGAAAAGAAAAAGGTCGCTGCCCCCGGTACCAAGTTGCGGCTTGATGCCGCTGGACGCGCCACGGTTATCGTTGTTAGGCATCCGAGATGCTGCTTGATTGTCGACAGTTCTCGGAACAACTGTCGCTGGACTCGGGCTACCGACGACTACGGCACTGTTCGCGCTAGCAGTTGAACTCGCTGTCGCGTCTTTGCTGTCCGTCTTGCTGCCGGCTCCGCTTCCGCAGGCAGTAAGCATGAGCGAGGCAACAATACCGGCCATTGCAAGGCCGCTTCGGACTGGGTCAAGCTTCGTAGATTTCATATTTCTCCGTTTCACAATTCGAATTCCTAGAACGTTGTACTTCGTCGCCGTCCATCACGGGCTGCGCCGCTCGGCGATGAGTTCGAGCAAGTTCTCGCACACGTACTCAACGTCTTCGCGCTTCAGTCCTGCCCAGGTCGGCAGACTGATCCCACTGCGTCCGATGCGCTCGGCAACGGGAAATTCATTGGCTTCCTGTACCGCCGGCCGATAGGGCGGAAGTACGTGCATCGGGTAAAAGACCGGACGTGTTTCCACTCCGCGTTCTGCGAGTCGGATCATCAGGTTGTCTCGGCTGACCCCAATTCTCTCATCAAGAGTGATTGTGAATAGCCAGTCAACACTTCGACTGCCGGCCTTTCCTGTTTGCCATCCGATCCCAGGAACTTCACTCAAGATGCTCCGGTACCATAAAGCAACCTCATGGCGACGATTCAGGTGCCACTCGATTTGTTCGAGTTGCGCGAGGCCGACTGCCGCTGCCAGGTTGGGCATCCGATAGTTGTACCCGATGATTGGGAACCAATATCGCTTCTTCAAATCCATACCCTGCCCACGAAGTTGAGCGGCGTAGCTAATCAATTTTTCTGAGTTAGTCACTACCATACCGCCTTCTCCGCACGAGATTATCTTATTGCCATAGAAGCTAAAGGCTGCGACATCACCAAGGGAGCCTACGCGCCCACCGTGATACTCCGCGCCGTGAGCTTCTGCGGCGTCTTCCACAACGAATAAATTGTGCCGTTGCGCTATCTCGCGTATGGCATCCATATTTGCGACGTAACCGTACAGGTGGACCGGTATGATCGCCTTCGTGCGCGGCGTGATCTTCGCTTCAATAAGTTCGGGGTCTAGTGTCCAGGTGTCCGGGTCTACATCGACAAACTGCGGCTGAGCGCCGCAATAAGTCACGGCATTAGCTGTCGCGACAAAAGTGAGCGTCGGCACGATCACTTCGTCGCCGGGTCCGACGCCAACTGCCAGCAATGCAACGTGCAGGGCCGCCGTTCCGGTGTTGCATGAAACCGCATGCTTCACTCCGCAGAAGTCAGCAAAGGCGCGCTCGAACTTTTCCACATACTTGCCCGCGGAAGAAATCCATGCCGACTCAACACAGTCGAGCACGTAAGCCTTTTCATTGCCTGCCAGTACGGGAGCGGCAACAGGAATGAATCGTTCGCTCATCCCCGTTGCACCTCGAACTTCTCCGCGGACTTCTCCTGCTTGGCATAACCCAAGAGCTGGCGATCCTCCTCGCTTAGTGTTCGCCCCGCTGCCCGGCGGTACACTGCGCGGTAAGCCTTCGCCGTGACCTTTAGATCGAAGTCCCTTAACCGTTGTGCTCCGCGTATCCTCAAATCCTCGCGGAGAGTCGCGTCGTTGGCCATACGCGAAAGCGCCGCGGCAATCTCCTTGACAGAAAAAGGATCGAACAGCAGGGCTGCGTCACCAACTTGCTCGGGTAGTGACGTCACACTGGAGCAAGCCACTGGGACTCCGCTCTGCCACGCCTCGTAAACGGGCGCGCTTGCAGCTTCGAAAACGCTTGGCACAAAAACAAATTGAGCTGCTCGGTATAGGGCGTTTAGTTCGCCGGCGGGGACGAGACCTGGGAACGTCACTGACTCGCTCAGACCCAATTGATGCAGGCGTCTCTTAATGCTGGGCCAAAAGTCAGTCTTGAAGCCGCTACAGATGATTCGTAGATCCAACGCTTCACTGTCGCGCTGTGAGGCCATCGCTTCCAACAATCGGATGTGATTCTTGTGCTCCCAGGTCATTGCCGGGTAGAGCGCAAATGGCGTGTCGGCGAAATCATATTTTCGTCGGATTGCGCGATCGTCACTCTCCTCCTGCTCTTCCGAAATCCGCGGCAAGGGGGGCGGGCCCCACGGAATAACCTGCACCTTGTTCGAGTCGATACCATAACGATCGACGATATCGCGCTTTACGAAGTTAGAAGCGACAACGACCGTATGGGCTGCGCGGCATGCGGCGGGGTAGAGACTTTCACGGCGTGAGATTTCCGCTGCCGTGAAAAATTCTGGAAGGTGAAGGTGCTGCACATCGTGTGGGTTGAAAACGAAGGGAACATCGCAGGGCTCAAAAGTCTGGAAAGGAAAATGAATCACATCGCAATCAAGACTCTCAAAAAACTCTCGCTGGTTTGCAGCTGCTGATGGCCTTTCGACATGTTCAAGAGAAGCCAAGCCTTGAGCCTTGCGAAGGAGCAGTCGTTTGACTTCACCCGCCATCGGACGGAAGGGGCCCAAATGCCGCTTGAAAAGCTCAAGGCGGTCAACCTTCCAACCATCGAAAGACATGGGTCCGCGCTCGATTCGTTGTCCCGGTGGAAGCATGGCACGCATCCACTCAGGATTTTCATATGGTCCAATGAAGACATAATCCTCAGATCCGTCTGCTAATTCCGGGAGCGCGGCCAAAGCGCGCAGCACCGTGATAATGCCGCCGTAGGGACCTTCCGGCAGAAGCTGGGCGTTTATAGCTACTCGCAATCTTTCCATCAATAATCTTCCACAAACGCTCTTGTCGCTCTATCAACTTCATCGCTCATCCGGCGACACCAGTGTTCAAGCACCAGTGCCTTAAAAGAAACAGGGCTCGTGAGCCCTGGAGGAAAGGGGCCGGAAGCCAGGTGATCGGCGCTCGCCTCGCTCAGCACTCCCGACTGTACGAGATATCCATCCCGTAATGATTGACCGTGCGCCGCGAAGATTGCCGCGTGCCAATCGGCGACTGGTGGAGCGAAGCCACGCTTGGGTCGCTGCAGAACCCAATCAGGCAAAATACCCTTCACTGCGAGTCTCAACCATTCCTTTGGCGGAAGTTGAACGTCTGAGTTTGCTTTGCGCAGGCCAATGATCGTTTTCACTAGCGTGCGATCCAGAAAAGGAAGACGCATTTCTACCGAGGAAGCCATCGACAGCCGATCACCCTGAGCAATCCCATTGCCTCGCAGGTAGGTGTCGCACACAAGACGCGTAAGAGTCACGTCTACTCTCGGCCAAGGGCAAGGAACGGTGAATATTTCGGTGACATCTCCTGCACCAAGCTCCTGCGCGAACTCGCTCCCATAAAGATCCGGGGTAGCGGCGGCAGCAGCGTTGAAATCAGGGGACGCATCGTAAAAAACCATTTGCGCCTTAGGACTCTTGCGATGATTTTGCATTCTTCGCAAACCGGATCGGAGACCGCCGAAGTCGCTTGTCCAGGCTAACATTCCACGCGCTGAATAGGTGGCAGGAGCCGTAAGTGAGAGGTAGTGAGGGATCGCATTGAGGACTCCCTTGGAGAGCATTTGCTTCGCAATCGTCTCGCGCGCAGCCTGCCGCAGTTGTGGGTAGCCCCAAAACAGCTCATCGCCTCCCTGCCCCTGCAAAACCACAGGAACATTTTGCTCGCGAGCGAGTTTCATCAGCGCGTAGTAGGAGTGCCCGGCATAATCGGCTATGGGCTCATCTCTCCAGAACTGCAAGTCATTGAAGAACTCGACGACCTCTGCCGTCCTGATCTCGGCCTCATGAAAGTGCAGTCCAAGATGGACGGCTAACTCCCGAGCCTCCGTTCGTTCGTCACTCGCCGGTCGACCTTCGTAGCCAATGCTAAAAGCATGCAATTCCGCAGTGTGCTGCCGCGCGGCAAACGCCGCAACTGTGCTTGAATCTAATCCGCCGCTGAGGGCCACGCCCACGGGCACATCGGCGCGAGTCACAAGCTCACCAACCGTCTCCAATTCTTGGCGGATAAGCGAGGGCGCATCCCCTTCGATTGGGGGTGCGTCTTCCATCCGCCAGTAACACTTCTCCCCGAGACGCCAAGGCTCAAGGTCAACCGTGAGAAGATGCGCCGCTGCCAACTTCCGAACACCCTTCAGAGGGGTTCGTGGCTCCGGTACATACTGGTAATGAAAGTAGCAATCAATGGCTGCGGGATCTAATTCAAAGGGCACTAATCCCGAGCGGAGCAGCGCCTTCATTTCCGAAGCGAAGACGAGGCGTCCGTCGCGCTCCCAGAGATACATGGGTTTTTCACCCATCGGATCGCGGGCCAGAAGGAGACGCTTTCGCTTCTTATCCCATAGCGCGAACGCGAACATGCCACGCAGATGGTGAACGCAATCTACTCCAGCCTCTTCGTAGGCATGCAAAATCGTCTCGCAGTCACTGTCTGTACTGAAGCGGTGTCCGAGTCGTTCGAGGTAAGATCGCAACTCGACGTGATTGTAGATCTCCGCGTTGGCGATGAGCACAATTGAGCGGTCTTCGTTGAAGAGTGGTTGGTGCCCGCCTGCGAGGTCGATTATTGAGAGCCGCCGCGCGCTGAGTATTACGCGCTCGTCGTTGTATTCGCCTGAGTCATCGGGGCCACGGTGGATCAAGGCGCGGCTCATCTCCGACACCCGGCTGACGTCTTCGGGGGTAACCTCTCCTCTGCTAATGATGCCGCTGATCCCGCACATCCGCTAAGACAATACTCGCCGAGCAATTGAAAGGCGATTCCCTACCATTCAATGCGCCCAATCCTTCTTCCGATCAGCTCGCGAGACTAGACGTCGTCTGGCGTGAGAGAGGGACGGCCGCAAACCAGGCGGTACTGCCTGCCTGAGTGTGAGGTAAAGGTAAGTTTTAATGACGTCGACTTTATGGAGTAAATACTGCCCGACTCCTAAGTGCTGCTTTATGAGAAGAGGAAACGCCTTCCTAAAATTGCTGTCCTCCTGCGTTTCACTCATTCCCCCACCTTCGTAGTCCGCGATGACCTGATCGATAAATATTTTCTGAATACTCTCGTCCACAAAACACTTGAGGTTTAACACCCAGTCGGCATATACCCGATACTCCAACTCAAATTTCCCGATTCGACTAAAGATATTTCTCTCATAAAAAATCGCCTGATGGCAGATATTCCTGGTCCGGAAGTCTGACAGGGAAAACCCCCTCAAGTAGTGTTCTCCGGTTTGCCTCAGGCAGACCATTCCGTAAACAAATGATCGCTCGTCAAGCGGCAAGCTGACCTTAAGCTGTTCCAAGATCTCCTTTCGCAGGAGGTCGCCGCCTCCCAAAAAATAAAGGTATTTGCCGGAGGCCATCTCGATGCCTTTGTTGAGCGCTTCGTAAACGCCGTTATCCTTTTCTGACACGTACCTCAGCCGATGCTCATACTTTTTGAGCAGTTCCAAAGTGCTATCCGTTGAACCTCCATCAATAATAATGAGTTCAAAGAGATCTGCTTTTTGAGAAAGCACAGATTCAATGGTTGCCTCAAGTTTGGGTCCGCAGTTGTAAGTCGCAATGATGATGGAAAACAATCTCATGATTCCTGCTCATCCTTCCGCACAAGCTACTCGCCGTTTGGACGCGTCCGCTCGCGTACTTGAGCAATTGATTTCACTTACCAAAGACACTCTCACTAACGTCAGATAATCTTTCCCAGTAGTCCACTTGCCACTCCGGTTTCATAAGCATACCAAAAACCAAAAGCGATGCTTAGCGCGCCCGCAACAGACTGTAAGCCGTAACTCACGCCCGTCAGTCGCCGAGCGCTCAGAGCAAAAGGCAATCCTACGAGGGTCGACATCAGCAACATGCCAAGGATGGAGCCAAAGCCGAAAATAACGAGATAGAGAAGACCCAGACCGAGGGAGTCGATTTGAGTCAGTACCAACAGCGTCAGCGCAGCCGAGCCCGCAAGTCCGTGCATCGCCCCGACCAATAAAGGTTTGATTCCGATGCGAGCGACAGTGTGCGAATGGTGCGCACCCAGCCCGCTGTGCTCTGTTTCATGCTCGTGAAAGTGCAGGTGCGCGTGCGAGGTTCCGTCGTGGATGTGTTTATGAACGTGCGCATCTGCTCTTCCCCGCAAGGCTCGGACGAAAGCGCCGATGCCCAGCCCGATGATCATCAGCGCGACGCCGAACTCCAGCCAGTTAGCTACATGTTCTGGGATGGCTACGCGCAGAACCAGGACAATCGTACCGACTACTATTAAAGACAGGGTATGACCTGCTCCCCATAAACCGCCGACCAGCGCTGCGCGAAAAATATTGCGGTGTTCGCTCACGATCGTTGAAACGGCAACGACGTGATCTACTTCCGTTGCGTGCTTGAGTCCAAAGACCAGTCCAAGGCCAAGGATTGCGAACGTACCTAGCGAAGCGAGCGAAGAGCCCCCTTCACCTGTTGCGCCCTGACTTCTTCCCTGCCCAAAGACATTTGCCAAAATATTTTGCAGGTGAATGCCGGAGAGCGACAATGCTTCAAAGCAAATTGCCGCACCGATACAAGCAATAACCAATGCGCTCAGGATTGGAAGTGCGCGGACCAAACGACCCTCTCCCAGCGGACGCTTGATGAAGCGTCCGGCATAAACAAAAGCGAGACCAATGCACGTCAGCGTCGCGGCCAGCCCGACACTGAATGCCACAACCAGCGCGAGTCCATATCCGACACGGTGAAGAGAGATGGCTGAGAGCAAAACGACGAGCGCCGAAGGGCAAGGCAATAAGCCTCCGGAGATCCCGAGCGCGAGCAGGTTCCGCCATGTCACGCGGCTGCCGTCTGTTCCGGGAGGAAGGTGCGAATGCTCGCTACCTCCGTGCGAATGCGTCTGGGCTCCATCAGCCGAGTGCTGATGCTGAATGTTACTGTGTAGTGACCCATCATGTGCGAGTCCGTGATCGTGCGAATGACTTTGATCGTTCGCGGGCGCTGTTCCTGTGATCACTCCGCGTAATCGACGCGCGAAGAGCGTGAGGCCGATGGTGACAACGATTGCACCCGAAATAAAACTGAGTATCGGAAAGAGTCGCTCGGGAACAACGTAATGAGAGGCGAACAGAGTTACGAGTCCCAGTAAGAAAACCATACTCGTATGAGTAATTGTCACTGTTAGTCCCAGGAAAGCAGCGTGTCGAGCCGTGCCTCGAGAGCCGACGAGATAGGCGCCGACTACAGTCTTACCGTGACCAGGAGAGAAAGCGTGCAGGGCCCCGAGGCCCATCGCCAGCAACAACCCTAAGAGGGCGACGGCGGGTGTGATTTTTTCTACCGCGATCAGTTCCGACAGGTAGTCACGCGATTGATCTGCCGAACGTCCGTCGCGTCGACGCAGGGTCTGTGCTCCCTGAGGCGGCTGCCCATTAGTCCATGAGAATGTCGCAGCGCGCTCGTCCGCAGGAGCAGTAAGCATGTCCTGAGGATAAGACTTTAGTTCGTCGGTCAGAGCTGAGCCGTAGGCTGTACTGTTGAAGACAGTGATTCCCGAAGCTGGAGTCACAACCAGTTCATGCCATCCGATGCGCGCTTTGTGATTCGTATCCTCGAAGCGGACGTGATGTTCTCCGTTCGACTCGGTTACTGGTAGGTCGCCGGCAAAGTCGCATTCAACTCGAAGCGTTCGGAGGCCACCAGATCCTGACGGCAAAGAGATTGTCTTGTTAATTGCCTGCAAAGGAACTCGATGATCATCTACTACCAATACGAGGCCACTACTGTATTCACTAATGACGCGCTCGAGGTATTCGTTGAGTTCGTCTGGGGACGGTTGACCGGTGGGATTCCGGGTAATCCCCTGGATGGTTTGGAAGGTAGGAATCTCTGCCATATCAACCACGTAACGCAGGCTAACGCGCGCTTTTCCGATCTCGATACGCGTGAAGTGGTTGACCGTGAAGTTTCCCAGGGGGTGCGCCGTGGCGCAGACTCCTGCAAACAAAATGAAGACAACGATGAAGATCGGGAACGTCGATTTCCGTCTCACAATATTTTGAAGGAGTTTATTCATACGTCCCTGGTTTGTTCGCCGCTTGCGTTGATTTGCCCGATGTAGCCCGTTACCTAAGAGATTCAAGAGTGCGTTTCGCAACATCGGCCTGCAAGATATCGAAAGAAGGATTGATCGCTAAAGCCTTCTTCAGATGCTGGGCGGCGAGGCGATGATCACCGCGCGCGTTCGCAATCATCCCCGAATGGAAAAATAGGAGTGGATCACTCGAGCCCAATTGCAGCGCCTCATCGATCGACATCTTCGCTTCATTCAGGCGGCCCTTTTTGTACAGGCACCAAGCGAGAAGATCACAGGTGTAAATGTCCCAACGAGATCGGCGTTCCTTCTCGGCAATACTAAGGGCCTCATCGAGGCGTTGGTCATGATTAGCCCAGAACAGAGCTAGCTGCCGCGAGTACGTTCCCTGAATTGCTCCTGCATTTTCTATGAACTCTACTAGTTCATACTGCTTTCTTGCCTCTCTCTCACGGCCTAACTTCGTATAAAGATCACCGAGGGCCATGGAATAATCTGGCAATGGCACGCGTTGTTGCGCCCGTTCGTAAAAATCAACAGCCTGTTTCAAATCACCCGCTGCAAATCGTGCTTGAGCTTTCGCGGCCAAGGCCGCGTGGTAATCAGGGAAAAAATAAAGCGCGCGGTCGAACTCACGCTCAGCATCGCTTAGCTGCCCTGCATTAATTAACTCCTTTCCAAGCTGGACCCGGCACCAAGCCACGCTTTCGGGGTCCTGCGGACTCGCGGCTTCTGCTGCTTCGCGCATTGCCACGACTGCGCCCTGCGTGTCGCCATATAAGTAACGGAGGTAGGAAACGCGCGCGTAAGAAGCAGTGTCCGGTCGAAGATCGACCATCTTTTGAGTGGCCTCGACTGCAGCTTCGTAGTCGCCGAGTTCGACTTGTGCGTCGGTCAAAGCTCCATAAACATCGTGATCTTGCGGTCGGACGGTCTGAGCGCGTTTCGCAACTTCAAGTGCTTCGCTGAAACGGTGGTAAGTCAGCAAGAGTTTAGCGCGCAGTTTGAGAGCGTCGTAATCATCAGCCTTTAGTTCGAAGGAATGTTTGAGCGCCGCCTCCGCTTTGGCGTTCAAACCAAAGTCACCTGTCTCTCGAGCTTTCTGCATGAAGGCCGCACTGAGCAGGTTGAAACCGCGCGGATCCGAAGGCGATTGTTCAATGAGAGACTGTGCGGAAATTATCTGCCTATCTGCTGGGGAGGCATTTTGGCCGGCGCTTAATTGGCGACTCGATTTTCCATCGTTCTCAGGTTTTGAGAATCCTTTCGAAGCAACTCGAAAACCCAGGATGGTTGCGACAATGCAGACGCCTAACCCGGCTACTAAGAGAGGAACCTTGCGCATATTTCTCGCCGTTCTGAAAAAGGATCACCGGGGCCGGGTCGGAACACCCTGGCCCCGGGATCTAATCGACCAATGCGATCTAACCGACGCGGGCATAGAAAAACTGCCCGTTATGGTCTCGGAGTCGGGCTCGGAGCCGGACATGGAGACGTGACATCCGCGGCGCATTCGCGACCGTGGAATGGGTTTTCGTAACCACTCACCGGAGAGGCAAGGTACGGAAACGTTGCGCGGAATGGTCGATCGTTTTGTTGCACGCCGTCTCCAAGCTGGTTATTAGGAGCGGAGTTGCAACTCACCGTGCCGCCAGCGCAAGCAGTGCCGGGCAGCAAGACACCAGCGGCGACGCGGAATGTGATGTCGACCACGTCATCGCCGACTCGTCTGCCGTTCGGGTAGCCACCGTTGTCGCCCCCGATCACACCCAACCTATTCTCCTGGCCAGGTGCAGTCGCTGGAATGCCTGCGTTGAGACGGACATACTCGGCGGGCGCGGATCCTGGTCCCGCTGTAGGATCGTTGGGATCAGTTTGAAAGGGATAACGCGTCGCTCCCGGTACTCCCGTCAGGAAAACCCGCACCAGATCATTGCGGTTTCTTACGGGTGCGTCATTCACTGGCGGATACAGAAGATTAATGAGTTTGACAGGCTCAACATCACGCGTGTCGCCCCGCACAAAGTTCAAGCGGTTGACATCGGTTGCAGGGAGCTGCGCGTTGTAAAGGTCCTTATCATTTCCCGATGTGGCTGGGTCGCCTTGCGGTATCAGCAACTCGTTGAACAGCGGGTTGCCCATGCGAGACACTTGTACACAAGTTGCGCTGGGCGCGATCGCCATACCGGTAAAGCAATCGCCGGTTTCAGTCTTAGTACCGTCGGTGTTAAGGACCCGTGTGCCGTTGCGGCTGGCGGTTGAATAGATGCCAAGAATCGCATTCGGATCACCCGCGCCAGTTGGCAGCGCGCCAGTTGCGGTTAGCAATTGGGTTGGAATCTGAATCGCGATCGTATGAACATTGTATCCGGCAGTAGCATCGACCCCTTTGGACGTAGGCAAAGGAGCGAGATGTGCCGAGTTGAAAGGACGGAGCCCGAGCAAATCGAATGCGGAACCAAGATCAACGTAGAACCCTTCATCCCGCTGACCTGCAAACACCTTGATATTGCCTACTCCTGTCGGAATTGTACTTATTGAAGGTTCTGCAAGATTGGTCTCGTAGTTTGGTGTGGAGCGTGGTCCGATGTTAACAGGCGGCGTCGGCAAGTTCGTTCCCAGCACGAACGTGCTGAAGGTCGGATTGTTTGGATCGCCCTGGCGAATGCGCGCAGTTACATCCATGAACTGCTTGACGTTCCAATCAGGGTCGGACAAATTGTCGATCGTGTTGGTGTTGTAAAGGAAGGTATCGGTGTTACCGATAACAGTGCGGAAACGGAACTGTATAGCTAGATCGAGCTTGCCGTCTCCGTTGTTGTCAAACCTGATCTGGTAAAGCACGTTGTCGTCGAACTTGAAGAAGTTCGGGCCGCTGGCAGGTTCTTCCAGCGGGATGTAGTTCGCCAGGACTGTGACCGTATTTGGCGCGTCTGGACTGACAAAAGCGTAGAGGTCCGTCCCATCTGCCAGTGGATCAGCAGAGATAAGCGGTGCTTCTCGGTGACTCGAAGCCTCGACTACAGTCAGTCTCTTAAATCCAGTAAAAAATGCCGTGCCTAAAAGGCAGAAGGCAGTCAAAAGCGATATCGTCCGAAGTGATCGTTGCATATTTTTCCTTTCCCCTCTGGTTACCCAGTACCCTCCGCGCGGCGCATGCCGGGTTCATTTGCGTCGTGCAGTACCCTCTGTAGCGCGAACTCTCCTCCTCAATTCATGGTCTGAAGAGCGAGCGCTTGAATTAAATGCCCTCAGTGTCAACGTTTGTTTTCAGTTTCCCTAAGATACGGATGCAATCAAGAAACGGTTTGCCATTAGTGCTGCCGCAGGGATTTTTCAGCGTCCAAACCAATCGCAGTGGAGGTTAGCGAGAAATGGGAGCTAAAAGAACTGAAGAAGCGAAGTCTTTTTTCGGGGGTGAGGGGTGATTCTACTTGTGACAGCGGAGGGTCGTCTGTAGGAAAAGTGCTAAAGCGTGTCAGGGAATACCCCGACAGGAATATTCTGAACTGTGCCTAAGACTGGATGAGATTTATCAGAGTTCAGCAGGGAGAAGTGAACCTGGGGTTCGGCGGGGAACGAGAGGACTTACTCCTCCCGTAAGAGTCCTTGCCGCAAAGCGTACCGCACCATATCAACACGGCTGCGGAGATCGAGTTTTCCCATCAACCGGCCTTTATAGGTTTCCACAGTCTTAACGCTAATATTAAGCTTCGCGCCGATCTCCTTGTTGCTGCAACCCCAGGCGACTAGCCGAAGTACTTGAGTCTCGCGCTCACTTAACTCGCTTTGAGATGTGCTTCCCCAGGCGACACTCCGATTTCCATCCCGATTGATGTAGCTGCTGACAACCTGACCCGCAAGTGTCGGCTCGATGTAAGTGCCGCCCGCCGCGCACGTGCGTACGGCGTGCACGAGTTCATCGATCACGGCGCGCTTGAGTACGTAGCCCGACGCGCCCGCCTTCAGTAATTGCCGGAGGTAGCCTGTGTCTTCATAGATCGTTAAAGCTAAAATCCTGATCTGCGGGCATTCTTTCCGCAACCGTTCGGTTGCCTCGACGCCGTTCATCTCTGGCATTGATATGTCCATGACCACCACGTCGGGCAACAGTGTGAGGGCACGTTCGACAGCGTCTCGACCGTTTTCTGCTTCTCCTACCACTTCCATATCTGGCTGCGAGTTGATCAGGGTCTTTAGTCCCTCACGCACAACCATGTGATCATCAGCGAGAAAGATGCGAAGTTTACTCATTACACGCCACTCCCAGGCTGCTGACTTTCTCTACGGGGATGCGGACAAAAACGCTGGTTCCCGCGCCGGGCGCAGACTCGACCGTGAGCGTCCCGCCGAGCAGGGAGGCTCGCTCCCGCATTCCCAGGAGACCGAGACTGCGCTCCTCCGTTGATCCCTGGTGGAGCCCTCGAACGTCAAACCCTTTACCATTGTCTTCCACTACTGCGAGCACGTGATCGTCACGACGCTCAAGAAAGAAACTGACGCGATTAGCTCGTGAATGTTTGAAGACGTTCGTCAATGCTTCTTGAGCAATGCGATAGATCGCTGTCTCGTGATCGAGTGGAAGACGATAAGCCTCAAAGCCCGAGCTGTGAAAGTCGACCACTACTCGAGTCCGTTCCGCCCACTCCTCGGCATAGTTGAAAAGAGCGGTTTCTAACCCCAGGTCATCGAGCGCGGGTGGACGCAATCCCCAGGCGAGGTCGTGCACTTCACTCGTCAACTGACCGGTCAGCTCTTGAAGCTGTTGCAGCTTGACGATACTTGCCTCCCGACCGTGCGAAGCAGCATTCAGGGTTTTGAGTCCCATCATAATTGCCGTCAGTTGCTGACCCATTTGGTCATGAAGTTCGCGTGAGATGCGACGCCGCTCGTCCTCTTGCGCCAGTACAAGACGACGTAAAAGCTCACGTCTCGCCTCCTGGGCCCGCAGACGCTCAGCCATCTCGAGCTGCAACATTTTGTTGGCTCCTGCAATCTCGGCAGTTCTCTCCTCCACTCGTCTTTCCATTTCAGAGTACGCTTGGCGCAATGCGTCTTCGCCTCGCTTACGGGTCGTGATGTCCCTGATGATCGATTGAAAGAGGCCTTCCTGAATCATTCTTCCGCTGATCTCGACCGGCAGAAAAGTTCCGTCTTTGCGGCGCAGTAGCCGCTCGGATAGAAGAGTTTGACCTGCGCAGAGTTCATCAAAGCGTATCGGAGAGGAGCTAAGTTCTTCGGACGGCATTAGGTCCTTTACATTGAGGCGCAGCAGTTCCTCCCTCGTGTAGCCAAGCATGTTGCAGAGCTTTGAGTTCGTCTCGATGAAATTCCCGCTCGAGTCATAAGTGTGAATGCCATCGGAGGCTTGCTCCATTAGCAGCCGGTACTTTCTCTCACTTTGCTTTAAAGCTGCGTTCACTTGCTTGCGCTCGGCGATGTCACGAATCATTGTTGTGATAAAAGTCTTGCCGTTGACCGTATGAGTTGAGACTGAAGCTTCAAGATCTATGAGCACACCATCTTTGCGTTTACCCTTGAACTCATATGTTGCGGGCGCTTGCTCTCCTCGCATTCGGCGACGACCGAATTCCAACATCATTTTCCCGTCTTCATTCCCGGTGACAATCAAGACGGGTGCTCCGATAAGATCTTGCGGGTCGTACATCAAGAGGCGCGCATACGAACTATTCACATAGGCGATGTGCTCATCATTCTCCACCAGGATTCCATCACGAGACGCCTCAAAGATCGCCCGCAACTGTTGCTCGCTTTGAGAAACTCGCTGCTCGTCTAGTTTGCGTTCAATGGCCAGCGCTGCTGTCCGCGCCAGTATTTCCACTGCTTGCCGTTCGAACTTTTGCGGCACCCGGCATTCGCGAAAATAAGTTCCAAACGTACCCAGCACTCGTCCATCACGCGCCAGAATGGGTACACTCCAGGCGGCGCGAAGGCCCAACTCCAACGGCAGATGTTTGAGAGTCTGCCAACCCGGATCTGCAGCGATGTCGGGAGTGACAACAATTTTGCCAAGTGCCGCGGCGGCGCTACAGGTGCCGACGTGTGGATCTGGCCTCAGGCCATCAATAGCTTTGGTATAGTCGTCAGGAAGACTCGGGGAAGCGCCGTTGTGAAAGTAGCCTTGTTCGTCGAGTAGCAAAACAGATGCGACTGCCCGACCCTCGGCGTGTTCTTCGACGACCTTGGTCAGGTAGGTCAACACTTCGGTGAGCGGCGCGCCCATTACGACCATCTCCAGCGATTGCTTCTGCGCGTCTAACAGCTTTTCAGCGCGGTTACCATCCCAGGCGAAGCTCTGGTCGTCTCTCCCCGATTCTCCTAATTGTCCATTCACGAGAAATCCCCTAATAACACCGAACAACAAACCGAAATAGTGCCCACCCAAGCATTGCGTTGTGCGACTGAGTATTTCAATGTTGGGCAAAGGAAGGCTGCGCTCGCTAGACGTGTGAAATTGATCCACTTTAACGCAGGTCGAACGCGACCACATGGGGGGCTAATGTGCGAATAGTAACACAACGCCCTTCTCACGGAACAACTGAACCGTTCGCACTTTTCGGGTGGCTGCTCAGAACATTTTGAACCGGCTTGCTACCGGACACTGAAATCGAGTTAGAGTAGTGAAGTTCAAATGGATCCTTATGACTTTATCTGCGAGCACTAACAACGAAGCCGCCGAGACGGATCTCGCAATCCGTCCGCTTCGCATAGAGGACGCGGCCACAGTCTCAGTTATGCTGCGGGCGCAACCGCCGGAGTACGCGCGGTTCTTCTATGCGTTCGATTTCGCGGAAGAAGAGATCGCTCAGGTGCTCGCCAATAAGGTCAAGGATGTCTATTCCGGAATCGTTTGGCGCGGCGAACTGGTGGCGATCTTTATGCTACGCGGGTGGGACGCCGGATACGATATACCGTCCTTCGGTGTGTTCGTTGCCCAGAAATATCGCGGCGGTACATTTATGAGAATCGCGCTCGAAGTCGCGAAGCTAATCTGCCGCCTGTCCGGCTCAACTCAATTAATGGCGACCATTCATCCTGACAACGTTTCGCCGCGCGGTGCGAGCAGACTCGGATTCGTGCAGACCGGAGTAAATTCAGAGACGGGCAACATCGTGTACCATATGGATCTCAAGAACTAATCCACTGCCGGCAGCGCGGGCCATGCGTTTACTCAAGATTGGAATCTATTATTCTGCGTATCTGGAGCAGTTCTATGCTCAGCGCCCCGGCCTTGCCGAGCAAGACTATGCAACACAGCACACCGCCCTGATGGATGACGGTTTCGGCTCATCTAACTTCTGGACTAACGCACTTACGAACCTGGGTTATGAAACTTGTGATCTTGTGTCCAACGCTCAGCCAATGCAGCAAATGTGGGGGACGGAACGTGGCCTTGCGTTTGACCCAAACCGATGGCTGTTTGATATCACTGCGGCTCAGGTAAAAGCCTTCAAACCTGATGCGTTACTCGTTGCGGACTACTCAACTATCACCGCCGCATACCTCCGCCACCTCAAAGATGTTTGTCCTTCCATTCGATTGGTGCTGGTGTGGTGCGGTGCTCCTTTTCGGGATGGTTCGATTTTCAACGAGTGTGACATCGTGCTCTCGTGCGTGCCCGAACTCGTCACTCGTTTCCGGCAAAGTGGCCATCACAGCTATCAAATCAACCACGCATTTGACCAGCGAGTTCTGGAGAAGCTCGACCTAACATCATCGCCCACTGCCGAGTTCGTGTTTCTCGGTTCGATCGTCAAATCGGATCAGTTTCACATCGGCCGTGAGAAGCTGCTTAGCCAACTGGTTAAAGAAACCGACCTTAAGATATGGTCTGACGCCGGGGCACCCGCATCGACTACACCGCCCGAGTATTCACTCCCGGGGATTACTGATCGATCGGTCGCCAGCATTGGCCCGTCCCGTTGGCGTCGGCACGTATCATCTGTTCCGTTTTTCGGCTCAGTAGCGCGTCGCGCTTGGCAGTTAGCTCAGCCAGGGTCACGTTCACTGAATGTGGATCCGAACATCATCAATCACTCACAAGGTCCCCTATTCGGTTTGCAGATGTTTCAGCAACTGCACGACAGTCGCGTGGCATTGAACACTCATATCGACATTTCTCCCATCAACGCCTCGAACATGCGTCTCTTTGAGGCAACCGGAGTGGGAGCCTGCATGTTGACAGACTGGAAGGCTAACCTTTCAGAACTCTTTGAACTTGATTCGGAAGTTGTCACCTATCGCGACGCAGACGAATGCGTAGAGCAAGCGCAATACTTGTTAGAGCACGAGAGCGAGCGGCGCAGCATCGCCGCGGCTGGTCAGCGGCGCACATTGCGCGATCACACATTCGATCATCGTGCTGCACAGATTGACACAATCATTCTGCAGGCGTTGGCTGATTGAGTTCGACAGGAGTAAGGGATAGGGAGTCGCTTGTGGAGCATCGAGCCAAGCATTTTTTTCGGCGACTAATCAATTCTCGCGTTCCCTCCTCCGCGAGCTTTGTTGAGGTAGAGCGGGCCGAGCGTATGTACTACCTGCAATATCTGCGCGAAGGCATGACCGTGTTCGACGTAGGAGCCAATATCGGCGAGCTAACTCTGATGTTCTCCCGCTTCGTAGGCGACGGTGGCCGGGTCCATGCATTCGAGCCGAGCTTGGCGCCGTTTGGAAAGTTGAAGTTGATCTGCACTGCGGCTTCGCTTCGGAACGTGCAACTGAACCAAATTGCACTCGCCGAGCAAGCAGGAACGGTGACTCTGCACTGTTATGGAGAGGACTATCAAAGCTGGACTTCACAAGCGCTGCGGCCACTGGAAAGTTACGGGATAGACGTGCGCGCTGTGAGCACAGAAGAGGCGACTGCTATCACGCTCGATCATTACTGCCAAAGAAACAGCATCGCGTCAATTGACCTTCTCAAGATTGACGTCGAGGGTGCAGAGTTTCAGGTATTGCTTGGCGCGAGACGAATGTTAGAAGCACGCCAGATCCGATGCGTCGCGTTCGAATTTGGTCAGACTACGTTTGATATGAAGAACGATCCGACCGAAATAGAAGCGTACTTAAAATCGTTGGGCTATGTCTTGCGCAACCTTGTAGCAGGCGATCCTATCTTTCCAGGCAGACAGAGTGCGCAGACAGCTTCTTTCTCGATGCACATTGCAACACCCGCCGGCGCGCGATTCACATGAGAGTCACTAAACTGCACCCCGTTCCTGAGGTTGCAAGTGATTGCCCCCATTGTCGCGAGGCTTTGCAGGTCGGCGGCTGGCATATTCCCGGCATGCGCAACCTCGCGGACCTTCGCTGTCAGGTTTGTAATCGGGAGTTTTATGGCGACCTCGCGGCCGGACAAGCCCTCTATACCCCGATGCTGATCGAGAAAATGAGCGGCATCGTTCATGACAATCACGGCGTGGCATGGTTTGCCGATTGGCTGCGCGATTCATATGCCGAGCGCACAGACCATCCCGTTTCGTTCAAGGTCGAAGAACGATTGCCAATCACGCGGCCAGTCGTACTGCTCAACTGTCTTGACACCCTCTATGGCCACTCGCTCCTGAAGTTACTCAACGCGCAATACTACCTGGAGAGAGAGGTCGATCTTGTTCTGATCATCCCTTCGTTTCTTGCGTGGATGATTCCGGACGGAGTCGCCCAGGTCTGGACGGTGGGTTTACCGCTTGGCCGCGGTACGGAGTGGAATGATTGGCTAGCCCATGAAATTCACCGCCGGGTTGCAACCTTTGAAGCTGCTGGTTTGAGTCTCGCTTTGTCTCATCCTAAACCTGGAGACTACTGCATCGAACGTTTCACCCGCGTCAAACCTTTCCCCCTCGAAGAATGGGAAGAGCGACTGCAGCGACCAACGGTGACATTCATCTGGCGAGATGATCGCGTCTGGACAGTCTCAGACGAAAGGTTGATCGGCCGCGTCCGCAAGAAATTTCGACGCTGGGAAGGCCAGCGCCGTGATTCGCTGGCTGCACAGCGCGGCTTGATCGTGGCGTTAGCGGAGGCGCTGCGTTCCGAATGGCCGCGGCTCGACTTTGCTATTGCCGGGCTGAGTGAAGTGGCAAACGACCTTGGTCTACCAACTTGGATAGAAGATCTCCGCCGTCCGACTATGGATGACGAGCATGAGCGGCAGTACTGCCAACGCTACGCGTCCAGCCACGTTGTCATCGGCGTCCACGGGTCAAACATGCTGTTGCCGACGGCGCATGCTGGCAGCCTCGTCGAACTCATCGGGCCTGAACGCTGGGCTAACTTTACGCAGGACGTGCTCTTCCGGGAGACCGGGGACTGCCGCGAGACGCTTTTCCGCTACCGCTTTCTGCCGGCCTCGACTCGGCCTCTCGAACTAGCCAGGCTGGTTAGTCTGTTGTTGAGAAAACGTGAGGCTTTCCTGAGTCTGATGAATCCCACTAACACTAAGCGTTACAAGTTCGAGCCGGATCCCGTTAAGAAGAGAGAGACGGAATAATCGTCTCTCATCCCTTGTTCATTTCGCGGAGCGTGGTTGCTTCGCCAATCTAGCCAGCAGTTCCTGGAGTTTCTGCGGCTCAACGGGCTTGACCAGGTGATGATCGAAGCCGGCTTCTCGGGAGAGTTGGCGGTCGGAGTCTTGCCCGTAGCCGGTCATAGCCACTAGCCAGCTATCTTTTGTTTGAGGTTGCGAACGCAAACGCTGCGCGACCTCATAGCCATTCATATCCGGCAAGCCAATATCAAGCAACACGCAGTCCGGTTGATATTCAATTGCGGTTTCCACCGCGGTGTGACCGTCGTAAGCCTTTTTAACTTCATGCCCAAACATTTGCAGCATCATGGCGAGCATATCAGCGGCATCAATGTTGTCATCAACTACCAGCACTCGCGATGTTTGCTCAGGTGGTTTGGCTGTCCGGATGGGAGCGATTGGCTCACTTGCTGGAAAGAGGGCAGGCAGACGAACGATAAACTCGCTGCCTTGCCCAAGTCCCGCACTGTGAGCCGCTACTGTTCCGTCGTGCAATTCCACAAGTTTTTGCACGAGGCTTAAGCCAATGCCCAAGCCGCCTTGCGAGCGATCAAGCGTTCGATCGGCCTGCGTGAAGAGATCGAAGATGCGGGGCAGCAGTTCGGGAGCGATGCCAACGC
>JBDTYQ010000055.1:0-23979 GCA_040005515.1 bacterium
GAGTCTTTCCCGATCGTCGCCTCGTTCCGATCAACTGCGAGCCTTTGGTCTGGGGTATGGGTACGATTCATTGCGTGTCCCAACAACAACCAAAACGCTAAGTCCAACGTCCAAGGCCCCACGCCCAATGTCCGCGAGCTATACATGAGTTAACTATCAAGCTCAGAATCTAACGGCGCCCTTCCGTTAGAAAGACGTTGGACTTTGGACGTCGGACATTGGACTTCGTTGTTAGATTATTCCAACCTTGTCGAAAGCTTTGGCCACCGCCTTAAACTTCGCCTGCTTGTTACTCTGATTTGCAAACAGACTCCGCGCGGCCAGCTCCACACCACGGCGGCTATCACTAAAACGCGAAGTACGCGAGAGGTTCTGCGTCAAAGCGAGATAGAAGAGAGCTGCCACCTCTTTGGGCTTGAGCAGGTATTTACCACCGTCTTTCGCAATCACCAGGTTGTAAGCCGCTTTGTTATGGATGCCGCTGTTCGTATGCACGCCACCCCAGTCACCACCCTCGGTCTTGGGAAGCTTCTTGAAGTCATCCATGTGTGCTGGTTGATCGAACTTCTCTGGTCTCCTCATGTCGCGCAACGCAGTTCCCTTCCCGAATAATCCGTCTCCGATCAACCAGTTCCACTTCTTCAAGTCCGGTTCATCGAAGTTTGCGACGAGCATGCCAAAAATATCCGAGTATGATTCGTTGAGCGCGCCCGATTCGCCCAGGTATTCGATGCGCGCCGTAGCATCGGTAATCCCGTGCGTTAATTCGTGCGCCACGATGTCTTTGGCCAATGCCCACGAGCGCAGCCCGCCCCTGACTTCGCTTTGTCCATACATCATCTGGTTCCGATACCAGGTCGCGTTGTCCCAGACTTTTGTATCTGATTCTTCGACGCAGTTGATACTTGATCGAACTGGACCACCCATGTTGTCGATCCCGTTGCGGCGAAGCACGCTGGTCAAAAACTTCATCATGTCCGCGGCATTGGCATGCGCACTCACCGCCGCAACATCCCATGGCTCCGGCGGATTTGCCACATAATCACCGGGCAGTTTGCCGGGGTGGGCATCAACGTTGAGGAACCCAAAGTTATGCGTGTGCAGGTTGAGCGTCTGATCGTGCAGCACATTCCCGTTGGAGTTCTGCGACACCTCAATCGTCCGCAGCTGGTTCAGACCATCGCGCACCTTTACTTTGACATTGTGGGAGCGGGGGAGCTCAACCACGAGTTCACTTGTGTGCGCATCGACCACGTAGTCGAACACCTGCAACCTTTGAGACTGACTCCGCCGCTCAGAAACCGAAGCCTCGCCTGTAGCTGCCGTTGAGTCCGGCGCTTTGTATTTGGGAACGTCGCGAGTGATGTAAACCAAACGCCAAACCTGAGCGTCTCGATCGAAGTAGTAGTACAGATTCGGAGCGGCATCAAACTCCTCAGTGTAACCGGACGCGTCACGCACCGTCTGCAGCACATCAGCCGGTGACACACTCGCTACTGGATCCACGTTGGTAGGTTCAGTAAGCGCCGAGTTGATTGAAACGAGTTCATTCTTTTTGTCGAGCTCAACCACGACGAGGGAACCATAAACCGGTATGCGACGAAAGTACTGGCAGAACTTTACGGTCTGCGTTCCCGTGAGCGGTACCGCCTCGACAGCAATCAACTTAAAATCGCTCTTCTCTCTCGCGTCGGCGCCCGCAGTGAACGCGGGCAGTTCGTCGCTCGCGAGTGCATTTGTCAGGTAGTGGCGCGCGACAGTTTCCGCATCCAAGGAACTGAAGCTTGGCATTCCGGCCGCGGCGCGCGCTGTAGCGGTCGGCCTCGCGCCAATTTCTCCGACGGCGCCGGTTTTTGGCCGGATAGCTCTAATAACTGGCGCAGCGTTTTTATCCTCGCGGTGAAAGGCAAACGAACGGAGGCCGTTTCTGCTGATCTTTGATTCAACGAATGATGCCGGAGGTGGCGTGGCCGCGCTCGAGCCCTTCGACCGGGCTTTCGGGGAGGATTTCTTCGCGGCGCGTTTGCTCGCTGTCTTTGTTGACTTCGCTTTCGGTTTGGAAATTTTCGTGGTCATGAATGGTTACTCCTTAGGTGAGTCTGAAGTAGAGGCTGAGCTTTCAATCTCTCAAGGAAATGACCCGAAGATCATTTACAACACTTTACGTTTCACGAGCGAGGTACGCTTTGAATAATTGCTTTCGATGGCAAAGTCAAGAGAGTTGGACGACGCGTAGTGGTTCAGTTTGAAAGGTCCTAGGTGGATTAAGGGCAACTTCTTACTGGGACCGCGGGCGTCGCGCGCGCCTTAAGTTACAAGTTCACTCAGGGCGGGGTCGAATTGCCCGCTCTGACAAAGTGGCATTCACGCCAGCGGGCGAGACGCCCGCGGTCCCAGCGAAAGAGTTGCTCTGAACATCAAGCCGACGAACTATCGGGTGAGCCCTTGATCGCACTGACGTAGACCCGAGGTTGGAATTTTGAGATCGTCTTTAGAGCACGGACGCCACCGCTGTCAGTTCTGTAGCAACCGCGCTGCGGCCTGCGCTTCCTCTAACGTCTTCACACGGCCGTCCAACTGCATCTCGTAAACGGCTCTCAGAATGTCACCCATCTGCGGGCCGGGAGGCAGATCCATTTGCAAAAGGTGACGGCCCAGAAGGATCGGGCGGGGAGGACTCTGTGCTACTTGCAATTCATTCGCGCGCTGGATGAACCACTCTTGCGGCACTGCGTCGTAACGCTGCTCGGGCGGCACGTTGGGACCATTGCGCCCCAGGGAGTCGGCGCGCGCAACGCGATAGAGCAGATCCAGTTCACACTTTCGCGCGAGACGGCGAAACGCGCCGTCGCCCACCTCCTCACACTTCTTGTAAAATTCACCCGGCTTCAAATGCTCGCGGACAAGAGCGATGACTTGTTGACGAACGTCGTAGCCAGCGAGTGTGTGAAGGTTAATTCGATCAAGAAACGCTTCGGTGGGAGCGACGCCTGCTTCTTCATGACCACGCGACCGCAAACGGCCGTCAATGAATTCGGTCGTCGCCGGCTTGCCGAAATCGTGGGCCAGCGTTGCCAGCATCACGGTGACCTGTTTGCTGTATGTCAGATTTGAAAGCAACTCGACCGCGTTATCAACGACGAGCAACGTGTGCACAAAGACGTCGCCCTCAGGGTGCCATTCGGGCTCCTGTTTCACACCGATTAGCGCATTAATCTCCGGAAAGATCTGTTCGAGAGCGCGCAGCTTCCGTAAATAGTCCAGGCCGATGGAAGGTTTGCGAGATTGCATCAGCAGCTTTTCCAACTCACCCCAAATTCGTTCTGCCGGCAGATCAGTCAAATCAATGCTGCGACACAGAGCAAGCGTCTCCGGCTCGATTTTAAAATCAAAACGCGCGGCAAACTGCGCCGCTCGCAACACTCGCAGGCTGTCTTCAACGAATGTTTCGGCAGCGACAGCTCGAATCAGCCTCCTCTTGATGTCTCCCTGACCATCGTAGGGATCGATGATCTCTCCGGTGAGTGGATCCTGAAGAATCGCGTTGATTGTGAAGTCCCGCCGCCTCGTCGCCTCTTCAATCGTCATGGCCGGATCGCCTTCGATTACGAACGCGCGATGACCGCGCCCGGCCTTTCGCTCACGGCGTGGTATCGAAACGTCTAAGTGTGATCCAAGCTTGTAAACGGTGAAGGCTTCACCTACTACGTTGACGGTGCCTGAGCGATCCAGCAGCGCTCGTAGTTGCTCCGGGGCGACGCCATACACCTCGAGGTCCCAGTCCTTTGGCGGGGTGCCCATCAGCATGTCGCGCACGCAGCCACCGACGAGCAGGGCACGGCCTCCGGCGTCACCTATCGCACGGGCTAGATCCAATACTGTTTCGGGAATCGGGGATGACATAGTGAGCCGTAGGGCGTTACTCGTCACGTGGGGTTGGTCGCAAGACTATTCGTCGGCTTCGTCTTCAGAGTAGTCGTCGTCATCTTCATCGTCCGCGGAATCGCCAACCACGATCTGCACGCCGCGCGTTGAAGGCATGCAACTGATCACCTGGGCGCGATCGATTTTCGTCATCTCTGTCCCGGCGGCGTGCCAGAGCTTCACCCAAAATGTCCTCGTCTCGCCGTGAATAGCGAAGGTAGATCCGTCGAGCATAACCGGCACGGGCTCAGCGACAGTGCCTGCGCGCAGGGCTGCAAGCAGTTCGGAGGTGTAAGGCTTAAAGGCGTCGAACTGAACGAGGACGGACTTGTCCTCGAGTTCCGCGGGCGGCAGTACGACCGGCTCATCTGATTCCAGGAGCAAGCGCGTCTCAGTCTGTTGATTTCGCTTCTTAACTACAGGCATCTATTTCAACTCCAAAGTGCCCTGACCAAAGTCCAACGTTCGCCATTCCCATCATCGAGTCCTGAAGTTAGCACGGCCGCGCAAACCTTGGACTTGGGACATGGGACTTTAGACTATTATTTCAACCTCTTCAGTAAATAGTCGGTCAAGTCCGAAATCTTAACTCGCTCCTGCTCCCACGTGTCGCGATCACGAACCGTAACTGCGTCATCCTCGAGCGACGTGTGGTCCACCGTGATGCAAAACGGCGTGCCGATCTCGTCCTGACGTGCGTAAAGTTTTCCAATACCACCGGTGTCGTCATACACGGCGCGAAGTTGCGGCTGCAGCGACTTCTTGAGGGCCTTCGCCATTGCGACTATCTCGGGCTTGTTTTTCGCGAGCGGCAGAATCGCGGCTTTGATAGGCGCCAGACTCGGATGCAGCTTTAGAATCACACGCATCTCGCCCTTGTCGTTTGTCTTCTCCGTGTAGGCATCCATCAAAAGGGCCAGCACCGTACGGTTAACTCCTGCGGCCGGCTCAATGACGTAGGGATAGAAGCGCTGCTTCGTCGCCTCGTCAAAGTAAGACAGGTCCTCAGTGGAGTCCGGATTATGGCGCTTGCCTTCCTCGTTCTCAGGCTTTTTCGAATGTGTCCGTAGATCGAAGTCGGTGCGATTGGCGATGCCCATCAACTCGTCCCACTGGCGTTCGCCGTCGTCTCGTTCGGGAAAGAAGCGATAGTGAATGTCCACCGTGCGCTTTGCGTAGTGGGCCAGTTCCTTCCCCGGCTGCTCGTAAAGGCGAAGATTGTCGGGGGAGATTCCAAGTTGAAGGAACCAGTTGTAACAGTTATCAATCCATTCCTGGTGCACTCGCTCGTCATCGCCTGGCCGGACGAAATACTCCATCTCCATCTGTTCGAACTCGCGCGTGCGAAAGATAAAATTTCCAGGTGTGACTTCGTTGCGAAAGGACTTGCCGATCTGGGCGACTCCGAACGGCAGCTTGCGCCGGCTGGTCGTCAAGATATTCGCGAAGTTGATAAAGATGCCCTGTGCCGTTTCCGGGCGCAAATAAACCAGTGCGTTCGGATCATCTTCCGCCGTTGCGCCCACCTGCGTGCGAAACATCAGATTGAAGGGCCGCGGTTCAGTCCAGTCAATCGCGCCACAACTCGGGCACTTAATGTTCTGAAGATTGCCTGTTTCGCCAGCCGCAATCGTGCCGAACTGCTCCACTAACTTATCCGCGCGATAACGAGTCTGACACTTGCGGCAGTCAATGAGTGGATCACTGAAAGTGTCTTCGTGACCCGAGTACTTCCACACCAGTCGATTCAGAATGATCGATGAATCCAGACCTTCCATATCGTCGCGCTCGTACACCATCCAGCGCCACCAGGCCTGCTTCACGTTATTGCAAAGTTCCACCCCAAGCGGGCCGTAGTCCCAGGCACTGCCTAAGCCGCCGTAGATTTCCGATGAGGGAAAAACAAAGCCGCGCCGTTTGGCTAGCGAGACAATCGTTTCAATAGTGGGTGCTGCCATAAGTCAGTCAATCGTAAAGGGTGAATACCGATTAGTAAATGAGCCCGTTGGGAGCAGTTGCAATCTGCTTGGCAAGAGAAAGAGGAGCGCAGAACACGCTCCTCGATTCGAGTCGAATTTTCAGCCAAGTCTTTTTATCTATCGACCGGGTGTCTGAACATTAATATCAATCTTCTGGGTGCCACCGCCTCCAAAGATCCGGCCGCGGAACACAAACAGTCCTACTAGAATAAGAATCACAAAGATCGCGAGTATCGCAACAACACCCGTGCTACCACCACCGTCGCCATTGTCGGCCATGAGCGATTCCTCCTGTTAAGCAAAACCAAAATATTGGGGGCGTTGTCTTAAGGGAAATGCGGGCTGATTGTTCCATAAGCAAATAGACCGCGTCAATACAGGGTGGACCAGCGGCTAAACCAAAAGGAGACAAGAGCTCGATGCTTTTGTCTCCCTTGTAATGGATGAATGGCGGCGTTCGAATGCTAAGCGCCGCGTCGCCGGGTTAGCTTTGCTGGAGCCGGGTGGACATCCCCAGGCTGCACGGTCGGTCTCGGTTGCGGTGGGGTTGCCCCGCTGGGGACAATCCATAAGTCGACGCAATCCTGTTCCCGATAGCCCCCGTTGAGGGCGATGATGCGAGCGGGATCGATGCCTCGTTTGATGATCAGATAGTCTCGTGCACGGACGTTCAGCCGATCAGCCTCGCCGGCGCGACTGGACCGTCCGCCGTAGCCGAGGATGTAACCCGTCGCCGAGGGATCGTTCTGGAGTTCGACTGCGAGGTTATCCAACCGGGCCTTTTGATCGTCAAAGGCGCAATTGCAACAGACATCGAACTCTCCGGCCTCGCGGTGTGTCTGGGTAATCGCCCGCACCAATGTCGACGCCAGTGCCGTCTGGCGGCAGACAGCATCACCCGAGCCATCTTCCACAAGGAGGGTGGCTCTGATGCTCTGGTTGCCAACACTAGTTGAGTCAACGGTAATTGTCGGCGTGCCTAGACCGCTGAGCACCTTCGCGTTCGCCGGGATGACTGTCCATTTGTAGACCAGCGGCGAGGTCCCGCTGTAGGACACGTCGGACGTAAACGTAATCACGTCACCTTCGTTAACCGTCACCGGTGCAGAAAGGTTCACGGGGTAAGGGCAAGGAGACAGAGCTACCAGAGGCGGTCTGTAATTTAGCGCCACGCACTTGATACGACCAGCGTCGAGACTGATTTCGCGCGTCCACTGCGTTCCGTTGGGTAGAGTGATTACGATTGTATGCACACCTGGATCTCGATCCCAGGCACGCCATGTTGTAGTCGTTTCACCTTCGGCTTTACCGTCGACGGTAATCGGCAAACCCGCCGGCGTGGTCTGGACTTTGATGGTTCCATACTTCGCGAGTTTTTTCTTTTTCGCGTAGGCAGTAGAAGCAGGATGGGCGACACAACATGTCAGCACAAGCAGCGCTGCCAGGACAAACCTGCCGTGAGTGATCAGACGCTCAGGAGCTATTTTCTTCTCCATTTCGACTAGCTCCCCTCCGTGACATCAGCTTGAACTACGGGCCTTCGCTGGCCATAACGCCGGCGGAAGCTGGCACCCAAAGCCAACAGGCCCGAACCAAACAGTAACAGGGATGCTGGTTCAGGAACCGGAACTGTGGGGGTTGGCGTGGGCGTGGGCGTAACCGTCGGGGGTGGCGGTAGTATTTTATTATTACCGTGATCTATGAAGAAGAAAGGTATCGCGGCGAGGAATATTAGTGGCCATTTCGGGAACCCACCACCGAGCACCATGATCTCGCCACAGTCACAAACTGTCCCTTCTACGTCACCCTGACTAATCACTTCGACAGTGGTTTGCGGATTGTTGGTACTTCCGATTCCTTCGAGCAGTGAGTCTGGACCATTACCACGAGGCGGAATTGCAGGGGAAGAGATCTTGCCGGTTCGATCATCAACGGACTGTCGCAAGTTTGATCCCGTGCGGATCCAGCCAAACGCTCCGGGAATGGGGGCGATACCAGTCTGAAATCGGAGGCGAAGCTCCGGTGGGTTTTGATACCTGCCGATAATCTGGATTACTTCGCTGAAGGCTACTGGTCCAGCCTTGACGGATGTATTGGCCAGCAGCACGCAAAGTAAGAGAGCAATGGGGCGAATGATTCGGCTCCTCATTGTACGGAAGTAAAATTCGATGTCTTTCCCCCTTGGTAAAATGATGGAAAAGCGCTGCATTGATTCAACCTTTACGAAGTTAAGTCGACCGTTGGACCGCTCGGGGGGGCTACCGCAGGGGGAATATTGCTTCGTCTGGTGATCGGAGGAAATGCTCAATGAGTGAACCTTTCCATTATAGGATCAAACACACATAAGGCAAATTAAGAGAGGGAGGGTTGCCGGCTGGCAACTCTCCCTCTTTTTGCTGGGATTTTCCGCGATTTCTTAGTCGGAATCGCCGGCGCTGGTAGCCTCCGTCTTACGATCCTCATCGCGCAGCACCGCTTTACGGGAGAGCTTGATCTTGTTGCCTTCTTTGCCAATGCATTTGACTAGTATTTGCTGGCCTTCCTTCAGCTCATCACGGACGTCCTTAACGCGGCGGTCCGCAATCTCGGAGATGTGCAAGAGACCATCCGTTCCAGGAAATATCTCGACGAAGGCGCCGAAGTCTACGATCCTGGATACGGTCCCGAGATAGCTCTGGCCGATCTCAGCCTCGGCTGTAATTCCACGGATCCGAGCGACCGCGGCTTCCGCAGCTGCGCCGCTGGCCGTGGCGATTGAGATGGTACCGTCATCAGATACATCGATCTTCGCACCCGTCTCTTCGACCAGTGAGCGAATGATCTTGCCGCCTGGTCCAATGACGTCGCGGATCTTATCCGGATTGATCTTGATCTGGATGATACGTGGTGCAAAGGAAGAAATATCCTCGCGTGGCGCGGCCAAAGCCTGCTCCATCACACTTAGGATGTGAAGCCGTCCCTTCTTTGCCTGCTCCAGAGCTTCGGCCATGATCTGCGCATTGATGCCGCCGATCTTGATGTCCATTTGCAACGCAGTGATACCGGCACGTGTTCCAGTGACTTTGAAGTCCATATCACCGTAGTGATCTTCCGCTCCGGCAATATCAGAAAGGATCGCGTACTTGTTGCCTTCCATCACCAGACCCATCGCGACGCCAGCCACTGGTGCTTTCAACGGCACGCCTGCATCCATCAACGAGAGCACGCCGCCGCAGACGGAAGCCATCGACGATGAACCGTTCGACTCCGTGATGTCTGAGACGATGCGTATCGTGTAAGGGAATACTGAGTCTTCAGGCAGGACTGGTTCGATCGCGCGACGGGCAAGAGCTCCGTGACCGATCTCGCGACGACTTGACGAGCCGAAGCGACCAATTTCGCCAACCGAGTAATGTGGAAAGTTGTAATGAAGGAGAAAGCGTCGTTTGAGCTCGCCCTTCTCCAGATCGTCGATGTACTGCTCGTCTTCCTTGGTGCCTAGCGTTGTTGAAACGAGTGCCTGAGTCTCGCCACGCGTGAAGAGCGCAGAACCGTGGACTCGCGGTAGCCAGCCGACTTCGCAGGTGATCGGGCGGATCTCAGAGAACCGGCGACCATCGGGGCGACGACGCTTGTCGAGAATGTCTTCGCGGAAGATCGTTTCTTTTAACTGGTCGAAGACCACTTTGGCCATCTGACGTTTTTCCGGTTGATCAGCCTGATACAATTCCACCAACTCCTTTTTCAAGGCGTCTACCGCTGCGTAGCTTGAGCGCTTTTCTTTGTTCGTGGTATCTAGCGATTCCCGCAGTCGATCGCTGTATTTAGCCTTGATCTCCTGAAGCATCTCTTCGTCGACAACAGGAGCGGTGACCTCGCGCTTCTGAATGTCGAGCGCCTTATAGAGCTCGTTCTGCCAGCGGCAGAGTCGGTTGATCTCCTTGTGGGCGAGCATCAACGCTTCAACCATGATTTCCTCGGACACTTCCGAGGCACCGGCTTCGACCATGACGATGGCCTCTTCCGTGCCGGCAACCACGAGGTTAAGGCGCGATTCGCGTACTTCATCGTACGTAGGATTGATAATGTAGCGGCCCTCGATCAGCCCCACGCGAACGCCCGCGATGGGGTTCATGAAGGGAATGTCCGAAAGGTACAGAGCGCACGAGGCTCCAGTAATCGCGATCACGTCCGGATTATTTTCGGAGTCTGCCGAGATCACACTTGCGATTACTTGTGTTTCATTCTTGTATCCCTCGGCGAACAAGGGGCGGCAGGGACGATCAATCATGCGGCAGGTCAAAACCTCTTTTTCGTTAGGTCGACCTTCGCGGCGGAAATAGTTACCCGGAATACGCCCGGCGGCAAACTGTGATTCACGGTATTCCACCGTAAGCGGGAAGAAATCGATGCCCTCCCTGGGGCTCTGGGCGCCGACGGCGGCTACGAGCAGCATGGTGTCGCCATAGCTAATGACAACTGAACCATCAGCCTGCTTGGCCACGCGACCGGTCTCGACTGTCAGCTCTTTGTCACCCAACTTGATTGATTCTTTGAGGTATTTCTTTACTGGCATGTTTTTGTCTCCTTCGGGACAATGACGCCTGTTTTTCAGGCGCGCGGGCGTCTCATCCGCCTCGCTTTTGTTGGTTAAAATTCTGTCTTCGTTCGAGCGCCCTGCTAACGTGAAGCCGGGAACTCGAACCTGCAATAACCGTAAAGGCGGCGAGAGCCTCTTACCGTGAAGCTCTCGCCGCCTTTGATGTGAACCTTAGGCCTAACACGCCTGCTCGCTTAGAAGTATCGCCGTCACGTTCGGCACTGCCGCAAGCTCTTCGATAGACGTGCTTTGAGGAAATGAGATTCGAAGTTCTCTCTTCACTACTAATGGTTGATAGCTTTTCTTAACGACGAAGGCCCAGACGAGTGACTACCTCGTGGTAACGTTCAATATCTGTGCGCTTCAAATAATCCAGCATGCTGCGACGCTGCGAGACCATCTTCAGCAGGCCGCGCCGCGAATGGTTGTCCTTCTTGTGGGTCTTGAAATGATCGGTCAGTTCGTTGATTCGCTTGCTTAGCAAGGCAACCTGGACTTGAGGTGAGCCTGTATCGGCCTCGTGGGTGCGGAAATCCGCCAAAATCTGTTCTTTTGTCTCTTTTGCTAACGACACTACTTGGATGATCCTCCTCGGCAGCAGTAGATCCGTCTAAAGACGGCAACCGCTAAACTTAAAAAGCAATTTAATCTAACACGCGGATTTAAGAACTGTCCAGCGAGGGATTTTTCGATTTCGAAGTGCGTTCTGCGGAATTCGGATTCCAAGTAGAAACATGGGGGTTTCAGACCCAGTCGAAAACCGTAAATAAGTTCTAAGGCGGGCATCTAAGCCCTGAGGACCTAAGACCTGAAACTCGGCCCAATTCGCATTACCCCCTCAGTTTGTTAACATCCAGTCCACATGACAACGGAACAACGGATCGCAATCATCGGTGGCGGCATAGGCGGACTCTTCACTGCGCTGGACCTCTCGGGAGCCGGCGAGGTCACGCTCATCAGCGACGAAGATCATTTCCTCTTCACGCCGATGCTTTATGAGTACCTGAGCGGCGAAGTCGAGGAGTGGCACATCGCTCCCAAATATAAAGAATTGGTCGATGAACGCCTGAACCTGATACAGAGTTCGGTTAGCAACGTCGATCTGCTAAAGCGAACCATAAAACTACAAAATTCGGATGAGCTTCGAGAGTTCGACGTCCTCGTGTTAGCTGTTGGCGGAGTTAGCAACTATGCCGGCGTCCCGGGTGCCGAAGAGTTTGCGATTCCCTTCCGCAAGATTGTGCACGCTGACATGCTGCGCCAGCGCATGGTCGAGACGCTTGATCATGTTGCCCCCAACCTACCGCCACAAGACACTCGTCGCGCGCTGACCTTCGCGGTTGTCGGGGCGGGCGCCAGCGGCGTCGAGCTCTCAACCAAGATGGCCGATCTCTTGCGAGATGCGTTCGAGCGGCGCGCTTTGACTGGAGAACCACGCGTGTTGCTGATCGAGATGGGTGACAAGGTTGTGCCCGGGATGGGCGAATCGATCCGACAGTTCGTCAAAAACGCACTCGACGAATCACGCGTTGAAGTTCATACGTTGACACGCGTCGTGCGAGTCACGGAGAAGACAATCGTGGTCGAGCACAACGGTAAACAGGATGAGATTGAAACGGCTGCAGTGGTTTGGACGGGAGGAGTTCGAGTAAATCCACTCGTTGAGCAACTCCAGGTTGAGAAAACCAGTAGGGGCTTACTCTCTGTTAACCCAACTCTGCAGCTTCCTTCGCATGACAATGTCTTCTCCCTCGGCGACATTGCTTACTATCCCGACGCGACTCCCACGCTCGCAGGCACGGCCCAATTGGCCTTTCAACAGGCGAGTCTCGCGGCACGCAACATTCGCGCTTACCTCTCCGGCGAACCCCTGGTGACGAAACACTTCGAAGAACTTGGCGAGGCGTTGAGTTTAGGAACAGAGCGAGCCGCGGTGCTCGCCGGCGGTAAAGCCTTCGGTGGCCCTATTGCCCGGCAGGCACGCTTTGCGATGTACACATCGCGCCTGCCGACCTGGCATCACCGCCTGCGCGTTGGAGCTAGTTGGTTTTTCGAGGGGACCACGCCGAGACCACTGCTACCCCTGGGAATTCAAAGAAACAGCTGAGCGTATATTCAGACCAAGGCAACGAATGATTAAGTCTCCTCGTGTTCGCGTTCTGATAATTTCCCTTCTCGCGATCGCGGTGGTCGCCGTAGTTGTGTGGGTTCTGCAAAGGCGCTCCGGTCATTACGCACCAGTTGCTATCGAGACAACGAATCACAACCCCCCTGTAACCACTAAAGTAAACGCCGCCACACCGACGTTGGAAGTTCCCGCCGTTACTCCTCCAGCGCCGTCACCGACACCGAGTATTTCCGAAAACGGAGTGACCTCGAGTCCCACGACACTACTAAGCTCGAGCCCGAATCCCACGCCGACGTCGCTTCAATCCGGGAGTCAGCCGGATCTAATAGTTCCTGTGGCCGGAGTACAACGAGATCAACTACGCGACACTTTTAGTGATGCCCGCTCCGAAGGAAGACGGCACGATGCGATAGACATTCCCGCCGCGGCCGGAACGCCTGTACTAGCCGTTGCAGGCGGCGAGATCATCAAGTTGTTCCAAAGCGATAAGGGTGGCACGACCATCTACCAGCTGAGTGCGGACAAAAAACTCGTCTACTACTATGCTCACCTGCAGCGCTATGCCGATGCTGTGGTCGTGGGTAAGCCGGTGCGACAGGGAGAAGTGATCGCTTATGTCGGCGACACGGGAAATGCCGGGCCCGGTAATTATCACCTACACTTCTCAATCTCTCTGATTGCGGACCCGAAGCGCTACTGGGAAGGCACAAACATCAACCCCTACCCGATACTACGTAAATGAGTGATACTGGAAATACAAACTTGGGACTTCAAAAGGAACAACTGGATATGAAGCGGATCGTTTTAATAGCAATCTCTCTAGGACTGGCTCTGCTTGCCATCTCTTGCGCAAACCAATCACCGGGCAACTCGAACCTGGTCGCGACGAGCACTCCGACGCCGGCAGTCACCCCGACGCCCTCGTCGGCTGTAGTCAGCCAGGCGACTACGGTACCTGTAACGCTTCCGGTTCTTGACGCCGTCTTTTCAAACGAGACCTTCAAAGCCGAACTCAAATCAAAACTGCAGCTGACTGATGTCCAGATCGACGGCTTGCGCAAAAGCGCGAGTGCTGCAGTAGCGAAGCTGAGTGAAACAAACGCGGATAAGGAAGGCGGAGCTGCGGAAGCGCGCGAGCGGGCAGCAGAGGTCATCCGAAACGCGGTCGGTGCTCAAAAGGCTGAAGCGCTGCTCGCCCTGGTGCGTGAACATTGGGTCAATGGAAATGAGCCCGGAGAGCCGGGCAGTAGTAAGGAAGCAGCAAACGGCATGTTGCCGGGCCCCAACGCGGTGCCGGCTGATACGCGCGTGGTCGTGAACATTCCTGCGTATCGAATGGACCTTTTCCAAAATGGATCCCTCATCAAGTCCTACAAGATCGGTATCGGCTATCCGGAGTTCCCCTTGCCGACCGGGCTAAGGAAAGCGCAAAGCATCATCTTCAATCCGACGTGGACTCCTCCCGATGAGCCCTGGGTCGGAAGAATGAAGGACGTGGCGGTCGGTCAAAAGGTCGAAGCCGGTAGTCCGCTTAATCCGCTAGGGCCGATCAAAATTCCGATCGGCCTTCCCTCGCTCATTCACGGCGGGAAGTCACCGGCAAAGATCGGGACGTTTGCCTCGCATGGTTGCGTGGGCCTTACGAATGCGCAGGTCAAGGACTTCGCTCGCAACCTGGTGCTGGCGGGCGGAAAGAACGTCTCCGAATCAACAGTTGCGTCGTATCTCAGCGATCCGACTAAGACGAAGGTGATCAAGCTTGAAGCGGCAGTCCCAGTCGAACTGCGTTATGAAACGATCGTGGTCGAAGGCGGCAAGCTGCATATCTACAAAGACGTCTACGATCAGAACTCGAACACGGAAGAGAACTTGCGAGCGGCGCTGGAAAAGAACGGAGTGAGTCTCGACGACTTCACTGAAGCGGAACGCGCACAGGTGCTGGAAGCGCTGAATGCAATGTCCTCAGGTACCGCCAAGATCGTCTGGTCCACGCCTGCCAATGCTAACGTTGCTGCAGGGCCGGCAGAAAACAAGAATGGGAATGTGAGCCAGAATTCGAACGATCGTCAGGCAGGCGCGTCCAGGACGAAACCGGCTACGCGGAAACCGATCAGCAAGAAGCAGAAAGAGGTAGTTCTGGAGGCAGCGGTATTGAGCGGTAAGGGCTACCCTGCGCCGGTCGATTTGGATACCGGAAGTGGCAGGCCGGCGCGCAAAGGGGCCGCAAGCCCAACGCCTTAGTTGGAGTCAGCCGACGCTCGCGGCTTCACACGAATCAAGGTCCGGCGCTTCTTCAAGCGGCGCGCCGGCCTCACCGTAGTAGGGCTTGCCCGACTCGATCGCGCCAAAGTATTCCTCGATACGCGAAAGAATCTCATCAACAGTGTGCGAATGATAGAGCGAGGTGCGGAAAAGCGCGCCGCCCTGTAAGCCACGCGTGAACTGTCCCGCCAGTTGCTTCATGCGATTGATCGCCGGCGTTTGCGGCATGTCTTCTCGCAACATGTCGAAGTACTCAAGCAGCAGCTCACGCTTGTCCTGAACGGTTGGCTGAAACATTTCGCGGCCATGCATTGCGTCTTCTATCTGGCGGAAAATCCAGGGATTCGCCATCGCCCCCCGTCCAATCAACACTCCATCGCAACCGGTCTCACGAAAACGCGCGAACGCGCCTTCAACCGTCGTCACGTCGCCACTACCGGAGACCGGTACGCTTACAGCTTCTTTGATCTGTCTCACCAGGTCCCAATTCGCCAGCCCGCGATAGCCTTGCTCTTTCGTACGGCCGTGGAGCGCGATGTGTTCTACGCCGCATGCTTCAGCGAGCTTTGCAGTCTCGACCGCGTTGATGGTGTGATCGAAAAAGCCCGCGCGGATTTTGATCGTCAGCGGGATCTTGATTGCCTTCTTGATCCCTTTGAGAATTGTCTCCAGTCGCGAATGGTCTCTGAGCAGACCCGAACCGCCGCCATGCTTCACCACCTTAGGCGCCGGACAGCCACAGTTAACGTCCAGAATATCAGCGCCAACTTCTTCCGCCATCTGCGCTGCCATCACCATCCGCTCCGGCTGACCACCGAAAATCTGCGTCGCGAAAGGACGCTCATCCACATAGAAACGCATCTGTCGTTTTGATTTGGGGTTGTTGCGCGTGAGGCCTTCTACTGAGATGAACTCCGAAACAGTCAGTCCTACCCCACCGCGACTCTTTAGCAGACGACGGAAAGAGACGTCCGTCACGCCCGCCATTGGTGAGAGGATTAGCGGTGGACCGATCTCCACGTCTCGAATCTTGAATGGCTTGATCTCTGTCATCACGGCCTGATCCTCACTGGCGTGCCTACATCCACAGCCTCGTAGAGTTCCTTGATGTCTTCATTCTCCAACGCGACGCAGCCCCATGTCCAATCGCTGCTCGCTCCGTTGCCGTGAATAAAGATGTCGCCGCCGAGTGAAGACTAGAAGCAACTCCCCGGTGAGGTATCGCATGACTTGTTTGAAACTATTCTGGAGTAGAGGGTAACAACTCGAGCTCTTCCGGATCGACCTTTGTCTCGCTGACTACTTTGTATAACGTCCCCGCTTCGCTGCGCGAGGTTTGTCGGGTAGTGGGCAATGACAACACCTGAACGGTTCGGATCTCATCGCGACACCGAATCGTGAGCAGATCATCCGGCTTAACTGTTGCGGAAGACTTAGCTGGGTTACCGTTGATAGAAAGAAAGCCGGCCTCGCAAAGTCGCTGTGCTGTCGTGCGACGAGCGCAAAGCCGGCTGCTTTTCAGAAAGAGATCAAGCCTCATCGGCAGATCGGGGAGGCGAGGGGCCTAAGGTTTGGCTGCTTTGCCTTTGTTCTTTTTCTTGTCGGACTTCTGACCGCTGTCTGTGTTGGAGGCCTGTGACGGTGGCGAGATTTTCAGCAACGGCAGGACTGCGTCCTGATAGTCTTTTGCGAGACTGATGTACGCGTCGTTACGCAGGCCCTGTAAATAAGCATCGCGGGCTGGCGTCGAACGCTCGATGGTGATCGCTTCCCGAACCTGGTTCTCGTTAAAGATCGCCACAGTGCTGCCGGGCGTGCGCTCGTCCACACGAAAGATCTGGTAACCATCGGTAGACTTCAGAGGATCGCTGACACCACCTACCTTTACACTCTTAATCACTGTCGCAATATCCTCACGCAGGCTAGGCATCTCAAATCTGCCCACTTTCCCTTTTGTCTGTGCCGCGATGCGTACGCCATTCGACTCGCGTTCCGAGTTAGCCGCAGCGACGGCCGCAAAATCAGCGCCGGCACGCAGCTGCGTAGCCAATTCCATCGCTCGCGCTTTCACATCCGCATCATTCTTACCGGCCGAACTCAGAAAGATCTCCGAAATAGTAATCGTTTCGGGTTTCAAAAACTTCTCACGGTGAGCTTCGAAATATTTCTTCAACTCATCAATCGTGAGGCCAAGAAAGAGTTTACGATCCACTTCCTGTTGAATCACGAACTGCTTCATGATCTCTGTGCGGAGGGTCTGTCGAGTACTTACCGGGTCAACGCCGCTCTCCCTCATGGCCTGATCCAGTTTCTCGATTGATGCGATGCCCTGGTCTTTGGCCACCTCAAGCATGCGGTGATTGACTTCCGCTTCTACCTCAGCTGCGAGATCAAGTTCTTTGCCTTTCTGGAGCAACAACCTTTCGTTAACGAGCGTGGCGATCAAGTCCATTTTGTGCTTCGTTACTTCTTCGGTTGCCTGCTGTTCAGTCATTCCGTTCTGTTTCAGACTCTCGATGCGCTCGCGGCTTTCGCGCTTAAGCATGGAGAGTGTGATTACATCTTCATTAACCTGGGCAATCACTTCATCTACAACCTGGAGTTCGCCTTCCTGGGCAAATGCTGCCGGGGCAGCGAACGCGATTAGCGCAAACGCCAGAGTCGTCAGATAAGCGGTCAACATAAATTTAGATTTCACAAAGGTACTCCTAATAAATGTCCTCAGTCAGTTGTTAGTAGTCCGTCGTCCGTCATCCGTCATCCGATTTAACTAGTGGTCAGCAGCCAAAAACTACTGACCACTAACAACTGACTACGAACCACCCGATTCTAATCTTCCGAGCGAAGTTCAAGCAACGCGTCACGGGCGATACGCAATTCGTCGTCGGCCTGATCCTCATCCAGGTTCACTCTCAAAACACCGGTGGGCGTAAACGTTGCCCCCGGCTTTTGTCCGATGAAAGCGGTTAGCTTTTCCGGCGAAATATGAGCTTTCTCGCTGAATTTGATCGCGATTCCATCCGCCGTCTTGTCGATCGAAACTACCCCGATTTCCTCTGCCAGACGACGCAATCGCGCATATGCAAAAAGCTCCTCGACCGGCTGCGGCAAGCGACCGTAACGGTCTTCCGTTTCGCGGCGAATGCCGGAGAGCGTTTCCTCATCGCGCGAGGATGACACCCGTTTGTAAGTCCGGAGGCGCTGGCCCATGTCCTGAATGTAGTCTTCGGGAATGGCCACATTGACCCCAAGGTTGATGGATACACTCGTTTCGTCCTCAACCTGTTCACCGCGAAGCTCGGCCACCGTGCGCTCCAGCATCTGTGTGTAAAGATCAAAGCCGAGGGCGTCCAGATGGCCTGATTGCTGCCCTCCCAGGAAATTTCCAGCCCCCCGCAGTTCCAAATCGAGAGCTGCAATACGAAACCCGGCACCCAGATCGGAGAACTCGCGAATCGCTGCTAATCGCCTTCTGGCAATCGGCGAAAGCTCCTGTTCACCCGGTATCAGCAGATAGGCGTAAGCCCGGCGGCTTGAGCGGCCGACACGCCCGCGGAGCTGATAAAGCTGAGAAAGACCATATCCGTCGGCGCGGTTTATGATGATTGTGTTAGCGCGGGGGATGTCTATCCCGTTCTCGATGATGGTCGTTGCAACCAGAACATCATACTTATGCTCAATAAAATCGAGCATGACCCGTTCCATGTCCTTCTCGTTCATCTTGCCGTGGCCGACGACAATCCGCGCGGCAGGCACCAAACGCTTCACGAGTGCCGCGATTGTTTCAATCGTCTCAACGCGATTGTGAATCAGGAACACTTGGCCGCCGCGTCCGAGCTCCAGCTCGATTGCCGACTTGATCACGTTCTCGGAAAACTGCACGACCTGAGTCTGAATCGCCAGCCGATCACGCGGCGGGGTCTCGATCAAAGACATGTCGCGCAGGCCGGTGAGTGACATGTTCAGGGTGCGCGGAATTGGCGTCGCCGAAAGCGTCAGGACATCAACTCGCTTCTTCAGCTGTTTGAGTTTCTCTTTATGGGCCACTCCGAACCGTTGTTCCTCGTCAACAACTACGAGTCCGAGTTCCTTGAAGCGGACATCTTTGGACAGTAAGCGATGCGTTCCGATGATCACGTCAATTTCACCAGCCTCGACTCGCTTCACAATCTCTTTCTGCTCTTTCGCCGAACGGAAACGAGAGAGCAGTTCCACCTTCACGGGAAAGGGCGCGAGTCGAGTACGGAAAGTATCGAAGTGCTGGTAAGCAAGCACGGTTGTAGGCGTGAGGATCGCGGTCTGCTTTCCTTCCATCACTGATTTAAAAGCAGCACGCAACGCCACTTCAGTTTTGCCATAGCCGACGTCGCCGCAAAGCAGTCTATCCATCGGCGTCGGTTCTTCCATATCGCGCTTTACATCATCAATCGCGGTTTCCTGGTCGGGAGTCAGCACGTATTCAAAGCCATCTTCAAACTCTCGTTGCCAGGGAGTGTCCGCGGCAAATGCGTAACCGCCAACAAGCTTCCGTTCGGCATACAAGCGCAGGAGCTCGTCAGCCATATCGCGCATCGCGCGCTTTGCCTTGGCTTTCGTTTTTTGCCAACCGATCCCGCCCAACTTGTCGAGCGTCGGTTGATGGCCTTCTGCACTGGAGTAGCGTTGGACCAGATCGAGTCGTTCGACGGGAACGTATAGCTTCGCGTCCTCCGAATAGAACAGCAACATGAATTCGCCGCTGCGCGCGCCGAGGTTGAGTGTTTGCAATCCGCCAAATCGCGCGATGCCGTGATCCACATGGACGACGAAGTCATTCACTTTCAGATCGCGAAAGTCAGAAAGAAAGGCCGCCGTCCGGAACTTGCGCTTCTTGCCATCCACTTTCTTGCGACCGTCAGCAGCCGGTGCGCGTCGCTCCAGCGCCGCTTCCCCTGCTTCGTCGAAGAGATCGCCTTCCACGTGCACTGTCAAACCCGCTACGGGGAACGCAAAGCCGCTGCTCAAGCGCCCGACCGTCACGATCGTCTGCTCTGAATCCGACTCTTCGGCATTCTCAGCAGGCAGGAACAGCGTTGCGTCTATCTCATACTCTTCAAGGATGTCGCTGATTCTTTCCGCCACGCCGAGACTGGGCATCACGAACAAGGTGGTCACTCCACTGTCGCGCTGACCCACTACATCTGTAGCGAGATCGGCTAGCCGGCCGTGATAACGCATCACTGACTGCGTCTTCCAATCGACTTCCACAGCGGGCCCGGTAGTGGGGAAGAGAAACAACGGTTGACGTCTGCTTCTGGCACGGCCGAGTTGAACCTGAGGGGCCTCGCCGTCCAATTGCAGTCCCTGGTCTAGATCAGCAGCAGCGCGACCGAGCGTGCGCAGTTCAACGCGTACGCACCTATCAATTTGCGCGCGCAACTCTTCTACCGAGAGATACAGCTCTTCGGGAGCAAGGCCGAGGTCATCAGCGGCATCAGTTTCACTAAACCTATCTCCCAGAGATTGGTAGACGTCGCCGAGGTAGGATTCAACGCCTGACGGCTCGTCGATCACCAACACAGCATCCTTGAGGTAATCGAACACGGTGGCGTTCCTCTCGCGCACGAGGGGCAGCAGCCATTCCCATCCGGAGAACGACTCGCCCTCATCGGCGAACGCAGTACGATCGCGCAAAGCCCGCGCATAGCGCTCGTCACTCCAACGCTCACGCGCCGCTGCGGCCCAGTCGCGGAAGTCGCGACCAGTCACAGCGAGTTCCCGCATCGGAGCGATCTCGAACTTGCTTAGCTGGATAGTCGAGAGCTGTGTCTCCGGATCGAATTCGCGAATCGATTCGACAGTGTCCCCAAAAAACTCGATGCGCGCGGGCGCGCTATGCCCGGGAGACCAAACGTCGAGAATGCCCCCACGCATTGAGAACTCGCCAATGGCGCCGACCGGATCCTCGCGCAGGTAACCTGAGGCCAACAATTTCTCCATCAGTTCTTCAGGGGCGTGATCCTCGTCGCGCTTCAGGATTGTTCCGGCGCCGGCCATCTCGACGGGAGCAACTGTCTTGCGCGCGAGTGCGCGAGCGGTTAGCAGGACAAAATCCTGAGGGTGCTGTGTCAAACGCCAGAGCGTGAGCGCGCGCCTCTCGAGAGTCTCAGCGTGTGGTGACGATCCAGCGTACGGATCACTCTCAGAAGAAGGTAGCAGCAGGACTTCGTTATCGCAGTCGGTTTTCCCGCTGAGGGTGCAGTACCAAAATCGAAGATCGTTCTCGAGGGGTTCGAGATCGCGGTTGGCTTCAGTCACGACGGCGAAGAGTTTACCCGTCTCTCTTTGCAATGCTGCGAGCGCGAGGGCGCGGGCTGCGCCGCCAACGAGGCCGCTGATGGAGATTACACGCGTTCCGCGTTTGAGTTCGACGACGAGCCGTTGGTATTCAGCCGTCTCCGTTATTCTCTGTAACGCGCTTTGCATTAAAAGTAGTTCCGAGTTTCGATTTCCAAGTTTCGAGTTGATACAGAACCGGTTTCGTTTCCGTCGCTTCCGGGTGACTAAGGACTCCGAAAACCGCACTCGAAACCTGGAACTCGGAACTCGAAACTGCCTTACCGTGTCATCCGCTCAACAATTCCGGTTGTCGAGGCGCCTTTGATGAAAGGCAACGAGACCACTTTGCCGCCCGCCGCTTCCACTTCTTCGCGTCCATGAATCTCATCAGCACTGTAATCGCCCCCTTTAACCAGCACGTCAGGCAAGACGGTTGCAATCAGGGAACGAGGCGAAAGGTCATTAAAGATCGTCACGTAGCTCACGCAACGTAACGCCCCGAGGACCTCTGCGCGCTCCAGCTCTGTAATTATCGGTCGACCTTCGCCCTTGAGATCTCGGACACGAGCGTCGCTGTTGAGAGCCACGATTAGCGCATCACCCAGGCCACGCGCCTGAGCCAGATAACGCACGTGGCCCACATGCAGCAGATCGAAAACGCCATTTGTGAACACGACAGTTCTGCCTTTAGCGCGCAGACGGCCACGCTCCCGAAGCAGATCTTCGTGGGTAAGCAACTTCGCGATCATTCGACTAACAATCTAGCTGGGTACATTGCCAATTGGCAATCGGGGGAATTGCCGATTGCCAATTTCCGATTGCCAATTTGCTTTTTCCACCTGAAAGACCCAACTGCCCAGAGAGATCCCGGCTCAGAGAGATTCATCTCAGGATCGTCCTAATTTCATCGCGGAAGGTTCCAATTGGCAATCCCCCGCTGCCCTCTCTATAATCAGCGCTTTCCTTCGGAGTAAAACTGTTGTCGACACCACTAACCGAACTCATCCCCGAAAACGATCAAACGCGTGCCCGGCTCGACCACCTCGAAGCGCTTCGCGTGCTCGTCGGAAACGTCTATCCCAACAAGTTCGACCGCACCCAGATTATCGAACCAGGTCGTGAAGACACGATTACAGCCGTGGTAGAGAAGTTTCGTTCATTGGAGCCTGCTACTTCGGAGGGAGAGCGACCCGCTGCAGATGAGATCGAGCGAGCAAACCAGAAACTAAACGCGATCACTTTGCGGCTCGCGGGACGAATTGCCTCACCCCCTCGCGTAATGGGCAAAGCAGCGTTCGTGCATCTGTCGGACGGCGTTTCGCGCCTGCAGATCTATATTCGCAAAGCCGACGCCCACGCCGTCAGTAACGACACTCGTCACCTGATCGAAGGAGACGGCAAAGGCTGGGAGCTCTTCCAGCTGCTGGACCACGGAGATTTCATCGGGGCCGAGGGTTATCTGTTCATCACCAAGACCGGTGAGCTTTCGGTGCACGTGACAGCGTTGCAGTTTCTCTCGAAAGCACTCCTGCCCCTCCCGGACAAGATGCACGGCATTCACGATCCGGAGATCAGGCAACGCCAACGCTACGCGGATCTGATCGCCGGCAGTCTAAAACTGGAGCAGGACGAGAACGACTTATCACCGCGTCAGGTCTTCGAACGCCGCTCAGCAATCATCCGCGAGTTCCGCCGCATCCTCGACGATCACGGTTACGTCGAGGTCGAGACGCCGATGCTGACTTCCAAGGCGACGGGTGCGGCGGCAAAGCCGTTTGAGACCTATCACAACGCCCTGGGTATCCCGCTCTACGCGCGTATCGCACCGGAGCTTTACCTGAAGCGGTTGCTGGTTGGTGGCTTTGAGAAGGTCTACGAGCTCAATCGCAACTTCCGCAACGAAGGAATCGATCGGACGCACAATCCCGAGTTCACCATGCTCGAGTTCTACTGGGCTTATGCGGACGTGAACCAGATGATGGATTTTTGCGAACAGCTAATGCGCACCACAGTGTTTGCCGCGCTTGGTCATACACACGCGCGCTTTGGCGAGTTGGATATTGATTTCGGTGAGCCGTTTGCGCGACTGACAATGAAGGAAAGCGTGGCGAAGTTTGCGCCGAAAGAGCGGATCACCGATGAAAACCTGATCGCCCTGTTTGAGGAGCACGTCGAGCCGAATCTGCTCCAGCCAACCTTTATCACTGATTTTCCCAAGCCGATATCACCGCTCTCAAAGGCATCGCCGAGTGATCCAACCATAGCTGAACGTTTTGAACTCTACATTGCCAACATGGAGGCCGCGAACGGCTTTTCGGAACTCAACGATCCCAGGGAACAGTACGAGCGCTTCAGCGATCAGATGAACGAGCGGGAACGGGGAGACGAAGAGGCGATGGTGATGGACGAAGACTATATTCGGGCTTTGTCATACGGCATGCCGCCGGCGGCGGGAATTGGCATCGGTATCGATCGCTTCGTCATGCTGCTCACTAACAAGCAATCAATCCGGGATGTGATCCTCTTTCCACATATGCGACCGGAGCGGAAACGCGAAGGCGCTGACGAACAGACCGAAGAGTCATCGTCGGACGCAGAAAAAGCTTAACCGCCAAGAAACGCCAAGGGCCCAAAGCAAGGATACACTCAAGAATATTTCAGCCTCGGATTTTCGTGGATGAACACGGATCTAAACCAAAGTAAGGTCTTCAGATCCGTGTAATCCGCGTTCACCCGCGGCTGATTCTATTCTTGCTTGGCGCCCTTCGCGTTTCTTAGCGTCTTGGCAA
>JBDTYQ010000056.1:0-23895 GCA_040005515.1 bacterium
CGGATCTCGCCCTCCGCAACAGCGCGTATGGCAGCGTGTTGCCTGATTATTCGGCTGTGATCCTGGACGAGGCGCACCTGATTGAAGACGTAGCTTCGGAATATTTCGGCGCCCAGGTATCGAGTTACCAGATCGAGGATGTGGTCCGTGATATCGGGATGCTGAAGATTGAGGACGCGACGGTGGATCGCGAAGTCACGAAGAGCGCTTCGCGCCTACAACAGTTTGCCGACAACTTCTGGATGGGATTTCGTGATGGCCGAGGGACGGAAGGCCGGTATCCGATCAACCCGCAAACTTTTGCCGTAAGAAATTCCGAAGGCGGCTTCACGTCCACGCCCCTGGGCGATCTCTATCTCGCGGTCGAAGGCGCGCTTGCCCGAGTCGAGACAACGCTGGACGCACTGAAGGACAAACCCGCAGACGTTGAGAACCTCGTGCGCCGTCTGCGCCAGAGTCGGTTCGATCTGCAGTTCATCGTCACGGGAGCTGACAAGAAGTTTGTTTACTGGACTGAACGCCGCGGGCGCGGGCTGTTTCTGCGCGCTTCACCGATCGATGTTTCGGGACTGCTGGAAGATAAACTCTTCGGAGAAGTAGAGACGGTCGTCCTAACTTCTGCGACTCTCTCGAGCGCCGGAAATTTTTCCTTCATTCGAGAAAGGCTGGGACTGGACAAGGCAAAAGACCTAATCGCCGAGTCGACGTTCGACTACCAGAGTCAGGCTTTGCTCTACCTGCCTCCGAAGATGCCCGACCCGCGTTCGGCTGAGTGGGCCGAAGCGGCCGCTGCTGAGGTTATCAAGATCGTGAATGCGACTGAGGGACGCGCGTTCGTGCTCTCGACGAGCCTCGCGGGGATGCAATCACTCTTCGACCGCGTGATGCCCGAACTCGATTACCCATGCTTTATTCAGGGCAGCGCCGCCAAGGGACGCTTGCTGGCAAAGTTTCGCGAGACTCCAAACGCGGTGCTGTTTGCCACCTCCAGTTTCTGGCAGGGCGTTGACGTGCGTGGCGAACAACTCTCGTGCGTGATCATCGACAAGCTTCCGTTCGCAGTGCCGACTGATCCGATCGTCGCAGCGAGACAGCGCTACATCGAAGACGAAGGCGGGTCGAGTTTCTTCGAGTACAGCGTGCCGCAGGCGATCATCAGTTTGAAGCAGGGATTGGGACGGCTGATTCGCAGTACGACCGACCGCGGGGTGCTTGCGGTTTTGGATCCGCGCCTCAGGACCAAGGCTTATGGCCGGACTTTCCTACAAAGCTTGCCGCCATGCCGTGTCACGTCGCGAATCGATGAGCTGGCAAAGATCTTCGAACCAGTACCGACCCAGTCGAAAGTGCAACGTCCAATGTCTAAAGTCGAACTCGCCTGACTTCGTAGTGCCTTCCTCGCATTAGCCTCCGTTGCATATGGAACGTTGGACATTGGACATTGGACTTAGAGCCTGCCAGACTTTTCTTATGCCAGGACAATTCGAAGTCATGATTGAGCGCAACTTTTCCAGTGCGCACCAGCTGCGTGGTTACAAAGGAAAGTGCGAGAACCTTCACGGCCACAATTACAAGATTGAAATCTACGCGAAAGGCCGCGAACTCGACCACATCGGTTTGCTCGTAGATTTCGTCGAGTTGAAGGAAGCCGCAGACGAAGTGGTCCTTTATCTCGATCACAGGAACATCAACGAACTACCCCCCTTTGACGAATTGCAGCCTTCGGCTGAGAACCTCGCGAAGTATGTGTTGGAACGGATTGCGGCCAAGGTTGGCGACGACCGGGTGCGGATTTACAAAGTGCGTTGCTTTGAGACGCCGACGAGCGTAGCGACGTACCAACTGGATTGAAGAATGCCGAATGTGGATTGTGGAGTCTGGCGGCTTACGAAGACACGGTAACAGATCGAATCATCAGAACCATTATTACACCTCAGACTTTGCACTCGCCTCCCCTTGCAGAGCCGAGACTCCAAACTCCGCCCTCGGCGCTACGAGCCCCGAACTCGGAACTCCGAACTCGGAACTCCGGACTGGTTTCTGCATAAAAGGCTTTTCGAAAAATAAGAAGAACAACCAGGCGAAGAGGACTGTTGCCGGCGTCACGATCAAAAGAGCGTTGAGCAGCGGCGGCCAGCCTTTAAAGACGAAGGAATACGATTGCATGATCACCAACTCGTGCGTGAGATAGAGCGAATAAGAGAACATGCCTATCGCCGCCAGCCCGGCAACCAGACGCGGCATGCGCTGCACAGTAATCCAGGCGCGTTCCGCCTGCACCGCCCGGTTGATCACGATGAAGAACCCGAGACCCCAGAGCGGATGCATCAGAAGCCAACCCGTCGTGTGAATGAAGGTATCCTTCTGGAGAACGGGTAAAGTGACCGACGTAACCGACGCCATCACAATTGCCGCAGCACCCAGCCAGATGTTTCGACACCACTTCGGCAGCACCACCAAACCCACAGCCGCTTCAACCGCTATTGCCCCCAAAGCCCACGTGAGCCAATGCGACGCCGCGCCTTCCGGAACGGGAATGCCGAAGCTTGTCTTCAACCAAACAAAGTGACAGAAGTAATACCAGCCCAGACGTGCAAGTGCGGCAATAATCAGTGTGGGTCCCCAACCCCATCGAGTGCGGAGGAAGAGCAGCAGAAAATACGCAAGGTACAGTTGTTCCTCGATTGCCAGAGTCCAGAAGACACCGTTGATGCTGTAACAAGTGTGCGGGTCGAGGTTGTGCAGCATAAGCAGGTGCATCACAACGTCATAAAAAAAGAAATGCGTAACGTTGAGGCCCGTAGTTAAAGCCGCCATCACCATGAAGGCGGCAAAGGCGATTAAGTAAGGAGGATAGAGTCTGCGCAAACGCCCTCGCCAGAACGCGCCAAACTTGATCTCGCACGGTTGGCCTGACGCTGTTGCTTTAGCCCACTTGAGATGAATGCAGAAACCGGAAATAACGAAGAAGAGAAAGACGCCGATATAACCGAGGGAGCTGATTAGCTGAATCAGCCGGACGGGCCAGTCGAAGAAATTGCCTGGAAGGGCAACTGAGGCTTGGTAAACAGTGTGGTAGAGAACGACACCGAGGGCGGCGATGCCCCGGAGGGCGTCAATGCTCAGTAAGCGCCCTCCCGGCAAGCGGTCGATCTTGATCGGAGTCGTCAAAGGCGTTGCGTGACCTAATTGCTCAGATTGGTTTGCCTTCTAAGCCGATGCCAACGACGCGACATCGATATTGTATTTTCGAATCTTGCTGTAAAGCCGCGGCCGGTAGATTCCCAGGAGGTTTGCTGCCGCCTGTTTGTTGCCGCCAGTTCGTTGTAGCGTTCTTTCGATGACGAGACGCTCGATGTCCTCGAGTGTCATGTTTGGTGGGACGTCCCATTCCGCATTTGCCGATCCACCTTCAGGCAGGGTTCCATTATCAAAAGGCAGATCAACCGGCTCGATCTTGCTGGCCTTCGCTAGTAACACCGCGCGTTCGATCACGTTTTGCAACTCGCGCACGTTGCCCGGCCACGTGTGTCCGAACAAACGTTGATAAGCGGCCTGGGAGACTCCGGTGATCTGCCGCTCGTACTTCTGGGCATAGATGTGCAGGAAGTGTTCGGTGAGCAGTTGAATGTCTTCACTCCGCTCGCGCAGCGGCGGAACGTGAATCGTGATTGTAGAGATGCGATAGAACAAATCATCTCGCAGGATTCCATCGCGGATCGCGTCTGCTGGTGGGCGGTTGGTTGAGGAGATCAGACGAAAGTCGACGGCAAACGTTTTTTCCGACCCAATCTTGCGATAGCTACGTTCCTGCAGAACGCGCAGCAGTTTGGGTTGGAGTTCGACAGGCATTTCGGCAATCTCGTCCAGCATAAGCGAGCCACCGGCGGCGTGCTGTACCAGTCCTTCCTTATCTGCATGCGCACCGGTGAAGGCGCCCTTGGTATGACCGAAGAGTTCGGATTCGATCAGCTCCTTCGGCAAAGCAGCGCAATTCACTTTGATAAACGGCTTCTTCGAACGCAGGGAGTTGTAATGGATGGCATTGGCTATCAGTTCTTTACCTGTCCCCGACTCGCCGACGATGAGAACGTTCGCGTCAGACTTAGCTACTGACTCAATCGTTTCGTAGATCGTCTGCATCGGCTTAGCCGCGCCGATGATGTTGAAGTACTCGGCGCGAGTCGAAAGCTGACGCCTCATGCTCGTCGTCTCGGCAACCAGCTCGCGGCGCTCCAAAGCCTTGTCTACCAGCGGCTGAATCTCTTCAAAGTCAAAAGGCTTTTCGACAAAGTAAAACGCGCCTGCTTTTGTCGCTTCCACAGCGCGGGCCACGGAGCCGTAACCGGTGACTACAATCACTTCGGTTGTCGGACGCGCGTCTTTCATGTGACGCATCACTTCCAGGCCGTCCATGTCCGGGAGTTGCAAGTCGCAAATAGCGAGCTGATGGCCGCCCTGATCAAAGAGCTCGATCGCTTCGGCGCCTGTTGCGGCAGTGTCGACTGAATAGCCCTCTTCGACGAGGTTTTGTTTCAGCGAGTCCGCCATCATCGGCTCATCGTCGACTATGAGAATCCGCACGTCCTTGTGCTCCACCTTTTTCTCCTCCTTGAATCCTGCTGTGGCGGCCATGTTTGTATCCTTGGGGCTCAGTTAATTACGGTGTCAACGGCAGACGAACACGAATCGTGTTGTCGCGCTGTTCTGCTGAGCCTCCGTGGGCCGCAATGACTTTTGCGGCGAGCGACATGCGAATTTCAACGCTTCCAGCCAGGGAACTAAAGGGATCGTGATCCTGTTTCGATACTCCTTCCCATTCGATAATCACAGCGGCGTGGTCGGGCCCGTCACCGCTCAGCTTAACTCGCTGCACCCCTTTCGCACCGGCTCCCTGCGCAAGCTTTACCGCACCCACTGAAATCGATCGCAAAGCGTCCCCCAGGGCGGTGGGATCAAAGTCACCCAGCATTGGAGAAGAATCTGATTCGATTACCAGGGCACCGCTGAGAGCGCCTGTAGCCCGAGTGCCTTCCGCAAAACTGGCGGCGATCCCTTTCATAAGCTTCTGGACGTCGACATTCGGTTGCCGGCGCAATTCGAGAGGGCGACCGAAATCCACCAGCGTTGAAAGATCTCCGGCAGCGCGATCCAGTCCGGAAATCAACTTGGTCAGAGTTTCCATCTCGTCTGAAGGGTGTTCAGCTTTCTCCATCCGTTTGCGCAGAAACGTGGCATACAGTTTGAGACCGTTTAGCTGATTCTTCAGATCGTGAACGATTTGAAGGGAGGCCCGCCCCAGGGTTTGAAGAGAATTGTTATCTTGCGGCAGCGTCAACAAGGGCTTCATAGATAAGTTGGTGGTAATCCGAACTCCTCAGCCTTGGCTGCCAACTAAACAATGGCGGATTTCGGTGTACGAATTGAGCCCCAAAGGCCTAGCTTGATCTGTCGTCTTTCGATGCGACATCTTAACAAAAAGCCAAGCCGTATCCTAGTCATACAGTGAATTCAACAAGTTAGAAACCGAATGGAACTAGCCGTGACGCAAAAATCCCTCCGCCCAATGACGAACTCGAACGAGCCTCGGGGTACGAGTGTGCTGCTGGTGGAAGACACAGAAGACAACCGCGTGATGATGCGGCGGCTGCTCGAGTTGAGCGGTTATCGAGTCTCGGAAGCCATTAATGGCGCCGAGGCCGTAAAGAATGCCGAACGTGTCAGTCCGCAGATCATTTTAATGGACTTAAGTCTTCCGATCATTGATGGACTTGCCGCCACCCGACGCATTCGCGCCTTGCCTAATCTTAAAGACGTGCCCATCATTGCGGTCTCAGCGCATGACACAGCTGACTTTCACGCCGACGCTCTTGCCGCTGGCTGTAACGCCTACCTCACCAAGCCGATTGATTTTGTTGAGCTGGAAGAAGTCATCGAGCGTTTGCTCAGCCAAAAGAACTCCTCCAACACCTCGAGCTGACGACCTCGACATTGCGAGTCCGATCGCCGGAACAAACCTAAGTCGGGCAGTGTCTAACACTTTGGCCCAAGCGTTGTCACGGACGTTTCCAATTGCAAAACTGCCTGCACAATCCTACAATTCGGCTCCAAACTAAATGGCTATTTCAGAACGAGAACCTGACGACTCAGACGGCTCACGCCGCAAGGTAATTATCATCGCGGCTGTTGCAGCCGCCCTTGTGATTGCGGTCGTCTTTTATATCCTGTTACGTGCGAGCAGTGGTGGTACTGTCGAGCCGGTTTTGGAAGGTGCGATTCGCGCGGGCTCACAGGACTTCGAAAAGTATCAAGCGCAAATCGTGCTGGATCCGCCCGAAGCAGATGAAGCGAAGCGTGCGCTGGGGGACATCGTAATGAATCTCCAAACAACGGTGCGCAACTTTACCGGGCGACCTCTGAATGGCCTTGAGGTTAGGGCAGCCGTCGTGGATCATCAGGGAAAACCAGTTAAGGAAAAAACTGTAGTCGTGATTCCGACGAGACAACAAGAACTTGAACCCAACCGAACGATTCAGCTCGTTGTGAGGCTGGAAGGAATGAAAGACACCGACGATCGAGCCAACATTAAGATGGAAGTGACAGGATTCAAGTTTAAGTAGTCAGTTTGGTCTTTTTGTGGGCTCGGTTTGAACCGGCGTATCTGCGAGAAACAATTCTTCAAGCGACTGTCTCACCGGTTGCACCGACACCAGTTTTCCGCCCGTCTTCCTCAAAGCCGCGATCACGGCATCGACATCTTTCTCGTCCGTAACTTCTATTCGCAACCCGCTCGCTGTTGCGCTCACCTGAAATGTATTACCCATCGGGAGCTGTGCTGAAAGGCTAACTGCGTCTGCCCCAGTAGCGACGAGTTCCACATGGTTACGATCACCAGCACGCTGCCTCAGTTCGTCAAGATGTCCCACGTGCGCAAGTCGTCCTCGCTTAAGAATAGCGACGCGATCGCACAAGACTTCGATATCAGAAAGAATGTGCGAGCACATGAAAACAGTTTTACCTTCCTGACGAAGACCGCCGATCAGGTCGCGAACCTCGCGGCGGCCGACCGGATCGAGGCCACTCATTGGCTCATCTAGAAAGACAACTTCGGGATCGTTGACGAGTGCTTGGGCCAATCCCACACGTTGCAGCATGCCCTTGGAAAACTTACGCAGTTGGACGTTCCAAGACTTTTCATCAAGGCTGACGCGACGCAGTAAATCATTCGCGCGCTTTTGTCGTTCTTCGCTCCCGTAACCGAAGAGTTGACCGCAATACTCGAGGAATTCTCGCGCAGTCAGGTAGTCATAGAAGTAAGGGTTCTCCGGCAGGTAGCCGATTTTTTGATGCATCGAGATATCGGCGATGTCTCGATCCAAAATCCGAGCGCTGCCACTGGTAGGAAACATGAGCCGCATCAGGAGCTTTAGCGTCGTGGTCTTTCCCGCGCCGTTCGCGCCGAGAAATCCAAAGATCTCATTGCGGTACACCTGCAGCGAGAGACCGTCCAACGCGCGCACTTTGCGTTTGCGCCAGAAGCCGACTTCGTAGTCCTTGGTCAGATTTTCGATTTGAACGATTACGCTCATACTTTCATTCTGAGTCCTTCTACCAATTCAGCGCCTGCGAGTGCGCATCCAATTCCACATCACACTTGTCTTTCATTAATCGATAAGGAGCGCCGGACGGATCCACTGGAGAACCCCCGGCATCTACTTTTACGCGCACACCCTGCAACGAGACTTCCCTCCAGCTCGCGGGACAGCGGCCGACCCGAGACTTGTGCGCTGTCAAGACCTCGCGCAGCGCCTCGCGTTCGTCTTGCGAGTAGAGTTGCATCAGTCGCTGGCGCGCCATCTCTTTCACTTTGTCGTCGCCCGCTTGTTCGTACATGCGCTGGTAGATCTCGCGCGCTGTGTTTCTGCTGCCGCCTTCGACCGCCATCCGGGCCTTCATCGCTTCCATCCACGCTGGCACACCCGGAATTTTTGCTCCCTCACTGTAGGTCTCTGCCGCAGCCTGGAAATCTTTTTGCTGCCAGTAAATGTAGCCGAGATGTTGATACAGCCTCCACGCTGATGGGTTGGCGGCGATGCCTTTCCTGGTAATGCGAATAGCTTCCTGCACGTCTACGCCTGGCAGGACAATGGCCGCGTACTCATAAGGCTCCATAAAATCCGGATCGAGTGTAGTAGCCGTATCGAGCAGGGGAGCCAGCAGCTTCAAGTCGAGTTGGCCCAGGTTGTCCAACTGAACATTTCCGGGAAGCTTCAGAATTTTTCCGCCGACGTATTGCAGCGAACGCATCCAGTACCAATCTGCAGCGAGTCCATTGAAACCCAGGCTTACGCGTTTCACGGTGTTCCCGGTAACGTAGAGCTTTTCTTCCTCGATAGTCGGATCGGACGGCGGACGGTGTGCGTCAATCCAACGCGACAGACCCACCACGACGGCCAGGCTGCCCAGCGCGAACAGGATTAACAAGCCGTCGCGGCGAATGGTGCTGACTGGTTTCATTTGAAGTTACGTCGCCGGAAGATCAACGTCGCAGTCGCCAGGATGACGCCAATGTAAACGAGTGAATAAGCGACCGCGGCGACAAAAGTAGTGACCTCTGGAGTACGCCCATGTGCCGCAGGGGTGATTAGGCTCAGGTTGCTTAGATTCGGAAGCAGGTAGTAGAGGCCGTTAAAAAGCCATCGCGCGCTGATACTGCCCATTGAGGTTGCCAGTCCCTTCAGGTCCGCACTGAAGTGTCCAATGATGAAAACGAAAAAAGTTAAGAGGGCGGAAAGCGCAGGTGACGAGAAGGACGAAAAGAGCAGGGCGACGCCGGTCAAAATCATCAGCTCTACAAATATCAGCATGATTGCGGGCCAGATAGTCACTACGAGCGGATCCCATCCGCCTTTCACGTAAACCAAAGCGAGTGAGACACCGGCGCCCATCACGAGAACATTGACCAGCAGCGTCAGGCAAAGACCGAGATACTTGCCTACGAGAAACTCACCACGGCCAACAGGTTTGGCAAAAATTGTGTAGACCGTGCGACGTTCGATTTCTTTATAGACCAGGCCGACACCCACGAAAATGGCGATAAAGACGCCAAACAACAGCATAGCGCTGAGACCAAGGTCCACAATGATTTTTCTTTCCTGGCCGCCGGAGAGTTCGCCGATAAAAACTGCGGCGCCGGTGAGGAGCAGTACGAAGAGGACCAGGTTGTAGAGCACGCGATCACGAACAGCTTCGCGAAAAGCGTTGCCCGCGATTGCTACGATGCGTCCCAACATATTCGTCAATATACACGCGGGTCGATCTGGTGTCAGCAGGGATTTTCTGAATTGCGATCTTAGTTGACGTGCGATCTTCCCATTCTGTTAGTTGCGGATTGGCGGAGCAGTTCTGGCAGCGGAGTCGTTCGGGTAGGGCGTGAGCGCGGTGGAATCGCCGCGGATGACTCCATCGTCGGTGACCGCAAAACGGCGCGTACCGGTTGCCGCCGGTCCTGTTGTCAGCACGGGGACAGCGGTGACGTAGAACAACGCCGGCCGTTGCCCGCTGGCCGTGGGATTCACTTCGAAGCTGAAACCACTCTTGATGCCAGACCCTAAAACGCCGTCGGTCAAGGTCTGCAAAGACAGAGTCGGCAAGTCAGCATAATCACCAATGCCAACCGTCGCTTGATATGTCATTTGACAACTGTGAATCGTGCGCAGTGACGACTGGGCGGAACCTTCATTAGCGGCACGGCGCGAAACGAGCAGGTTGGGAATCGCGATCGCGACAAGAATGCCGATGATCACGACGACGATTAGCAGCTCGATCAGGGAGAAGCCGGCCTGGTGTTTTGATTTTGTCATTTCGTTTGACCTCTACTTCCAGCAACTCGGCCCATCAATTATTGAGAGACTTCATTTGACCGCGCCAACCTGTTGTTGGCGACACATTCAGTCGTCGCTCGTTTTCTTCAAGCACTACGAAAAAGGCTTGTTGGGGTAAGAGTTCACGTGGAGTGGCTATTTCAGTGTCTTGTCGTGAGGCCACAATCGCGGCGTCGATATCGAACTGGATCAGTTGATACCAGCCGCGCGCGGTGCGTGCATCAACCAGGAGAGCGTTTGAGAATGCGCTGGCAGAGGCTTCGGTTTTTCCCGCGCGTTCTAACGTCGCCGCATAGCGAACAAGCAGGAACACAGAGCGAGGATATGCCGCGACTGCTTCAGTGAGCGTTCTTTCGGCGCCGGCTAAATCGCCCGCCTCCTCTTCAACGGCAGCGAGAAATGCATAGTTTGCCGAGGTGTTTAGTCCTCGCGATACCGCGTAGCGCAGGTGCGGTAAAGCTTCATGAGGGCGTTTCAATCGATACAGGAAAAGGCCGTAGTCGTAGTGCGTGGACGCATCGAAAGGATTGGCCTTTAAGGCAATCAGGTAGAAATGGTCGGCCTGATTCGGTGAAGGACTTGATTGCGCTTCGGCGTGCATCACGCTGTTCGTCGCTTGAGCGCCTGCGCCCACAAACATCGTGAGTGCGAAAACCAAACCGGTTGCGAATGCGAGTCGCGGTGACGCCGAGGCTCGCACGACTTCGGGTTTCGTTTTCGTGCTTTGTGCAAGATTCGAAACGAGCGCAGCGGCAAAGAAGAAGGCCATACCGCCGCCGAGCCAACGGAACGAGAAAGAGCTCGCGACAGAGCTGATCGCAAAGGCCACTAGTCCCGCGCCCGCGCCAAGGGCCAGAAGGGGACGCTGGCTGGAGTTCCAGGCGCGCCAGGCATTCGCAGCAAGAACCAGGCAAAACGTCAGGAAGAGCAATGAGCCGACAATGCCGAGCTCGGCAAGAATCTGTAAGTATTCGTTGTGCGCATACTGCGCAAGATACTCTTCGTTCATTTTTACCAGCGGACTGTTTGGATGGGCAGCTGAAAAGCTCGCTCGACCTGAGGGGAAAGCCACCTCGTAGTTGTTCGCGCCGACACCAAGCAGAGGATGCGCGCGAAACATTTCCAGTCCCGCACTCCAGAAGAGAAGTCGCACCCGGGTATTGTCCTCGGAAATTGAAGTCGACTGAAAACGCCGCAGGGTGACGTTCTGATTATCTGAGCTCAGGAGCCCGGGAGCGAAGAGTGCAGCGGTAGATAAGACAAGAGTCGCAGCAAGCAGACCCGTACGTTTCAAAACATGCGAGCGAGAACCGCGTTTGATGCAAGCGCCAACCGAAACGAGTAGAAGCCCGGCAGTCGCTCCAAGAATGGGAGCGCGCTCCAGACTTTGAACGGTGGCGAGCCAAACGACGATCGCCGTTGCGCCGCACAAAAGCGCGCGACGTGGTCTTTTAGAATCAAGCGCGAACGCTGCGAACATCGGACCAGCCACGGCCATGACCTCACCGAATCCGCTGAAGCCGCGCAGTGGCGGTCGTGCATGGAGTCGAAAAGATCCCCCCAGTGAAGCGCCAACGAACGCTTCAACCAGACAGGAAACGCTGAGCATCCATACTACTACGGCAAAAGAGTAGATCGTTGAGCGCAGCAGTCGGGGTTGCGCAGCTACCAACCGCATCAGGAGAAAGAAGAGTAAGTAGGCGCCCCACTGGAATCCGTGGTGTGCCGCCGAGTAGGGATTCGCCGCCCAGAAGAGCGACGACGCGGTGCATATGGCAAACGAGGCGATGGTCAGGACGAGGAAGTCGGGGCGAGACGTGAGACTGCTGGGCACCAGCAGCTGCTGCTTCAGGGTCCGCCTCAGCGCGAGTGCGAGGGTAACGCTGAGAAGACAAGCAAGCGCCAGCTCCTGCCTCCAGGGGAAACCGCCAAGCCCGGGCCGCGGTAAACCTGGAAGGAAGGGAACCAGTAGGACCAGCGGCCACAAAGTGCCGAAGACTCCTAATGGATTTCGCAATGCTCTTTTGATGCTCTGGAGCATGATCGATTCCTTAACTAGTTGCGGAGGCGAGAGCTTGTTGCTCCGCCCCCGCAATTAGAGTCAGAAACTGGAAGTTGTGTACTAGTTTCCGATGGGGGCGCCGGTGGTGATTGGGGTCGTGCTGGCCGGTCCGTAGTAGATGACGCCGACTTCAGTACTCCTGAAGTTGCGTGTCCCGGTGGCACCCACGCCAGTCGCAGCCAAGGTCGATGCACTCGATGTGTAGCTCGCAGGGGTCGTGTCGGTGAAGTTGATGGGGGTGACGAGGTAGGCGTAGCCGCTCTTGGAAGCAGGAGCCGGGGTGGCGCCGAGAACCGAGTCAACCAAACCACTACCGAACAACGTGGCGAGGTCTCCGTAGTTACCCTGACCGTCAGTTGCCTTGTTGGTCGATTCCGCACTTGTTACCACGCGAAGCGTAGACTGAGCGGACCCTTCATTGGCAGCGCGCTTGGAGGCGAGCAGGTTTGGAATGGCGATGGCGGCGATGATGCCGATAATCGCGACCACGATTAAGAGTTCAATTAGCGAGAAGCCCTGTTGGCGTTTGTTCATTGTCATTGTTCTAGCTCCTTAGTGGGGTCAACAGCCGGCTCCTACTTGGGTTTTGACTGCTGGCAAAGTGATGATGCGGGGACAGGAGCTAGCTACTCCAGCCCCCGCATCCAGATAGACACTGAAGTTGTTACTAGTTTCCGATTGCGGTGCCGGTCGTGATGGGGGTCGTGCTGGCCGGGCCGTAGAAGATAACGCCGACTTCAGTACTCATGAAGTTGCGTGTGCCGGTGGCACCCACGCCGGTGGCGGCCAGGGTCGATGCGCTGGTCACATAGCTGGCAGGAGTGGTGCTGGTGAAGGCGGTCGGGGTTGCCAGATACGAGTAGCCGCTCTTGGCAGCAGGGGCCGCCGCGCCGAGCACTGAATCAACCAAACTGTTGGCGAAAAGCGTGGGGAGGGATCCGTAGTTGCCGGCACCTGCTGTGGCCTGGTAGGTCGCTTCCGCGCTTGTTACCACGCGCAAGGTTGCCTGAGCCGAGCCTTCATTCGCTGCGCGCTTGGAGGCGAGTAGGTTTGGAATGGCGATGGCGGCGATGATGCCGATAATCGCGACCACGATTAAGAGTTCAATTAGCGAGAAGCCCTGTTGGCGTTTGTTCATTGTCATTGTTCTAGCTCCTTAGTGGGGTCAACAGCCGGCTCCTACTTGGGTTTTGACTGCTGGCAAAGTGATGATGCGGGGACAGGAGCTAGCTACTCCAGCCCCCGCATCCAGATAGACACTGAAGTTGTTACTAGTTTCCGATTGCGGTGCCGGTCGTGATGGGGGTCGTGCTGGCCGGGCCGTAGAAGATAACGCCGACTTCAGTACTCATGAAGTTGCGTGTGCCGGTGGCACCCACGCCGGTGGCGGCCAGGGTCGATGCGCTGGTCACATAGCTGGCAGGAGTGGTGCTGGTGAAGGCGGTCGGGGTTGCCAGATACGAGTAGCCGCTCTTGGCAGCAGGGGCCGCCGCGCCGAGCACTGAATCAACCAAACTGTTGGCGAAAAGCGTGGGGAGGGATCCGTAGTTGCCGGCACCTGCTGTGGCCTGGTAGGTCGCTTCCGCGCTTGTTACCACGCGCAAGGTTGCCTGAGCCGAGCCTTCATTCGCTGCGCGCTTGGAGGCGAGTAGGTTTGGAATGGCGATGGCGGCGATAATGCCGATGATCGCAACGACGATCAGAAGTTCGATTAGTGAAAAGCCCTGTTGGCGTTTGTTCATTGTCATTTCTTTCTTCGCGCTCCTTCAGAGAAATTGTTTAAGAGGTTTCTCGCGCCAACGGCTTTCGTTCTAACGGTGTTAGTGCCGAGAAGAGCGCGACTGTCGAGTTGTCCCATTACAAGGGTCATGCCAGAAGGCTTCCAGTGCTTTTGGTTAAGAATTGCGGCTGTTTAGCCTGGATAACCCAAGGAAAAGTTGATTTTGGCGGGAATACTGACAGTTTCCGTCAGCTGGCTAATGACGCTTTACGGCAGAGAGTTTAGAGAGCGGCTCAGCTTGCGGGAGCAGGAGGCAGAAGTAGAAAGCAGAAAGCAGAAGCAGGAAGATAAAAGTCGAGTTGGCGTTCTTCGGTGTTGTTTTAGAGGAGTACGTTTTAGTGGGAAGCCCGAAACTGTAAATTCCAAGACAGCGTTCTCCTCCTGCCTTCCGGTAACTGGCTTACTGCCTCCTTTCTGACGTGCCACTCCCTCCTGCCCTGACTCATCACTCGCCGGCGCCGGCGGCGAATTCCCCCTCATCTTCCTCGCGGCGACGGATTGGTGGATCGGTTGAGCGGCGGCGCGGTATGGAATCCGGCGAGCGGCGTTCATCCCGCATCTGCGCCGTCAATCCTCGAATTCCGTGTTTGTCGAGCAGGTGCCGCAGGGAGCGAACTGATAACTGGAGGAGTCCGGCGGCGTTGGTCTGATTACCACCCGATCTGCGCAAAGCCTCAAGCAGATAAGTCTTTTCGAGTTGATCCAAATGGGCAGTGACGTTGATGCCCTCGTCGGGTAAATCGAAGCTACTGGCGATGCGATTAGGATTGTAACTGGAGATCTTCTCGGGGAGGCGTTCCGGTTGAATGGCTTCGGTGCTTTCCAAGGCTACCGCGCGTTCGATGGTGTGTTCGAGCTCTCGCACATTACCAGGCCACGAATAGTTTTCCAGGAGCCGCATCGCTTGCTCACTAATCCCCAAGGTTCGCTCCGACTGGGCGCAAAACTTAGTGATGAAATGGTTCGCTAGTTCCGAGACGTCTTCAAGTCTCTCCCGTAGTGCCGGAAGCTCGATGGGAATCACCGAGATGCGATAGAACAAATCCTCCCGAAAAGTACCTTCCTTCACCATGCTCGCCAGATCACGGTTCGTAGCGGCAATGACGCGCGTGTCCACGGTCGTCTCTTCGGTGGCGCCCACAGGTCGCAGCTTACGTTCCTGCAGGACGCGCAGCAGCTTCACCTGCATAGCTGGGGACATCTCTCCAATCTCATCGAGAAAGACCGTGCCCGTGTTTGCAGCTTCAAACAAACCTTTGCGGTTGGAGTTGGCTCCGGTGAATGAGCCCTTCACGTAACCAAAGAGTTCAGACTCGAGCAACGTCTCAGTGAACGCGCCGCAGTTAATCGAAACGAATGGCTTCTCCGCTCTTGGTCCCAGATCGTGGATCGCCCGCGCGACCAGTTCCTTCCCTGTCCCTGACTCACCAGTCACCAATACAGTAGCTTGCACCTGGGCCACGGTTTCAATCATCTGATAGAGCGCCTGCATGCTGGCAGACTTGCCGATGATGTTTCCGAGTTGGCCCTGCTTACGCTGGCCCTGAATCAGGGCTTTGTTTTGTTCGAGGAGATCCTCTTTCTCTTTTACTAGAGAGATCTTTTGCAGCGCGCGCGTGACAATTTCTTTCAGGAGATCATTGTCGAACGGCTTCTGCACAAAGTCGTATGCACCGAGCAGGAACGCTTCACGTGCGGTCTCGACGTTAGCGAATGCTGTCATCATCACGACTTCCACATTCGGCAAGAGTTCACGCGCGGAACGCAGCAACTCGATACCGTTCATGTCCTGCATGCGGATGTCGGAGATGATCAGCTCGGCGGGTTCTTCGCGCAGCAGGGCCATTGCGTTGCGGCCATTCTCAGCAACTCTGACCGTATGGCCGTCACGCTGAAAGAGATGCGTCAGAAACTGACGCATCCCCAATTCGTCGTCAACAATCAGAAGGTTGGACATAGCAGAAAAGTAGTCAGGAGTCAGGAGTTAGAACCCAGAAGGGCTGCTCATCTAAATTGCGAGTCAAACCGAATAGTTCGTCCTTCGGAAACTTCTGAGTGTAGCGATAGACACAAAGTACAAACTCACGCGCCTTTTTCCAGACTATCAGGTCACGGAAAATCCGTGCCGGTTCCCGCTTAGTTGTGAGGCGGTCTGTCATCCTGAGGATGTCCTTTCGAGTGAGGTTGAGCCCTACTGACTCCTGGATCCTGACTCCTGGCTTCTTCTGAGGTCTCGCATGGGAGTTCAATCGTGATCGTGGTGCCCCGCCCCTCGCGGCTGCTGACATTAATTGTACCACCATGCTCCCGAATGATTTGATAAACAATCGAGAGCCCCAGTCCCGTTCCGCCAGTAGTTGAAGAGAAGGGCTCAAACAGCCTTTCGACCTGCGCCGGACTCATCCCACACCCGCTGTCAGTGAAAGTTATTCGCAGTCTGTTGTTGGAATTTTTCCCTAATTCCACACGCAGAGTTCCGCCCTCCGGCATCGCTTGAAGCGCATTGCGCGCGAGGTTCCAAAACACCTGCTGGAGTTGTTCGGGGTCCGCGTCGGCGAAGAAACCCCCTTCGTCGATATCTTCTTCGATCGTTTGCAGCTCATTAACTTCGGGGCTATAGCGCAACAGTGTAAAAGTCCGCCGCAAGAGTTCGCCCACCTCGACGCTCGCATGAGTAATCGACCGTGGCCGTGCGTAGTTTAGAAAGTCAGTGATGATTCGATTCAGCCGATCGGACTCACGCAGAATGATCTCCATCAGCTCCGCTTGCGACGAGTCGGCATTCATCTCGTGACGCAGCATTTGAATGGAGCCCCGCATTGCCGCCAGTGGGTTTCTAATCTCATGAGCGATCGATGCGGCCATTCGGCCGATGGCTGCGAGTTGGTCCTGCCGCCGGGACGTTTCCTCAAGTGCCCGAATGTGAGTCAAATCCTGAAAGGTAATTACGCTGCCGGTCGTAACGCCTGTTTCCGCAAACAAAGGCGAGATACTGAAGCCCAATCTGAGCCGCATGCCTTCCGCAGTCAGACAATCCGTTTCGAAACGCGGGCCGGTCTTGCCCACGTCGGAAGCGAGTAGCGAGGCAACAGTTGCCTCCTGCATCTGTCCGAAAAAGATCGAAGCATCCTGGCCGCGTACGTCTTTCTCGTTATACCCAGTGATTTCCTCAGCGGCGGCATTAAACGTGTAGATCCTTCCTTGCAGGTCGGTGGTGACCACACCCGATCGAATCGACGCGACAATCCTTTCGTGTAAGGCGCGCAGGTTCGCGAGAGACTGAGCCGCCGCGATCAGCCGCACGTCGGAGCGCGACTGATGTTCAGCTAGCCGTGCTGAAAGCAGGCCGACAACAAAGAACGCGATGTCGAACAGGCCAACGGATTGAATCGTTCGCGAGGAACTTTCCAACACTTCCTGAGACGGGCGGCTGCCGATTCCGCTCCAAATGGCGAACGCGCAGGCAGTGAACGCAGCGGCGCAGGCGATCGACATGATCACCACGTCGCGCGGTCCGAGAAACAAACTCGCAGTGGCAATAATGACAATATAGAGAGCTGTATAAGGGGAGTGAATTACATCCGACGTCCAGACGAGCCACGTCACGAGCAGGATATCTACGGTAAACTGAAACCTCGCCTGCAAGAGCAATGCTCTTGAAAAGCGATGCACCAGCAGGTAGAGAAGAGTTACGCCGACGATGAAGCTAAGGATTGGAAGGGTTGTGGACCAAAACTGCTGTACAAGATTGTATGGCGCCCAAAATGAGGAGGCGATGAGCAGCAGCAAGGCGGTGGCGAGGCGACCGAGGATCAGCCACCAGAGTTTCCGGAAAAGGGAGTTACCTTGATCGATTCTTTCGCGCGGCGCTGCCATCTAAGCCAAGCCTATCACAGTGAGCTAGCCTCGTAACGCAAACTCCTAGTTTGCAATCGCGACAACTCGCAGTGACTCAAACCACAGCACACGGTCTAATCGAGACTTCATGATTGATAAAAAACTCGAGCAGCGTGACGAAGTCTTATCCGAAGAACCCCTGGCGGAAGGAAGAGACTTTTACATCGAGGGCGGTCTCATGGTTTTCACAGCACTGTTTCTTGAAAGGCGAGGATACTGCTGCGAGAGCGGATGCCGGCATTGTCCTTATGGTTACGCCGATGGCGAAAAAGGCTGAGCGCCTGTTGGTGCCGCGCGCACCGATCTCATCCTCGTGCTTTGTCTGAGGTTCCTGCCAGTTGATCCAGCGCCGCGCCCTGTAGTCGATAAACCGCCCATTCATCCATCGGCACCGCTCCGAGACTACGATAGAAGCCAATCGCCGGCCCGTTCCAATGCAGCACAGCCCACTCGATTCGGGCGCAGCCTTGATGCTTTGCAACTCGCGCGAGGTACTGGAGCAGCGCTCGTCCGACTCCTTTCCCGCGCGCTTCCGGCTTGACGAAGAGATCCTCGAGGTAAAGTCCCGGCAAAGCAATGAATGTCGAGTAGGTGAAAAAGTAGACCGCGAAGCCTAACGCGCGGTCACCTTCGTACGCGATCACCACTGAGGCCGACGGGTTGGGACCGAAAAGGGTTTCGCGAAGGCGCGCTGCGCTGGCTTCAACCTTGTCGAGATGCTTCTCATACGTCGCCAGGTCCTTAATGAACTCAAGCACTAATGGCACGTCACGTTCGGTAGCGCTCACGATGCGCAACGGTTCGGTCTCCACGGTAGGCAGGATAAGACACCTGGGGAAAAGGGAAAAGCGAAAGAGGGAACCGGAAGACGCGGAGATTGAAAGATGGGAAGGCAGTAAAAAGTTTTTTGGGTGGGACTCTGTGCCTATACCGGGTGCGCACAGAGCCCACCTCCTAATGTTTTTGCCCACGTTCATGTGCGAGACCTAGACCGGGCGATTTCGGTTTCTGGGGAACTCTTTACCTGCCCTTAGCATGAGGTGCGCATACAAATGTCCACCAAGAGCGAGAGCCAGATTGGGCGATTCGGTTTTGCTAAGGAGCCGATAAAGATTCCGCCACAACAAGCGGGCAGTAACGTGGTTTCTAGGCCCAAACACAAAACCGCCCGCGATCCCTTTACCAGGACCACGGGCGGTTCAACGCTCTTGCTGTCGCTTTAGTGCCCCTGCGACAGTTTGCCAATGAGGGTGAATAGCGGCAGGTACATCGCGATAACAATCGAACCGATCGTCACACCGAGGAATCCGATCAAGAGTGGTTCCATCAGTGTCAGCAGGTTCGCGATGGCAGCATCAACTTCCTGCTCGTAGAAGTCTGCGATCTTTCCAAGCATCGCATCCAGCGCGCCGGTCTGTTCGCCGATGCCAATCATCTGCGCCACCATATGCGGGAAGACTTCAGTTGCTTTCAACGGATCGACGAAGTTTTCACCCCGTTCTACCCCCAGGCGCACTTTGACGATCGCTTCCTCAATGATTACGTTGCCGGCCGTCTTCGCCGTGATGTCAAGAGATTGCAGAATCGGCACACCGGAAGAAAGCAATGTGGAAAGCGTGCGAGAGAACCTGGCTACCGCCACCTTGCGCAGGATGTCCCCAATGATTGGAATCTTGAGCATCAGGCTATCGAGCATCTTGTGGCCCGCAGGTGTCTTGTAATAGAAACGCGTGCCGATTGTAGTGCCGATAATCACCGCCAGAATTGTCAGACCACCCCAGCCCGCGAGAAAGTTACTGATGCCGACGACGATGCGGGTAGGCAATGGCAGCTGTTCGCCCGGACCAAGCAGACCGAGGAAGATATTTTGAAACTGAGGAATAACGACAACCATGATGACTGCTACGGCCATGACTGCCATCGCGATCACCGCCGCCGGATAAATCATGGCCGAGATCACGTCCCGTTTCAGTTTCACCAGTTTTTCGATGAAGGTTGAGAGGCGCTGCAGAATCAAATCCAGAATACCGCCTGTCTCCCCCGCTTCAACCATGTTCGTGTAGAGCTGATCGAAGACCTTCGGATGTCGCGCCATTGCGCCGGCCAAAGTCGAACCTTCCTCAACGTCCTGACGGACCTGCATCAACGTCGCCTGAAAGAATTTGTTCTCCTGTTGCTGCGCGAGAATTTCGAGGCACTGGACCAGGGGCAAACCGGCATCAATCATTACCGAGAACTGTCGTGTGAAGATCGAAAGCGACTTGGCCTTAACTTTCTTGCGGCCGCCGAGCTTGGGAATGCCTATCTCACGGCCCTTTTCCTTCACGGATGTCAGCGTGACCTGTTCGCGGCGCAGTATCTGCCGCAGCGCGTCGCGAGTATCGGCAACGCGTTCGCCGGCAACAGTCTCGTTCAAACGGTTGCGGCCTTTGAAAACGTAAGTAGGCATATCTACAGCTCCATGGAGGGTGAATTATCGCGTGATGGTGGGGCGCCCACCGACCGGACGGCCCTGGGCGTAGGGACTCGGGTGGTTGCCTGTGGCGGGGCTACCGTTACCCGTGTTCAGACCGGAACCGCGCTCCATCAACTCCTTCAGTTCATCAACATTCGATGAACGCTGCATAGCGACTTCGGCGGTGATCTGTCTTTTGTGGTAGAGCGTGGCGAGTGCCTGATTGAACGTCTGCATGCCGTACTTGTCCTGTCCGGTCTGCATCATCGAATAGATCTGGTGGACCTTGTCTTCGCGAATCAGGTTTCTGATCGCGCCATTGGGTACGAGAATCTCGAGGGCCATCACGCGACCTGTGCCTTCGGCGCGCGGCAAGAGTGCCTGACACATGATGCCTTCCAGGACCAGTGACAGCTGCGCTCGAATCTGCGCCTGCTGGTCGGCAGGGAAGACGTCGATAATACGGTTGATGGTCGAGGCGGCTGAGTTCGTGTGCAGCGTGGCGAGTGTCAGGTGGCCCGTTTCAGCGATACGCAACGCAGACTCGATTGTCTCGAGGTCGCGCATTTCACCGACCAGTACCACGTCAGGATCCTGACGCAAGGCAGTACGGAGGGCTTCAGCGAAACCGTGCGTGTCAGCATTCACTTCGCGCTGATTGACCACGCAGCTCTTGTGATTGTGCAGGAACTCAATCGGATCTTCGATTGTCAGAATGTGTTCGTGACGTTCTCGATTGATCTTGTCGACCATCGACGCCAGCGTTGTGGATTTGCCGGAACCGGTAGGACCGGTGACGAGAATCAAACCGCGGGGTTTCTCGCACATCTTCTTTACAACCTGCGGCAAGCCTAATTCTTCAAAGGCCTTGATCTCGTAGGGAATGGCCCTAAAGACGGCGCCGACGGCGCCGCGCTGGTTAAAGAGGTTGGCGCGAAACCGTGAAAGTCCTTTGACGCCGAAAGAGAAGTCGAGTTCGAGGCTTTCTTCGAACCGATGTTTCTGGGCGTCAGTTAAGACCGAGTAAGCGAGTTGCTTGGTATCGGCGGAGGTGAGGACTCGATAGCCGTCGAGCGGATGGAGATGTCCATCTACGCGTACCTGGGGCTGCGATCCAGTTGTGATGTGCAGGTCAGAGCCCCGCAGCTCGGACAACTTTCTGAGCAGATCAGATAGCGAGATTTGTGGGGCGCCCTCATTCAGTGACATCGAGCTGTTCTCCTCCGAGTTCCTTGGGTCAAGAGTCTAGAGCGCAAACTTGCGCCTCGTTCTGATTTAGCGGTTGGACTGAAGCGAGGTGATTAAACTCTCCGCCTCTGCTGCCATGCGCGCCGAAAATTGCGGCGGGGTGTTGGTGGTCAGGCTGTAAACGCGACCATTTACCTCGGTGAAATAGAAGTTCCAGGCCTTTTCCGGTTCGCGACCATCAGTCGGAGTCTGTGCGATCACCACGAAGACTTTGTGACCCGCGACGTCACGGGAAAAGTCGTTGATGATCCAGCCGCCGCCGGACATCATCTTGTCGATCACGATGCGGCGCAGGTCGCCGATCGCCACCCCGGCCAACAGCCGGCTCTCCTCACGCGCGGTGAGGTAAGCAGGATTGGGACGGCTTTGCGCTACAACCGCCAGAGCAGCTTGCCCGGCGAGGTTCCCGTTTCCAATGTCTGTGCGGAATTTCATCTCGCTGCTGGTGCCGCCTACCGTGGACCAACCCACCGGAAGTTTAGTGGATGCGAGGGATGCTGACGCCCCGGCTACAGAGGGAAGGGGATTAATTGGCGCCCATGTAGATTTGCTATGCGCAAGAGCAGCAGCCTGCCTTCTCATTCTTAAGCGGGCGTGGTGGCGACGCCACCAGGCGCGCGAGTGTCGCCGGTAGTTGTGCTGTCGCTCAGCGGAAAAACTCTGACGCAGTCCATGAGCGGAAGAACCGGCAAATGGAAGCAAAGCGCCAACTGACAAAAGTGTTACCAGTGATAGGCATACTATTCTCAACATCATCATCATCCTTTTTTTTAGGCCACCGTCTCGCGTACGACTTCCTCGAGCGTAGTGAGACCATTGCGGATTTTGTGAAGGCCGGATTCGCGCAGCGTGATCATGCCATCATCTATCGCCTTCTTTCTCAACTCGAGTGCCGACGCGCCAATCAGGATCAGCTCGCGGATCTCGTCGTTGACTTCCATGACTTCGTAGAGACCGATTCGCCCTTTGTAGCCCGTGTTGTTACAGGTAGCGCAGCCCTTTCCCTTATAAGTCTTCAAGTTCTTTGCCTCGTCAGCAGTGAACCCAACTTCCATCAGGGCTTTCGGTGGCAGTGACTCTTCGCGTTTGCAGTCCTTGCAAACCCGGCGAATGAGGCGCTGGGCTTGAATTAAGTTCACGCTGGTTGCCACGAGAAACGGCTCAATACCCATGTTCATGAGTCGTGAGATTGTTGATGGGGCATCGTTCGTGTGAAGCGTTGAAAGAACAAGGTGGCCTGTTAGAGCGGCCTTGATAGCAATCTCGGCCGTCTCGAAATCGCGGATTTCGCCAACGAGCACGATGTTCGGATCCTGGCGGAGGAAGGCGCGTAAGGCGGCAGCGAAGTTCAAACCAATCTGTTCCTTCATCTGCACCTGGTTGACTCCCATGAGATTGAATTCAACCGGATCTTCCGCCGTCATAATGTTCGTCTGAATCGTATTCAGTGACTGCAGGGCAGAGTAAAGAGTATTCGTCTTTCCACTCCCCGTTGGTCCCGTGACGAGCACCATGCCGTACGGCCTGGAAATATTGCGCTGGAACTTGACCAGAGATTCAGGCTCGAATCCCAGCTTGTGCATGTCCAGCATGAGATTTTCTTTGTCCAGCAAACGAAGCACAACTTTTTCGCCGAACAGAGTAGGTAGCGTGGAAACGCGAAAGTCCAATTCGCGCGAACGCGCATCGACTTTTACTTTGATCTTGATGCGGCCGTCCTGCGGCAGTCTCTTCTCGGAGATGTCCAACTTGGCCATGATCTTTACGCGCGAGATCAAAGCATCGCGGAGTTTCAATGGCGGATGCATGACGTCGTAAAGCACGCCATCGATGCGGAACCGGATGCGCAGTTCTTTTTCGTAGGGCTCGACGTGGATGTCGGAAGCACCCCGGCGCAAAGCGTCTACGAGCAGTACGTTGACGAGTCGAACTACCGGAGCGTCTTCGCTGATTTGTGAAAGCGTGGAGAGATCGATCTCTTCATTGTCTTCGACTACTTCAACGTATTCGGCATGACCGACTTCAAAGTCGATGCTGTCCAGGGAGACAAGATCGGCATGAGTGATGCCACCGTTGCCGTTAGTGCTCTTGCCGTTGGCAGGCTCGTCTACGGCGACGTCCGCCAATTCGATCTCGCGAGAAGATGCGTAGTACTTGGCAATGGCTTGCTGAATACTTGCTTCAGCGACGACGACCGGCTCGACGTTCAGTCCCGTCATGAACTTGATGTCGTCCATGGCGAAGACATTTGTCGGATCGACCATCGCGAGGGTGAGGGTAGCGCCGACTCGTGAGAGGGGGATGACACAGTACTTCTGAGCTACTTCCTGAGGAATGAGCCGCAGCACAGAGTCATCGATCTGAAAGAGGTCGAGGTTAACGGAAGGGATTCCGTACTGGCGGGAGAGGACGGCGGTAATCATGTCGTCCGTGATCAGGCCAAGCTTGACGAGGTTATAGCCCAGGCGGCCGCCGTGTTCGCGTTGGTAATCCAAGGTTTCACGGAGGTGCTGAGCACTAATGAGGTTCTCGCGGACGAGAATTTCGCCTAATTTTGCTGACATTGCTT
>JBDTYQ010000057.1:0-23833 GCA_040005515.1 bacterium
CTCTCAATTAATCTTCTTCCCTTCACCTCGGATGCTGATCGCGCGCCGCAGCTGAAGTTTGGATTGCTCGCATTGTGTGAAAAACAGGATTTTCGCTAGAGTGGAACTTAGAATAGATCAGAGGTTCCCTCACCATGAACAACTAAGAAGTCGACCAAAGAATTGCTTTTATCGTAGAGTAGCAAGCGCTGTTTGCCGCTGACATTCACCAATTACAAGAAGTGCAAGGACAAACAGAGCAGATTGTCGCGCGGCTTGCTAGCGTGACTTTTAAAGGCTTCAAAGATGTGAATGCCAAAATCAATTCCCTGGTGGATTCATAAATCACACTCAGTGAAGCGCAGTCCCGCACCGACGAGCATCTGAGAAGCATAATCTCTGTCGTTGATCGTTATTTCAGCGAACGTCGAAACGGGCAGTAACGCGTTCGTCGAAGCGGCATAAGGACTGTTGCTCCCGACGCCTCGATGGAATGCTCTAATCTTTCCTTTAGTTGAATTTAATGGTGACCAACCAAATTCGCTTCGACGACGGAGCTGCGTACGAACGCTACATGGGGAGGTGGAGCCAGCTCGCAGGTGAAACCTTTCTCGACTGGCTTGCTCCAAAATCAGGTTTGCGATGGCTCGACGTTGGCTGCGGCAACGGCGCGTTTACCCAGATGATCGTCGAGCGGTGTGCGCCAGTCTCTGTACAGGGGATCGACCCGTCTGAACAGCAGCTTGCTTATGCCCGCACGCGACCCGCTTCGCGTCTCGCACAGTTTTGTCAGGGCGATGCCTTGGCGCTGCCTTTCCCCAGCGACACTTTCGACGCCGCTGTGATGCCCCTCGTGATTTTCTTTGTCCCCGAGCCGGCGAAGGGCGTTGTCGAGATGGCACGAGTCGTCTGCCCTGGTGGCACCGTCACGTCCTATTCGTGGGACATGGTTGGCGGTGGTTTTCCTTACGAGGCATTGCACGATGAAATGCGTGGGATGGGCGTTGAAGTTCCAGTACCGCCGAGCCCAGACGCGTCTCGGATGGAGTCGTTGCGGGACTTGTGGACTGATGCGGGTTTGGCTGAGATCGAAACGCGCGAAATCACCGTGCAACGAACGTTCGCTGATCTCGATGACTACTGGACGACCATCCTCGGTGGGTCGAGCGTCCGGGCGAAGCTTGCAGCGATGGCACCCGAGGATCTCGCGGTACTTAAAGCGAGAATGAGTGCGCGCCTGCCGGCGAATGCCGCTGGCGGTATTACCTACAGTGCGCGGGCTAACGCAGTGAAGGGTCTCGTAGCAAACTAATTTTTAGCTGCTGAACGGGCGCTGCAGCTGAAGACAATGGTGGCAGTTTGCGCCAGCAAGACTAGTCCTGAACAACGCCATGTACTCCGATAACACTGAGGAAGAACGCGTCGAAGCGCACGGTGCAGTCTTCAAAAAAGAACTGGGCCTCAGCGATCTTGTGCTCACTCAGATCCTGTTCGTTGTGGGCCTTCCCTGGGTTGGCGTGGCCGCAAAGCAAGGACCGTCCCATATCATCCTGTGGCTGCTTGCGATGGTTTTCTTCTACGTTCCCTCGGCGGTAGTGGTGATTTATCTCAACCGCCTCATGCCGCTCGAGGGCGGACTCTATCAGTGGGCCAAGCTGGGCTTTAACAACCTGATGGGTTTTCTGGTGGCGTGGAACCTCTGGCTGTTTGCCATCTTGAATACATCCGAAATCGGCCTCCAGGTAACGCAGTATCTGGCTTACCTCATGGGCCCGCGCGGCGAATGGCTAACCGCAAGCAAGTGGTTTACTGCCGTGACGAGTACAGGAATCATAAGCGCGCTGGTGCTGCTCACGATCGTAGGGCTCGGCGTCGGCAAGTGGGTTCATAAAGCAGGTGGCCTCCTGATGCTGATAACCTTCGCCGCGCTCGTTCTACTTCCCTTCTTGAACCGAGCGCACGGCACTCTAGCCGAGTATCACCCACTCAAGACTGAGATGCCCGTGCTGTCACTCATGACCTTAAACCTGCTTGGCAAGATGGGGTTCGGCGCGCTTGGCGGGTTCGAGTACGTAGCCATTCACGCGGGTGAATGCCGTAATCCAGTGCGCACAATCGGTCGTTCGGTGGCGCTGGCTGCACCGATCATCGCGGTGATGTTCATACTCGGAACAAGTTCAGTTATCGCATTGGTTCCGCACGATCAAATTGACTTGATTGCACCGATTCCCCAAGTCTTGAGCGTGGGCTTTGAATCGCTCAGTTTCGTTAGCATCGTCGCGCCGCTCGCCATCATGGCGTTGCTATGCATCCGCCTCGCGCAATCGAGCGTGATGTTCGCGGGCAACACGCGTCTGCCAATGGTAACGGGTTGGGACCGACTGCTGCCGGAATGGTTTACCAGGCTTCACGCTAAACACAAGACACCGGTTAACTCCATCCTCTTCGTAGGCGCGGCAACGCTCGCGCTGGGAGTTGTGGGCCTGATCGGCGTGGGAAAGCAGGAAGCTTTTCAGCTACTGTGGAACGCTTCAGGATTATTTTATGCGCTTACGTATCTTGTGATGTTTGCGATCCCGTTGATTGGGTTACGGAGTCTGAAGGAACGTCCCCCGATCTGGTTGCAGGTCGCCGCCCTCTCAGGCCTACTAATGACGCTACTCTACGTTGGGCTCTCGCTAGTTCCTATAATTCAGGTGGGAAGTCGAACAATGTTCGCAGTGAAGATTTCGGGACTGATTCTTGTTACGAATGTGATCGGACTGGGGATATATCTGATGGCCACGAGAAAACAAGCGTGACCACGGGCCCCTGACCCAAGGAGACAGAGCTAATGTTCCCAATCGGTGATGATGATTCCGCTCGCAGAACTTTTCCGGTGGTCACCTACGCGTTGATCGCTCTGAACGTCCTCTTCTTCTTTGTAGAGATGAGCGGCGGTGAACCATTTATTGGCAGATGGGCTTTCGTTCCGAGTCGCTTCCTTGCGAACCCCGCGGGCGATTTTTCAACGCTGTTCACTTCGATGTTCATGCATGCCGGGTGGCTTCACCTGGGAGGGAACATGCTTTACCTCTGGATTTTTGGTGACAATGTGGAAGACCGTTTTGGGCACATCAAGTTCATTATCTTCTACCTGCTCTGTGGACTGGCTGCGACCTTTGCGCAGTTGGCATTTAGCTCGGGATCGAACGTGCCGAACTTGGGCGCATCGGGGGCGATTGCCGGCGTGCTCGGCTCTTACATTTTGCTGTTCCCACAGGGAAACGTCAGAGTGTTGCAGGGCCAACAGGTTATTCCGGTGCCGGCATTGATAGTCATCGGGATGTGGTTCGTGCTGCAATTTTTCAGCGGCATCGGTTCCCTTTCCAGCTCAGCACAGGGTGGTGTCGCTTACATGGCGCACATCGGCGGATTTGTGGCCGGGTTCGTGTTGACGTTTTTGTTTCGTGGCAGCGGCAGAGAGCAGGCGACCGGCTGAACCTCAACGTAACCTGCTACACACAAGAACCGTTTGCGGAAAGCGCAAACGTTAAGGCCCATCTGTTTCAGGGGTTCCGAGTATTTCGGCAACGGAACGCCCGTATTGATAACCATGCCCAGACTGATCACAGTTCTCCTCCTGATCGCCTGCACCGCTTCGATTGTTCATCCGCAACGAGCGCCCAACAAGAAACAACTCGCAACTCAGGTGAAGGCCGAGTTTCTTCACGCCTGGAATGGCTACAAAAAGTACGCTTGGGGACATGATGATCTGCGGCCACTAACAAAGACGTATCACGATTGGTATGCGAAGCCTCTTCTGATGACTCCTGTCGACGCGCTCGACACTATGATCATCATGGGACTAAAAGAGGAGGCGGCAGCCACAAGGGAATACATCGCGCAGAATCTCTCTTTCGACAAAGACCTCTCGGTCCAGAACTTCGAGATCACGATTCGGCTCCTCGGCGGATTGCTCTCGGCCTATGAACTCACAGGTGACAAACGACTCCTCACCCTCGCTGAAGATCTCGGCAACCGACTCTTGCCGGTCTTCGAATCCCCGACGGGGCTGCCTTACCGTTACGTCAATCTCACCACCGGCAGAGTGCGCGGGGACGTCACTAATCCCGCTGAGACTGGCACTCTGCTGCTCGAGTTCGGCACGCTTAGCAAACTCACGAAGAATCCGATCTTCTACGCGAAAGCAAAGCGCGCCTTGCTGGAAACCTACAAGCGTCGTTCTCCAATCGGATTGATCGGCACTAGCATCAACGTGGTGACAGGCGAGTGGACAAACACCGACAGCCACATCAGTGCGGAGATCGACAGCTATTACGAATACGTCTTGAAGTGCGCTCTCCTGTTTGGAGATAAGGATTGCAAACGCATCTGGGAGGAGAGTGCAACCGCCATCAACAAGTATCTCGCCGATCACATTGTTCGCGGACTGAAGCGTCGTCCTGACTTCGAACTCTGGTACGGCCACGCCGACATGAACACCGGCAAACGCACGAGCACCACGTACGGCGCTCTCGATGCCTTCTTCCCTGCAGTGTTGGCGTTGTCCGGCGATCTGCCACGCGCGCGTCAGCTACAGGAATCTTCTTTTAAGATGTGGAACGTGCATGGAATTGAACCGGAAGAGTTCGACTATCAGAAGCTGGAAGCGTTGTCAGCGGGTTATCCGCTGCGGCCCGAGATCGTGGAGTCGACTTACTATCTTTATCACTACACGAAGGACCCGAAATATTTGCGGATGGGCGAAGTGCTGTTTGCGGACTTCGTCAAATACTGCCGGACTGAAGAAGGATACGCGGCACTGAAGAGTGTGGTCACCAAAGAAAAGTCGGACTCAATGCAAAGTTTCCTCTTTGCCGAGACTTTTAAATACTTCTATCTGCTGTTCGCGCCGGAGCAGACGGTAGATTTTGACAGGGTGATCTTCAACACTGAGGCTCATCCGTTTCGAAAGTAGGTGTCGCCAAAGTGATGGGCAGTAGCCGGGTGAGGTTAGTACCACCACAACGGTAGTGGCGTGGGCCGGAACGTCGATACTGAAGCTGACGCGAGGGATCCAACATCAGTACGACTCGATGCTTGCTTGAAAACGAACGGGCCCACCCGCTACCGCGCGGTGGTACTGACCTCATGTGACCGTCTATGGAAACCTTCACATGCCTCTCAAACGAAGAAGGACAAGCCGCCCCAAAGCAGCTTGCCCCTCAACATTCCGCATGCGACGCGGAATGGCTTTATCTCTCCTCGTCTAATTACTCGGTGGAGGTGGAGGCGGACCCTCATGACGCATACGTTCCCCACCCATGCTCTTGTGCATCTCGTCTGCTTTCGTGCGTTGGTCTGCGCTCAACAGACTGTAGACCTTCGCTTTCATGCGTTCGTGGTCGACGATCGACTCGGCCATTAACTGACCCTGTTGATTCGCCAGATCACGCACCTTCGCTTCGTCAAACTGTCCCTTGGCGGTGGCCGCTTCCAACTGCTTGTGTAGCTCTTCTCTCTTCTGGTCGCGCGCCTCCTCCGCTGGACGTGCTGCTTCCATGATGCCCTTGATCTGAGTCTTCTGATCATCGGTCAGTCCAAGCGCTCGAGCCATATGCTCGATCATGTCCGGACCACCCGGGCCACCGTGCCGCTCGCGACCCTGTTGCCCGTCACCGCCATGCTGATGGTGATTCAAGCGCCCCAGGCTGCCCTGGGCCACGGCGAAAACCGTGGCGCCAATCATCAGCACCGCGATTCCGGCAGTTATCAGTATTGTTTTTCTCATCCTGCAGTCTCCTTTGTTTCGTTGCCTGGGGCCTCAAGGCCCGCCTTTGCTTGCCCTTCTTATACGCCTTTCCACGCCCGATCGATGTAAAGACTTGGTTACCGTATGTAAAGTTTTGTAAAGGCAGAATACGACGTCCAACGCCAATGCCCAACGTCTCTCCCTCATCCACTGGTTTCTAGGCCTACGGTTCACCTTTGATAGCGGAGACCTTTGACCTTGGACGTTGGACTTTGGACTTTGGACTTTGGACGTTGGACGTTGTAGGCGGTTGACACTTCTTTACGAACCCTCCTCTTCTTCTAAGCTACAATCAAGTCGCCTTCCTACCGGCCATGGACAAAATATTAATCATCGATGACGACGTGGCTCTTTGCGAACTCGTGACGGAATATCTCGAGCCACTCGGCTTCGAGATTGAGGCGTTGCATCGCGGCGACACCGGAGCCGAGCGGGCGCTGCAAGGACAACACGCTCTCGTCCTCCTCGACGTTATGCTTCCAGGGATAAATGGCTTTGATGTGCTTCGCAAAATCCGCACTCAGTCAAAGACTCCCGTGTTGATGCTAACGGCGCGCGGCGATGACGTTGATCGGATCGTCGGTCTGGAGATCGGCGCCGACGATTACCTGCCAAAACCATTCAATCCGCGCGAACTCGCAGCCCGTATCCGTGCAATTCTCCGGCGCAGCAGCCGGTCTGATGGTACTTCGTCCGAAACTTCCGAGGCATCGCGCCGTCTTATCATCGGAGACATTGAAATGGAAACAGGCACCCGGCTGGTGAGACGCGCGGGCGAAATCGTCGAGTTGACAGCGGTCGAGTACGACGTTTTGGAAAAGCTGTTGCGGTCGGCGGGGCGCATCATGCCGCGTGAAGAGCTCTCCAGGGACGTGCTTGGTCGAAGTCCCTCACCGTTTGATCGGAGCATCGACATGCACATCAGCAATCTCCGCAAGAAGCTGGGCCACCAGGTGGGCGAGGCAGAACGCATCAAGACGGTGCGGGGCGTCGGTTACATCTATGCCCAATCGAGTGTTAGCAAGGGAGACTGAATCATTTGCCGCGTAGTCTTTTCCTGAAAATTTTTCTCTGGTTCGGCGCGGCGATGATTACGCTCGTCGTGGTCACATCGATCACTAACGAACTCGCCCGCCCTGACTTGATGCGCCAGCCAATGGTTGAAGCTTCGGACAGGGCTGTTTCCGGTTACGCGCAAACCGCGGCTGAGCATTTCGAGCGAGGCGGCAGTCGTGAAGTATCTGAATACCTCAACGAGCTGGAGCGCACGGTAAGGATGCGTGGATTCCTGTTCAGTCCGCAGCTGGAGGAACTATCGGGACGCCGGATTCCGGTCGAGGCGCCGAATCTTGTGCGGCGAGTACTTGGAACGCGTCGACCCGAGCTGGGTACCGAGGGTCTTCCTCCATTGCTTGCGGCGCCTGCGCAAACCTCCAGCGGAAATGAGTACGTCCTTGTGATGGAACTGCCGCGACGTCAGCCGCCGCCCTTCTCGAGTCACATGTTGCATCTGCTGCCGGTCTTGTTCATCGGCGCTGCTTTCTGCTATGGGCTCGCAAGATATCTAACGGCGCCACTCGCCAAACTCCGGGTCGCAACAAATGAGCTGGCGCGAGGAAACCTTGCCGCGCGCGTCGGTCCGCCATCGGGGAGTCGTCGTGACGAGCTCGTTTCGCTTGGCTCTGATTTTGATCAGATGGCTGAGCAGATAGAGTCGCTCGTTCTGGCACAGCGTCGTTTGCTCGGCGACATTTCGCATGAGTTGCGTTCTCCGCTCGCGCGTTTGAACGTCGCTTTGGAACTCGCCCGTCAGCGGAGCGGCGCCGAGGCATCGAGTGCCCTCGCGCGGATACAACGCGAAGCAGAAAACCTGAACGAGATGATTGGTGAGCTGTTGACGCTTACCAGGCTGGAAACCGGCGCGCAGGAAATAAGAAGAGAAGAGTTGGACCTCGCCCCATTGCTGCGCGAGATTGCAGATGACGCGGATTACGAAGCGCGCAGCCGCGACCGCTCGGTGAGACTGCAGGTCCTTGAGTCGTGTACGACCATTGGCAACGAACACTTGCTGCGCCGAGCCATTGAAAACGTTGTGCGCAACGCGGTTCAGCACACGGCGGACGACACGGTTGTCGAAGTTCTAATGGAAGCCACATCGAATGTCCAAAGTCCCAAGACCCAAGTCCACAGCCCACAAACCGAAGCCGTTGGCTTCGCTGAAATCGTAGTTCGCGATCACGGACCTGGCGTGCCCGAAGCTGCGCTCGTTGAGATCTTCCGGCCGTTCTACCGGGTCGACGACGCTCGAGATCGCGCGGCGGGAGGCGTTGGCCTCGGCCTGGCGATCGCCGAACGCGCGATTCGTATACATGGGGGAACGGTAAGCGCAGTCAACGCTCCCGAAGGTGGACTCGTGGTAACGATTAACTTGCCGCTTTCCTATGTCGCTCGTGAAGCACTGCAGGGGCGGCACTCCGTACCAGCCCCGCTTGGCGAGTACTAACCGTGGGGAGCGTGTTCACGACGAATAGCACCCCTGCAACACTTAGTCTCTTGGTTCCCAAGCTGCGGCAATCGTCATAGAATGGCCCAACATGATTCAAGATCCATCGACGCCCGTTTGTAACGTCCTGCCTTCTGAAGAAACAGCGAATAGTATCAGCCATGGATTGGGACTATTGGCGGCAATCGCAGCTGTCCCCATTCTGTTACTTACTGCCTGGCGCGCCGGCGATACCTTCTACCTTGTCGGCGCAGCCATTTTCGCAGCTTCAATGGTGGCTCTCTACCTCGCTTCAACGCTCTATCACTCACTTAGGGACGGGCCGACTAAACAGATCTTTCGACTCCTGGATCACAGCGCTGTCTTTCTTCTGATCGCCGGCACCTATACGCCGTTTACGCTAGGCGTGCTTCGCGGCCCATGGGGCTGGACGCTACTGGCCCTCGTCTGGTCGCTCGCGACTGTCGGACTAACGCTGAAGGCCGTGGCCGGCATTCGCTATTCGTGGTTGTCGATGTTGCTTTATGTGGGGATGGGCTGGCTGGCGATCGTCGCTGCGAAACCGATTTGGCTGCACGTTCCGCTACCCGGAATTGTTCTCGTGGTGGCTGGGGGCCTCGCTTACACAAGCGGTTTGGCGTTCTTTGGAGCGCACCGTTTACGTTATCACCATTTCATCTGGCATCTGTTTGTGATCATAGGTACGACGTGTCACTTCTTCGCAGTGCTGTGGTATTCGAAACCGTAACACCCAACCAAAATCTCAAATCTCAAGTTTCAAGTCTCAAGTCGATCTTCTTCCATTGGCCCAGACAGACGTTGGACGTGGACGTGGGACTACTTTTGCAAAACACCAGCAACAGCGCTAACAACTCGCTTGATATCATCGTCCGAGGTTCGCCAGTTACAAACGCTGATGCGCATCGCGCGTCGACCGCGCCAGGTTGTACCGCCAAAGAATGCCTCGCCGGTTTTGAGGATTGACGCAATCACCTCGTCCGTGCGCCTGTTATGGTCCTCGTCCCTCGCTCCTGGTTTTTCATCCAGAAAGCGCACGAGTCCCTGATTGATAACAGGTTCCCACAAGACTTCCGCGCCTTCTAAATTACCAATCCCCATCACCAATGTGTGAGCATTCCGCGCACAGCGATCGATCAAATCCGCTACACCATCGCAACCGAGTTGGCGCAGCGCTGCGTACGCGGGAAAGCCGCGCGCGCGGCGTGACCATTCCGGATTCCAATCCACCTGATCACGAGCCTCGGCGTCGTGTGTGAGATAAGCAGCCCGGATCGAAAGCGAAGCGCGATGCGCCTCCGGATCGGCGACGAAAGCAAAGCCCGAATCGAACGGCACGTTCAGCATTTTGTGCCCGTCTGTTGCCCAGGAATCGGCGGCTTCGATTCCCTTCACGAGGTAGTTCAATCGTGGACTCGCACCGGCCCACAAGCCGAACGCTCCATCCACGTGCACCCAGGCGTCGTATCGTTTTGCCACGGGAATCAAATGTTCGAAGTCATCATATGCACCGATGTTAATGTCGCCGGCCTGTAGCAGCACGAGTGTCGGTGCTTCCCGATCCTTTGCGAGTTCTTCTTCCAGAACTTCAGCGCGAAGCCGTCCAGCAGCATCAACGGGCAGCAACTTGATCTGCCCATGTCCGAAGCCCAACAAACGTACAGCCCGTTCGAAGGAGCCATGACGCTCGCTGCTGGAGAGGATGCGGATCGCCGGCGCGCCAAACAAACCGCGGCTCTCTACATCCCAGTCTCGCTTCGCGAGCAGCGCGTGTCGCGCCGCGGCCAAGCAAGTGACATGGGCCATCTGGCAACCAGTAACTAAGGCAAAGCTCGCTCCTTGCGGAAGCCCCAGAATCTCTTTCAACCACACGCCAACCGTTTCTTCGACCACTGCGGCTGCGGGGGAACAGGCGTAGAGTGCAGCGTTCTGATGCCATGCCGAGGTTAACCAATCCGCAGCAACCGCAGCCGGCAAGGCACCGCCAATCACCCAACCGTAAAAGCGCCCACTAGCCGTACCGAGTAAACCACCAGAGACATCACTCGCCAGTTCCTCAATGACTTGATTCAGCGGCGTGCCGTTGGACGGCAGCGTTCTTGCCAACCTCCCGCGCAGTTCCTTCAAACTGCTGGTCGCGGCGACCGAAGTTTGATCAAGATTCTCGAGGTGAGAAACCGCGAGGGTGAATGCCGTTTCGAGCGCTTGCCGAAATTCAGGCTCAAGTTTTTCCATGCTTACAGTTTAGATTGGCGCAACGCAGGAATCTATCCGGATCTTGCGCGCCAAAAAATTCAACCGTCGACTTTCGCAGATGACACCTCAGAACCCGACTAATTTTCCTTGCCGCAATTACCGAGATGAGTATGATGGTGGCGCACCCCCCCAACATACTTGAGAACACTTACTTCGGATTCAGTTGTCGCCACAGGTGTGGCCAATTGTGGCTCGATGTCAGTTCGATCAACTCCGCTGAAGCATGAATGAAAGGAGCATCATGAAAACTACGGTTCGGACAAAGTTACTCGTCGTAACTGCGCTAGCGCTCGCGAGTTTCGCTTCGGTACTTATTGCCACCGGCGCACGGGCACAGGAGCGCGCTAAGCCTGCGCCACCATCGTCCTATATGCCTGTCATCGAAGAGCCATTCGAGGTAGTGATGAGACGGGACAAGGCTGCGAAGCCACGCGTCATGGCTGTTGCAAAGAAACTATTGGAAGACCGATACGACTTGACCCGCCGAGTTGACCCGGAAGTAAAGATGACGCGCGGCAAGCCGATCCCTGTCGGTCCCACCGCAAAACTGAAAGGCGTCACATGGGACCAGCTGGGCCGCATGTCTCCAGACGAAATCAAAGAGAAGAATTTGTTTCCTTACTTGCCGCTGCCGCACGCGAACCATCCGGTCGGCGGCATGGTCTTCCCGCAGATGCATATCAAGCTGCAGCCGCGTCTGGAGCGCTTTGATCTCGACTTCGATATCCCGGAACAGTTCCTGCCCGAGTTTCCTCCCGCGATATTTTTAACAACGCGACCGGATCTCGGCGATGTCTCGAAGGGCCAACTCGTCACCGTTAATAACTTCTATGATCTCTTCAACGGAATTCTCAATCCAAAGCAACTCGACGGGCTGCGATTGCTGGTGACTCAGTTCCCGCAACAACAATTCAATGCGACGGCGGATCGCAAGACGGAACGAAATGACGGGATGCAGGGAGTCACCTGTTTTGACTGTCACGTCAACGGGCACACCAACGGAGCGTTTCATCTCGTCGGCGATATTCGTCCGCAAGAGAATCGCCGACGCATCGAAACACCGAGCTTACGCGGCGTGAATATTCAGCGCCTCTTCGGCTCGCAGCGGGCATTGAAGACCGTGGAAGACTTCACTGAATTTGAACAACGCGCCGCTTACTTCGATGGCGATCCTGTCATTGCCACGAAGAAAGGCATCAACATCTTCGACCGCGGACATCAGGTGCATGAGATGTCTGAGTTTGAGGAGATCATGGACTTCCCGCCAGCGCCAAAACTTAATGTCTATGGTCGTCTGGATCGGAAGAAGGCTTCAGCTGCGGAGGTTCGCGGAGAGGACTTGTTCTTTGGTAAGGCCAATTGCGCGACATGTCATGCACCGCCGTTCTATACGGATAACCTGATGCACGATCTAATGGTCGAACGCTTCTACAAGCCACGCATGGAAGGTGGGATGATGATCACGAAGCAGGGACCAATCAAGACGTTTCCTTTGCGCGGAATCAAAGAGTCGCCGCCTTATCTGCACGACGGCCGCCTGCTTACGCTGGAAGACACCGTGGAGTTTTTCAATCTCGTCCTGGAGTTGAACTTGAATGGTGGTGAGAAGGGCGACCTTGTTTCGTTCCTTCGCGCTCTCTAACTGAAGTCAGCTTGCTTGACCACAAAAAAAGCGCGGCGAGTCGGGTTAGTCCCAACTCGCCGCTTTGTTTATTCGCTAAAGACCACCAACGTCTTATTGCAGGCAGTAACTACAACGCTTCAGTACCTGATTCGCACGGTATAGCTGCCGCCGTTATCGCTGTAGTCGTCGTCGTTGATCGCCAGGAACAGACGGCCATCCTGCGTCGGATTAACAAGCAAATTGCTGCCAACGAAAAACGCTGCTCCCGTCGTTCCGTCCGCCAAGCGAATGTAACCAATCAACGCCCCTGGGCCGACCGTTGGCACGGGACGCGTTGCAATGATCGAGCCGAAGCCAGAAGTGCGCCCACCCTCCGGACCGACTTCACCGATCCGTCGCCCGGCAATAACTCGCCCGGTCGCTGTAATCGTGACTTGATCGCCGGCACGAACGTCCATTCCTGAATCGACGCCGCGCGATGTACCTGGTACTTCCACCGTCACTTCTCGCGGAGTGCGATCGCGTGTGTCGCTTGCAACCTGGTCCGGTCGGCGCGTACGGATCCCGCCCGGCCGATTGCGACGGTCAAAGATGTTGTCGTTATTGGCAGTGAGATCAATTTCGCGACGCACCTGCACGTTGAAAGCCCCCCGCGCGTCGGAATAGGAACTACGATTTGCAGTCAGGTAGAGCCGTCCATCCCTGTCCGCAGTGAACTCGCGGGCAGAGCCGAGCTCGATGATAGGAGAATTCGAATCGTTACCAAGCGCGCCGATGAGCATACCCTCCGCGCCGCGTGGCAAGGGCGCGTTCGGATCGGTTGAGCGTAAGCCGTCGGGAGTAATGCGCACGCGGCCGGTAGTAATTACGCCTGAAGCGCTGACCCGTACATGCTCTCCGCGGCGTATGTCAATTCCGGTGTCAACCCAGTTGGGCTCAAGTCTCACCTGGACGTTGCTAGTTTCGAAACGCAGATCGTCGAGCGAGCGGCCGTCAAGCTCAACCTTATCGACTTCGTTGGGACGGAAGTAGCGGATCTCGCCCGTGTCCCTTCTCATCGATGAATCACTCGGGGTGCTCGAGTCCACTCGCACCGCGAAACGACCGCCGACAAAACCGATGACCGTACCACGCACGGTGCTACCATCGCGTAAGTAAATCGTATCCGCGGTAACGAACCCTGCCGTCAGTAACATCACGGTTAACGCTAAAAATATCCGTCTCATAGTTTGTTTTCCTTTTTAGTCAGCCGACTGTTTCCCACGTTTAGTCGATGTAGTTGATAAATCACATTTGTGCCTGCGAGTTGTTGAGTCAATCTGCAAGGGAGAGAGATAAACCGGGGCGGGGCGATATCTTCCTTGTACGAAGGAGCTTTTACCTTACACCCGCAACGTGCATCGGGCAAGGAAGGGCCATATAGTAGTGTTCTAATTTAAAAAAACATACTAGGCCACTGCTTCTAATCAGCAACAAATCGTGTGTTTAGAATCTCTGGACCGCCTGTTAAGCTATGAGGGCTTTAGCACAATGTTCGCGGAGAGAAGAAAAATGATCGCGAAGAATCCAGCCGAGGTCCATGAGTTATTCGCCCGGTGTTTCTCAACCGGGGACCTCGAAGGCTTGATGTCCTTATATGAGGACGATGCAACGTTTCTCCAGCGCGACGGCCAGAGCGTCGACGGTAAAGCTGCTATTCGCCAGACCTATACAGAACTCCTCGCGATCGGTGGCCAGATGAGTCTGGAAGTGAAGAAAATAATTCAGACAGGCGATCTTGCGTTGCTCTTTTCACAGTGGGAGTTGCAGGAGGTAGGGACTTCCCTACCAGTGCGATCGGGTCAAACTTCCGATGTCGTGCGGAGACAACCGGATGGCTGTTGGTTACTGATCATCGATGTGCCTTATGGCGCGGAGGTGAAGATTGACTCCTGAGCGCGCAAGGTTCAATCCTCTCAAAAGACTGCGCCCGCCAATGTCGGCACTGCTCCAGCGGTGTCTGACGCTTAGCTGTCCAGCCTGTGGTCGTGCAGCAATTTTCGACCGCCCCTTTCACCTGAAGGAACGTTGTGACTCGTGCGGTGTAGTCTTCAAGCGCGAAGCAGGTTTCTTTGTCGGCGCAATCCTGATTGCTGTCATTTCAACAGACGGCATGATTCTGCTGGCATACCTCGCCTCGCTCCCCTGGATTGACGCTCACTACCAACTCATCATCACGATTTTATGTGGCTTGGCCTTGCTGTTTCCGCTTCTGTTTTTCCACCACAGCTGGAGCATCTGGCTGAGTTTCGATCACTTTATCGAAGGCTTGGCGGGAAAAGCTGAATGATGAATGGGGAATGATGATTGATCACTGATGATGTCGGAGGAACCCTCAAACATCGTGGCATTCACTTTTTGGCGCCCAATTGCCTTTAGCTTTGGGAAACTGCTGGGCGCGGTGTAGAATCTTGCCAGTTGATCTCACGAGCCCGCTGTCTGGGCGCCCAAAGCGATTGAGAAGCGTTATGTTCAATTATCAAAGTCTACATTTCCTTCCTTTGGAATCCCGAGCCAATCTCTTCGCGGATTAACGTTCCCTTTAAAATACATTCGCCCATTCCGGTCCAAAGGTCTCTTTGGACGATGTGCAATTTTCACGGCTCCGCCCTCTGGTTGGAGCACTGACAAGGAGAAAGCAGATGTCCAGCACCACCATGGCACCGCCGCGAAGGCCCTCCATCAAGACCGCCCTGCCAGGCCCGAAAGGCAAAGAGATCATTCAGGCAGACGCACAGTTCGTAACCCCTTCCTATCCTCGACCTTCTTTCAAGCTCGTTGCTGAACGAGCTCAAGGTGTTTGGGTGGAAGACGTGGACGGAAACATCTTCCTCGATTGCAATGCTGGCGTAGCAGTCTGTTCCACCGGTCATTGCCATCCGGAAGTTGTGCGCGCTATTCAAACGCAGGCCGAGCAACTGATCCACATGTGCGGTACTGACTATTACTATCGACACATGCCAGCGTTGGCCAAGAAGCTTGACGAGATTGTTCCGGTGCCTTCACCCACGCGCACGCATTTCGCTAACAGTGGCACCGAAGCAGTTGAAACTGCGCTGAAGCTCGCAATGCATGCAACCGGCCGCGAGAAGTTCATCGCCTTCTTCAACAGTTTTCACGGGCGCACCCTGGGATCGCTCTCACTCACTTCTTCAAAGAGTGCACAACGACTTGGATTCAAGCGGCAGGCCCTCGACGTGATTCATGTGCCTTACCCGAATGAGTTTCGCAATCCGTTCCGCGAGGAAGACTGCGGCACAGGCGGCGCCGGGCAGGGCGCTCTGAATTGGATCGAGGAACGTCTCTTTAAAACGACAACGCCGCCTGAGGAAGTCGCAGCGATCGTTGTTGAAGTGGTTCAAGGCGAAGGCGGCTATGTACCCGGTCCCACCAATTTTCTTCAGGGCTTGCGCAGGATTTGCGATGAACATGGCATCCTTCTGATCGTAGACGAGGTACAGAGCGGCATGGGCCGAACCGGGAAGATGTTCGCGAGCGATCATCACGATCTAAAGCCTGACATCATTTGTATCGCAAAGGGTATCGGTTCAGGTCTGCCAATTGGCGCTACTGTCGCGCGCGCCGATCTGATGGACTGGAAACCGGGCGCGCACGCATCGACGTTCGGCGGCAACCCGGTTTGCATTGCAGCGGCACTAAAAACGATCGAGTTGCTGCAAGGCGGTCTCGTTAACAACAGTGCGGAGGTTGGTGCGTACTTGAAAGGCAAGCTTGAGGAGTTGATGGGCAAGTATGACTGTATCGGCGACGTGCGCGGAATGGGGATGATGCTGGGAGTGGAGTTTGTGACCGATCGAACCTCCAACAAAGCCAACCCTGAGCTGCGTGATCGTGTGGAGATCGCCTGCTTTGAACGAGGCCTGATCATTCTGGGCGCCGGTAGCAACGCCATTCGCTGGTCGCCGCCGTTGATCCTAACGAAGGAGAATGTCGACGTGGCGATTGAGATCTTCGACGAAGCAATCGCCGCTTCTGTCTAGAGACTCTCTTGCAAGCCGCTGAGTAAGGGGAAGAGCGCCAGGGAAGACCTTAGAAAGCCGAGTTGAAGGCTTTTAAGAGTCGCCGTGGCGCTTTGTTCCTTAGAAGGTCGATCGCTGCTACTGCTCCACGTTCTAGCCCTATGCTCTTAACTTGCTACTAATTTCCTTCAGTCGCGCCCGCAGGCGGTCTTCGTCCACACTCTTCAGTTCGCCCTCGCTGTACAGCTCGTTACCAGCTACGAATGTCGCAATCACATCGGACGCAGAAGAGGTGAAGACCAGAGCACCGACGGGATCGTACGCCGGAAGCTGATGCGTTTTCGAAAGCGACACCACTGCGAAGTCGGCTTCGAATCCGCGCTGCAATTCTCCCGCCCGCCCCTCAAGACCGACCGCGCGAGCGCCTGAGAGAGTTGCCGCACGTAACGCATCGTTCGCCTCGAGCATGCCTTCCTCGCAGGTCCCGTCAGATCCCGAGCGGGCCATCAAAACCGCGAAGCGCGCTTCTTCGAGTATGTCGCACGTATTGTTGCTGGCAACTGAATCGCTCCCCAGCCCAACCGTAATCCCGTGCTTGAGAAAGCTCGAGAATGGCGCGCGGCCGTGTCCAAGCTTGGCATTTGATTTTGGACAGTGCGCAATTCGCGCGTCATTGTTTCGAAGTATCTCAAGATCCGCCTCATCCACGTTGATGCAATGAGCGAGTAAAGGTTTCGTCCGCAGCACACCATGTCGCTGCAGGTATTGGATCGTCGAAATCCCCGGCGACTCCCATGCGATGCCCCGTTTGCTCAGTCCATCTGCGAAACTGCCAGTGCCGTCCTGCAGAAACATTTTTTCCGCAAGCGACTCGGCGGCGTGCATCATTACAGGCAGGTCTTCACTGAGCGCGAACTGAGAAATGAGTTCGAGCTGCGGGGCACAGACTGTGTACGGAGCATGGGGAGACACCCCGAGACGCACAAGCGGTGTTTCCAATCCGCGAAGCTGCGCGACCCTCTCTTTGAGTTTGCCAAAGTTGTCCTGGACAAGACGTGGATCAGGACCAAAGGACTCTTGAAAGACTATGCCTCTGAGTCCGGCATCCCGCATTGCCCGCATACTTTCGGATGCGGCGTCGCTCGCGTCAGCGACACAGGTAACGCCTGCGCGAAGCGCTTCGCCAATGCCCCAGGACGCCGATACATAAAGATCATCAGCCGTCATCCGCTCGAGCCGAGCAAGGGTCAGCTTTCGCAACCACGCAAGAAAATCGCCTTCCTCGTTATCGAGAAAGCCGCGCATCGCGGTCAGCTCGAGGTGGGTGTGCGCATTGACCAGACCGGGGATAATGGCAGCCTCGCCGAAGTGACGCACCTCCGCGTTAGGAAATTTTGCTATCAGCGAGGAAAGCGTGCCGACGTCGCAGATTGTGGCGCCATCAACCGCAATCGCCCCCGCTTCAATCGGAAGCGAAGAAATCGGCAACACCCAAAGCGCGCTGTAGAGAGTTGTCATCTAGTTGAACGATTGTATTACGCTCCGGGCCACACGAAGCCAGAGCCGCGCATCACTGAGGCATTGCAAAAGCAAAGCGCGCCTTAACCCGGCTTTGCTTTTAACTTTCGATAGCGCTCAAGGATTGAGGTCACATAGGCACGCGTGGATGGAATGTTGATTCGCTGGATGTATTCCCGGCCGGTAAGTGCCTGGCCGCCTTGTGCGGTACGGTTCCATTCCGCGGCACGGGTAGGTCCGGCGTTGTAGGCAGCAACCATGCGAGCTTCAGAGTCGGGTACATCGCGATATTGCTCGTAGAATTTTTCCAGGTACCAGCAGCCAATCTGAATGTTGCGCTCCGGATCACGCAACAAGGTTGCCGGGTTGCCGGCCATCTGCCGCTCGAATTCCTTCATGCCGGTTTCCGCGGCCCAATCCCGGCCGACAGCTGGAGTGACCTGCATCAATCCGATTTCACCGTCCTTGCCTAACTTCCACGGACGAAAGTAAGTCTCTTCGTAAATCACACTCCAGACCAGATCGGGATCAAGACGGTAGATCGCGGCTTGCCGGGCGATGACGGCATCGTACCGATGAATCCAATACTGATTGAAAAAGTAGGCTCCGAGGAGAAGGGTGAGAAGAAGGAGGCTAAGAACGATGAGACGTTTCATTAGGGTAGAACATTACCAACCACTATCGTGTTGAATGTTAGTGCGGCGATAAGAGCTCGTTTCAATTCCTTCGTTTCAGCCCAGACCAAAAAGTGGCGGCAGAGGCAGTTAGGTCCACTCCTTCGTAACGCGAGCGCAACGCTTGCTCATCCAACACATGTCCCTGCAGCCATACCTCAGCGTCGAGCGTCGCGCCCGGCGCCAGACTATCGCCCTTGAGGGCGCGCTGGTTGACGAGGACCTCGAGCTTGATGAGATCGAGGTCGAGATGGATCCAATAGAGATCGCTGCCGGAGAGCGGATTCTTTAGTGGCTTGAAGGCGATCACCGTTCCCGAGAGACTCCAATCATTTTCATGAGCGGCGCGGGCAGGCGCAGCTTTTTCCAGCGGCATCCAACGTCTTTTCGAGGGACCTTTACGAACCCGAGCACGATAAGCGAGGCCGCAAAGACCTACGTGCAACTCCTGCGCTGAGAATCCACCAGGGCCAACTTCGGTAAGGTTCTGCAGTTCAAACAACACCTCGCACTCTGTACCCTCACGATAGCCGTGAACCACCGCTTCGCCTTCTTCGTCATACTCTGTCAGAGCCCAGGGAGTAATCGTCTGAATATAGCGGGCGCGAAATCCCGGGCGACAGTCAGCGTAGAAAACGTCGCCACTCCCGGATTCGTACAGCACTGTCCAAACTTCCAAGCCTTCGCCAAGTTTCCAGCAGCGCCCATGCAACACCGCGCCGCGTCTGCTTAATTGCGTCGGTTCGCCTTGATCGCCGGCACGCTCAGCAAGATAGTTGAAAGCCTTCTCGCTCGGAACTTCCAACCCGATCGTTTCAAAAGTTGCGTTCATATTTATGCTACTAAGGACGCGCTGCTTCCTCGAGACTCAATTTCTCAATCACTTACTCTGGCGCTTGGTCTGTTTCGTTTTGCGCGTTGCCCCACTCGTATCTTCGGCGCGTGGCGCGCGGCTCTTGAAACCGCGAATGCTCCGCTCTGGTCCGTGCGAAGGCCGCACACCGGAACGCACGAACTCGGTAAACAGATCAACATCGTAATCGGCTTCGCGAGACATTTCCTCGCGAATAGCGTGTAGCACCTCCAGAAATTTCGGACGACGATACATAACAGATGGTTTTGCACTTGCCTGGCGACTCTTGACTGACAATGCTGCCTTACGATTCGCCATTTTATTCAACCAATAATGCTCCTGGCTCAGACCCAGCTCAATTAACTTTTTCTGTGGCTTCAGAAACCAGAAACTCAGGCGTCACGATCATCGGCACGTAAAAACCGGCGGCCGTATTGAAGAGTCGGATGCGCGCCTGGCGACGAACGTTTGCGAGATGCCCAAAGTTCCATGTCACCAGATAATCAATCTTGTGGAACGAAGCTATCGCGACGTGCAAAGCGTCGGCGATGTACTTCCTATGGAAGATTCCGCGAGACAGGTAACCGTCCGCAAGGATCGCTGCCTCATCAGTAAGTTCGACCTGTTGCAAAGGCGCAATCAGTTTCAGATAAGAACTCTGATGTGGCTCCGGAACTCTCTCAAGCTCGCGCGAAACAAGAGGAGAGATGACGGCCCGATAATCAGTCATCTCGTGCTCCCACCAGCGGATCGTCAGGTCACGACGAAACGGCTCACCGTTGTCGAGGTAAGCGCCGATGACTGATGTTTCCAGGTAGAGGCTCTGCTTCATTAGATTCTTTCGAGCTTACATCTTCGGAGGCGTAAGGCTCTCCCCGCTACGCGCGGTGCGGCTCAGTGGCTCCAGTCTGATGACTCCCCGGCGAAAGTCAAACGAGACGCGGAAGTGACGCAGAAAGTTACCGCCGAGAATTCCATCCTGAATAAACCCGGAAGTCTCGTTCAATGACTCCAGGTCAAGCACTGCAGCATTGATCTGTTGTCGCATCGTCGTCCCGAGCATGACGCTCGGCAAGAGGATCGTCTTCACATCATCCGTGACTCCCGCAGCTCCAAAGATCCGCAACCGGGCAGCGGTTTTGAAATTTGCCAGTTCCTCAAGCGCTGCCAGTTTTTCCGAGACGACGGAAACAGTGGCGCCCGTGTCGATGATGAAGTTTTGCGGTCGTTCAATTCCCTCGAGGCGAACCTCGCCACTGAGAAAACCACTGGACGTAGTGCGCACCGGAATTTCTACAACTCCTGTGGCAATGGAATCAGCGTCGCCCGGCGTGTTCAATTGATCCATGTTCTCGGATGCGCGTTGCCGAACAAGTTTGAATGTCTGATCGCCATAGTCGACCGCAGTAAAGAATCGGCTAATCACCGAGAGGCCCAGATAACCCGCGACCGCGACTTTATCGTCATAGAAGTGGCGGATGTAGACAGGCACATTCTCAACTCGAACTTCACCGATATCCATGGAGTTGAGGAAACCGTAAACGATTTCAAACTTGCCGCCCCCGCCGACAGCTCGTGCCATGCCGCCACGAGCAATCGGGCGCATGCCCAGTTTGTTGGCCGTCTCTTCTGAAATCACTGACATGCCTGAACCGGTGTCGAGCACGAACTGCATTGGTTCCTTCGATCCGTTAACGCGAATTTTCAGAATCGGTCTGTTGTCAGCCGCCTCAAAGGAGACCACCGTTGCATCTTTGCCCGCGGGCAGGTACAGCGCGCTTTGTTTGCCCAGGTAGCGGAGGAAATCGATCAGCCCGCGGATTCGAGCGAGGCGGTCGGCGTCTGTCTTGTGTGCAATCGTGAGGAACTTCTCATACGCGTCCGCAGCTTCCTTGTACATCTCGCCGCGGGCCGCAGCCTGGCCAAGATTGAAAACATAGTCAGGCTCGTTGGAATCGATACTAATTGCGCGTCGTAAACCTCGTACACAATTGTTCAGCCGGTTCTCGTAAAAATCGACCATTGCAAGGCCGGCGATGGCGAGCGCTTCGTCCTGGTTAAGCGAGATAGCGGTGCGAAACTCCTCTATCGATTCCCGGAAGTTACCCGAAGCGAGTACTGCCTGACCCAGCAGCGCGTGAGCTCGAGCCGATAGTGGATCGGCCAGCAACACTCTTGCTGCGTGATCATAAGCGTCCTGAAGACGACGCTGTTTGAGCAGTGCAAAGCTTAATCCGAGGCGCACGGAATGGTTCTGGGGATCTTTGGCCAGCAAATCGCGCAGGATTTTTTCCGCGACTTCAAATTCTCCCTCACGCAAGGCTTTCTCGGCGCGTTTAGGAATCTTGTAATCGCTCGGGGGAGCGGCCAACGCGGTTGCAGCAGGCCACGAACAAACGACGAAGGCGGCCACAATTCCGGCCGCCAACGCCCGCTTGATGTTGATAAAACTAACGCACAACATAACAACTACCTCTCGAATGACGATTGATAGGATTCTGTGGAGGTCAACATCGTCATCATATTTCACAAGCGTTTCTACTTCAGGACTTCTCCCGTCTTCATTGACCAGAGGACCAGGTCCAGCTCGTCGAAGTCGATGCCCACCTCGCCGGCCACTCCCCGCAGTCGTTCTTCAATTTCAAGATAACGCGCCCTGGTACTGGGCGGTCGCGCGTCTTTGAGAACCTTGATGTCTACCAGGCAACGCATCACGTGCTTGTCGAGAATGGCATGCCCGCGGAGACCAATATTCCTCAAGAAGTGGCTCGCTTCTTTATATCCGAGACCCTTGATGCGTTTTTCCTGGGCGAGCCAGTCGCGTCGTTCAACTGCGCTGGAAAATTGTCTCAGTTGTTTTCGCAACGCCATGTCGCATTGTTCACGCAAATAGTTGCGAGCGACGACAATGTAACCAGGTCGTGCTACTGGAAAGCGATGAGCGCCTGCTTGCTTGAGAGCTTGCGTCATCTCATCACTGCCGCCTTCCCAGAGAAACGGTCTGACGGCTTCAACCGATTTCAAGCCCATTCGCGCTGAGGCGCCGGCGGTGAAAATACAGTAGACGAGTTCTTCCCAGAGTCGCTCATCGGAACCGTCGTGCCAGATTTTTTCAAACTCGACAAGGCGAGCTCGAATCTCTTTGCGTCGCGCAGTGTGCGTGGCGCGGATGCTTTCAACTGTGACGGGCAAATGTTGGCGCACGATTGATTTGTCAATAACCGGATTCTAGGTGTCGGCTTCTTACATTGTCAACGCAATTGTCTCGGCTCTCAGTTAGGCTTTGCAAGCATCTAAACACGTGCATCTTCAGGGAGACGCGGTGCATCAAACAGTGTCTCCTCACCGGACTCTCCGAAATTGTCCCCCTAATGATCATGTTATGATTAATAGCTCCTCGGCGAGCACAGGACCATGAATTACAACGTAACATCGACCAGGTTTTCAGCGATCGTCGCAACGCTTCTGTTGCTGGTCGCGCCCGCGCATGTTTCAGCTCAAACCATCCGCCCAGATCAATTAACCCTTCCCTCCAGTTCGCCCACGCCACCGCTCTCTTCAGCGCCAGTTAGCGATAGTGCGGAAGGTTCCGAACAGGAAACTGTTTACGGTCTGCAGGGCGTGCTTGTAGAAACGCTGGATGGAAAGACAATTTCCATGCAGTCAGCGGATAAAGCGTTCAATCCTGCTTCTACGATCAAACTAGCAACGGCGCTCGTGGCGTTGCGAACCTTCGGGCCGGACCACCGATTCACCACTGGGGTCTGGACCACCGGAACGTTAGATAAGACCACGGGCACTCTTACGGGAGACCTTTACATTTCCGGACGAGATCCGTCGTTTCATTACGAGCACGCTGTGATGGTGGCTCGCCAGTTGAACCTGCTCGGGATTCGCACGGTGACTGGGAATCTCATAGTCGCCCCGGGCTTTACTCTGAATTTCAATTGGTCCGCTCGCCGTGCAGGGGAACTGTTTTACGACACGCTGGACTCCAGTCGCCGGCCAGGCGAAGCAATGCGCGCGTGGCTTTATGAACGGAACGCGCTCGCAGATAAGGCGAGTTTGCAGACGGTTCCCAGCGTCGCGGTGATGGGTGAGGTACAAATCAATCCGGTACCCTCCGCTGCCCGGCTGCTGCTCTCACAAAAGTCGAGCCGTCTGGTCGACATTCTTAAAGTTTTTCTTTGCTACTCAAACAATTTCATGGCCGAGCGGCTGGGTGACACGCTTGGAGGCGTTCAGTCTGTCACTGCGCAGATTACGAACTCGCTCAAGCTCGCACCGGATGACTTGCGCATCGCCACGCTTAGCGGACTCGGCGTCAACCGTGTCAGTCCGCGAACGATGATGAAAATCTATCGCGCTTTGCGCGAAGAACTACGCAAGAACAAACTATCCACCACCGATATCCTCCCGGTCGCGGGCGTCGATCCCGGCACACTTGAGGACCGTTTCAAAGACTTGCCCTGGCGCGGCAGCGTGATCGCGAAGACCGGCACGCTCGCAAGAACCGACGGCGGCGCGAGCGCTCTTGTTGGCCAGATGAAGACGGCGAGTGGCGAGACGTTGCTTTTCGTGATCATGAATCGCCA
>JBDTYQ010000058.1:0-23439 GCA_040005515.1 bacterium
AAAGAAAGAAGGTTTGCACCAACTGCATCAAGGCCGGAAAAGTCTTAAAAGCCGCCTAACAAACTAATAAACCTATCTGAGCCGGCGCCACGAATTCGTTCGTTGCGCCGGTTTTCCTATTCGCCTGCTAGAGCGATTACCTCAATCTCCACCCTCGCATCCCGCGGTAGCCGCGCCGCCTGGACCGTTGCACGAGCTGGAGGAACATCTTTGAAAAATGTGCCGTAGACCTCGTTCATGGCGGCAAACTCACTCATGTCTAGTAGAAAGACAGTTGTCTTCACAACTTGATCGAGGCTACTTCCGGCCGCTTCCAATACTGCCGCAAGGTTCTTCAAAACTTGTCTGGTCTGCTCTTCGATGCCACCTGGAACAAATTGTGCCGTCTCCGGATCCAGAGGTATCTGCCCGGAAGCAAAGACAAACCCGCCCGCTTTGATCGCCTGAGAATACGGCCCGATTGCCTGCGGAGCGCGTTCTGTTTGAATGACATGCTTCACGGTTTAGACAGACCTTTTTCAACACCCTTAAGCAAAGTGGTGATTTTAACAGATAGGCCGAACTTTGGGCAAAGGCAAAGGTCCAAAACCCGTGGTCGCGCACTAAGCCACGCCTTGCATCCGCTCAACATCCAAAACGCCCGGTACGCCTTTGATGGAGCTGATCACCTTGTCTAGATGCTTCACATCGAACACCTCAACAGTCACCTCAATGTGTCCCTTCTCGTCAGGTGCTACCGATGCGCGTGCATCTCGAATTCCCGTTTTCATGTCCGAGATTGCGCCGGTGATGCCCGCAATCATTCCCGTGCGGTTCTCCGTCACGGCCAGGAGTTTCACAGCATAGGCTGTTTTGTCCTGATGACCAGCCCATTCCACTTCCACGATCCTTTCTCGGTTCACCATCAACTGCATGACGTTCTTGCAACGCTTGGTGTGGACTGCGACTCCTTTACCGCGGGTTACATAACCAATGATTTCCTCGCCGTGAAGTGGATTACAGCAACGAGCGCGCGTCACCATTAGATCGTCGACGCCCCGGACCACGATCGAATCGTCGCCCAGTCGGATCAATCTCTTGACGGCGCGCACGCCACTACGCAGGCGCGATTCCTTCTGATTATCAAGTTCTTGGAATTGTTCCGGTCCGAGATACTTGGCGATAACATTACGTGGGACCAACTTCCCATATCCGATCCCCGCAAGCAGATCATCGACTCGCCCGTAACCGTATTCGCTCGCTACTCGCTTCATCTCGCTGTCGCCGGAGCCCATGATCTTTTTGACTGAGAGATGAAACCGCGCTGCCTCTTTCTCAAACAGCTTCCGTCCGATCTCGATCGATTCTGCTCGCTGCTGCTCGGCGACCCAGTGACGTACACGATTGCGCGCGCGCGAAGTCACGATGAAGTTCAGCCAATCGCGAGAGGGATGCGAGGTAGAAGAGGTTATGATCTCCACGACGTCGCCGTTCTGAATCTTCGTTCGGAGCGGTGCCATCCGGCTATTGATGCGAGCCCCAGTGCAGGTGTTTCCGACCTCTGAGTGAATCATGTATGCGAAGTCGACAGGGGTAGCCCCACGAGGCAACTGAATGACTTTCCCCATCGGCGTGAACGCGTAAACGTCTTTGGGATAGAGGTCGAGTTTCAGCGAATCTATAAAGTCGCGTGAATCTTTGACTTCCTGTGTCCACTCCACAAGCGAGCGCAACGCCTGTAACGCTTTGTCATCGTCCCTTGAGCCACGTTTCCCCTCTTTGTATTTCCAGTGAGCGGCAACGCCTTCTTCGGCAACGTGGTGCATGTCTTCAGTGCGAATCTGCACTTCGAAAGACTGGCTATTCGTTCCGATCACCGAGGTATGAAGGGACTGATAAAGATTGTCGCGAGGAGTCGCGATCCAATCCTTGATCCGTCCCGGAACAGGCTTCCAGGCATTGTGGATAACGCCCAGGGCCGCATAACAATGGCGAATCTCATTAGGTGTAATGACCCGCGCAGCGACCAGATCATAAACTTGATCAAGGCTGATCTTCTGGCGGCGCAATTTCTTCCAGATGGAGTACAAGCGCTTCACCCTGCCATCAACGCTGACAAAGGGCACATCCGCTTCGCGCATCTGTTGCTCGATTCGCGCGGTCACACCCTTAAGAAAAGCTTCATTCTCGGCACGTCGCTTCTCGAGTTGTTCGGCGAGTTCGCGATACTCCTCTGGATGCAAGTGCCGGAAGGCGAGATCCTCAAGCTCGCCGCGCAACTTACCCATCCCGAGGCGATGTGCGATCGGCGCGAAGATATCCATCGTCTCTTCAGCGATACGCTTTCTCTTCTCCGGATTGAGGTATTGAAGCGTCCGCATGTTGTGCAGCCGATCTGCGAGCTTCACGAGGACAACGCGAACATCATCGACCATCGCCAGCAACATCTTACGCACGTTCTCGCCTTGCTGCTCTTCACGAGAGATATTGCTGATTTGCGCAATCTTGGTTAGGCCATCGACAAGGTGGGCAATCTCCTCTCCGAAATACTCACGAATCGTATCGAGATCGACAAGTGTGTCTTCGACAACGTCGTGCAGAAGTCCGGTGGCAACCGATACCTCGTCGAGTTTCATATCGGCGAGAATGTTCGCCACCTCAAGCGGATGAACCAGATAGGATTCGCCCGACGCTCTCTTCTGCCCCTTATGCTCACGCGCCGAGAAAAGGTAGGCGCGCCGGATCAGATCGAGGTTAGCCTGCGGATGATTGTTGGCTACCTTATCGACAATGTCCTCGATGCGAATCATCTAGTTTCCAGCCAGGGCAATTCTCTGCTGAAAGGGCGTGGCACTTGAGATTATAACAAAAGAGGTGATGCTCGACTCGAATCGAGCACCACCCGTTTGCGATCCTGCGGTTGAGGTTTGCTTAAGCGGTTTAACTCGTAGGAGGCGAGGCTGCTTTCTTTGCTTCTTGTTCAGCCTGCTTCTTACGATTCGCCTCACTTAGTTGATTCGTACGCTTTTGCGCCGCGTCGCGTTGTTTATCCAATTCGGTCTTTTGATCCGTCTTGCCGTCCATTTCAGCAAGCTTGGCGGCTTCAGCGAGGAGGTTCGTCTTATAAGACCAGCCGGATTCGCTATTCGGGTCGAACTTAAGCGCGTTCTCGACCTCTTCAAGCCCACGTTTTACGCACATCTGGGCAGCATCGAAATCCTTCTGCTCTTTAGGCTTATTGTAGGAGACCGTGGCTCTGCCGCTGACCACAGTTGTGATCTTGTTCGTAGGCAAGTCGGTCATTTGAAACGAGCAACTCCAATCCTTGCTTGCGAGCACGATATAAGCTTCGGCTCGCTTCTCAGGCTCCACACGCGTATCGTTTGCTCGGGCAACGATCCAATCCCTTAGCTTCGCATCCTCCTTAATCCTCTCGAAGAGAAACGCGATGGCCTTATAGGCCTCGTCGTTTTGCGGATCTACTTCAAGAATTTTTCTGTAGGCTTCTATTGCTTCGTTGGCCTTAGCAATATTCTCAGGTGTGGCAACACCTGGCCGGTACTGCGCGTGAATTGTGCGGGCTATGAATAACGGGGCAGCCTTGCTCCTCGGATCGAGTTCGTAAGCTTTTCTCGAATGGTCCTCAGCTTCAACGAACTTACCCTCGCGATAGCTCCGCGCTGCTTCGTTAAGCTCATTCTTCGCTCTAATCCTGTTGACGAGGCTACAACCGGAAGTCGAGGCAATAACAACTGCCAGGGCGATTGCGATCCTAGCTTGAGAGAGTTTCATTTATCCGTGGCTCCAATAGATTTGAGCAAGCAGCGGTCGCCGCAGGCCAGAATAAAAGCTTATTAACCAACAACCCCTACTGAGGTAGATCGTCGACCTGCAGACCCACGGGGTTCGCCCCAGCACCTTTGATCGCGTCGATCACTTTCACCACCTCTTCATATCGCAGCCCTCTGGGCGCCTTGATGAAGACCGTCTTCTCAATACGATCCTGTTCGGGCACGTCCGTACGCGTCTCCATCCCCGGCTTGTATGCTCGCTGCTCCTTCCGTTGTTGGAAGACCTGCGTAAGCTTCTGTGACAGCACTCCCGTGTCATTTACAGAGCCCATTGCATCCTGATTTAACTTCAGCTGCAGATCGCCGCCGATGGAAACCACAAGAGTAAGCGGGTTTGGCTTTAGCTGGCTGAGGTCCTCATTGGGATCTCTCTGAGTGGGGATATCTGCCTGGAAGCGGCTCGGTCTAAGTGGTGTGATCACCATGAAGATAATTAGCAAAACCAGCAGCACGTCTATTAACGGCGTGACGTTAATGTATGGCTGTGCTCGGTTACTCCCACTACCCATTGACATACCTTTGACTCCTCTTCAATCTTTAAAACTGGGGTCCCCGTTCAATAACGCCGCTAACCGGCAGGAGCTGGCGCCGGTGCAGGTGCCCCGCCCTTCTTCTTGTCCGCGACTAATCCGATTTTGTCCACGCCGAGCGCACGTACTTCGTTAATCACGTTAACAACATCCCCGTAGGAAACGTTAACTCCGCTCTTGATGTAAACAATCCGGTCCTCGTCGGTTTTCATCTTTTCCAACATCGGCCCGACCTTGGTCTTGATCTCATCCTGGGATAGCTTTATTTTCCCAAGGTAGTACTCGCCGTCGTTAGGTATAGAGATCACGACTGATGTTTCCTTGATGATCTTCTGATCCTCTTCAGGGTTATTCATGTTCTGCGGCAGAGCCACCGTAATGCCGTGCTGCAGCATTGGTGTAACAACCATGAAGATAATCAGGAGGACCAACATAATGTCCACCATCGGTGTGACATTAATGTCGGATTGCATGCCGCCCGAACCGCCGCCTGTCATTCCCATAACACTTCCCCTTTTGCGGGTAACCGCCGTAGCAAGCGCGAGCCGCCGAACGCGCTCGCACTTGCAGCTCAAATCAATTCACTATGACTTCAACTGCTTGGTTCGGTTCTTGATGAAATAGTCGACCAACTCAGATGCCGAGTTGTCCATTTCAACGATGAAGCCATCAACTTTGCCGGTGAAATAGTTGAACAACCACACAGCGGGAACCGCAACCAGCAATCCCAGAGCTGTCGTGATCAACGCTTCAGAAATACCGGAAGCCACTGCGCCGATACCGGCAGTCTCAGCCGCACCCATACCCCTGAAAGCACCAATGATTCCGAACACCGTTCCGAACAGACCAACGAACGGTGCAGTAGATCCGATCGTCGCCAGTCCGGACAAGCCGCGTTTGAATTCTGCTGTCTTGATGGCAATCGCTCTCTGAAGGGCGCGCTTCGACGCCTCGATCTCGTCGCCTGAAATATCCGAAGTTCCTTCATGGGCGCGAAATTCCTGCAAGCCGCTGCTCACCACCATTGCCAGATGCGATTTGCGGTGCTTGTCACTGATATTGATCGCTTCTTCAATACGATCGTTTTTCAGCGCTTGCGCGACGCGGGGAGCAAACTCCCGTGACTGCTTTTTGGCAGCCGAATATGTCAGATAGCGCTCGACCATGATCGCAATTGAATATACCGACATGATCAAGAGCACGATGACAACAGCAAGACCAACTGCAGTCATGCTCTTAATCATCGCCACTAAAGAGAAGTGATCTGCTGTGGTGCTGCCAGTGGCCGCTGGGCTCGCACCAGCCGCCTGCCACATGAAAACGAGGAGGCCGAATGCCTTCGCTCCTAGGAAACTCATTAGAATAGTCACGGTGTAACCCCTCCAAACCGGTTTTGCTTACATTGATAGCTAGCAGGGGCTTTTCGGGGGAGAGACTCCGGAGAGCTCACTCGCGAGCAACCCCGGCAGTTTATTGAGCCACGAAGTTATAGGTAATGACCCCTGTCACCTTTACCGGTTGTCCGGAAAGCTTCGTGGGCGAAAACCTGGCCCCACGCGCGGCGCCAACGGCCACGGCCTGCAGCAAGGGATGCCCCGAAATAGCCCGCGCTGAGATCACATTTCCATTCTCATCAATCGTGACCTGAACGACCACGGTGCCAGATGCGTGCGCTTGCCTGGCAATCGGTGGATAGGCCGGTTTCGGCAAACTGATAGCTTTGCCATTAAGCACGCCCCCTGAAATTGGCGCCCTGGGCGGTGTTGGCGCGGGAGGCGGCGGCGGTTCGGAGATGTCAACTTTGGTAGGCGCCGAAACGATTCCAGTACCAGTACCAGGCCCAGCAGCCATCGGCGCAGCTGCGTCCGAATTACCCGCTCCCAACTGCGTAACAACTCCGCGCCTGACCGGCGGGACATCGCTAGCCTTAGCCGAAATTTCCTTAGGCACAAGTTCCGTGCGCGAAACGTCAGCGATCAGTTCTCGGCGGACATCGACGTTCTGTTCGACCTTCTGCGGTTTAGCCTGCTCTTGCTTCTCGGGCTGGTTTTGCTGTGGAGGCACCGGGACAGGCGCAACCAAAGTAATGAGGTCCAGATCCTGGCTATCCAGCGAAGCCGCAGTGAACCAAATACTGGCCACGATTATTCCTATGCCTAATACGGCATAGATGGCCATGGTCCCAAGCAGGAACGAGCCTTTTCGCGACAGATCGCCCTTGTGCGAACTAGACTCTACGAGATTCTCGAACATGTATTCTCCTCCCTATTCCGGTGCCAAATGGATCGGGGTGCGAATGTAAGTTGCGAACCAAAAACGTCACGTCTAAAATGCCCGCTTGAGTCTCGCAAAAAAATGAAGGGGAAACTGCAACTCAACGATTTGAGCAATCAGAATTGATAAAGGCGCCGCGCGAGAAAAAACTTCGCCAGCCCTCTCAACAGACAGCCGCGCATCCAACCTACGAAACGCGCGGTCGACTTTGAGTATTTAATTGGCCAGCAACGGCGGCAGCATATGCCCGCATGGCTGTGCAAGTCAAGAGCAAACTTGTAGTAATTCAGTGGTCTTGCAGACGTCACAGCGTTGTTCGCGCACGTTCGAAAACCTGTCTACACGGCACCGCGCGAACGCTTTTTCACTTGAGGGGAAACGGCAGCACGCTGGGCGGAAGCGTTAGCAGGTCGCAGCTTCGACGGCGCAGGACGAGAGTCGGCTAACGCGGCAGCTCGATCGGAAGCTTCCAAGCGCTGTTCCCACCAGACCATAATGGGACTGGCGATGGCGACTGAAGAATAGGTTCCAAAAAGGACGCCTACAGTGAGTGCGAGCGAAAACCCACGCAATACCTCACCGCCAAAAATCACCATCGCGAGCACTGAGAGAAAGACCAGGCCATTGGTAATCGTGGTACGCGACAGCGTTTGATTAATGGAGTCGTTAGTAGTTTTGTAGAGAGACTCTCGCCGGTGAAGACGCCGGTTCTCCCTTATGCGATCAAACACAACGATGGTGTCGTTTACAGAAAAGCCAACCAGCGTCAGCAATGCGGCGATCACCGTCAAGCTGACTTCCCATTGAAAGATCGAAAAGAAGCCCAAAGTCACAAGTACATCGTGGAAAACCGCGATTACCGCAGCCGCTCCATATGTCCACTCAAAGCGGAACGCAATGTACAGCAAGATACCAACTAGAGCAGCGAGCGTAGCAGCGATTGCTTTGTTCCTTAGCTGGGCCCCAGCGATAGCGCCTACGGCGTCAGTGCCGATGATCTCGTATGCAGTGCCTTGCGGTCCGAGGCTGCTGAGCGCTTCGGAGACTTTCTTGCGTCCTTCTTCAACCTGCGCCTGAGATTCTCCTTCGCTGCCTGCCAAGGGCAATTTGATGAGAAAAGTATCGGGCTTGTCAGTTACCGGTTGAATGATCGCGTCAGGCGCTCCGTGACTCGCTAGAGAGCTGCGGATCACTTCGGCCGTGACGGGTTGATTAAACTTCGCTGTCACCACCGTGCCGCCCTTAAAGTCGACGCCGAGGTTAAAAGCTTCCGTACCTCCCGGAACCAGTTGGCGCACCACAGCGGAGCCTAGGCCGGCAAGCATCAGGAGAATGGAAACCGCGATAAACGCCCGGCGTTTTGACAGCCAATCAATATTAACGTGGGTGAAAACTTGAATCATAGAATTGCGGCGGACGGTTGAGTGAAAAGTAGAGTAACAGCCTGCTTACTTGAAAGATCTAGATGCTCAACGTTTCCATGCGACGTTTACGACTAAGCTCCCACATGAAGATTGTACGCGACACGTAAACTGCGGAGAAAAGGTTGATCAGCAAACCGATGATGAGCGTCACGGCAAAACCACGCAACGGGCCAGTGCCGAAGATAAAGAGAAACAGCGACGAAATAACAGTTGTGACGTGGGTGTCAATAATCGTCACGATCGCCCGCTTAAAGCCTTGATCAATTGCCGAAGCGACTGTCTTACCACTCTGCAGTTCCTCGCGAATTCTCTCAAAGATTAGCACGTTCGAGTCCACGGCCATGCCAATCGTTAGAATGATACCTGCGATACCGGGCAGCGTTAGCGTGGCTTCGAAGACAATCAAAGCAGCCAACATCAGTACCATGTTCAAGAGCAGGGCGACTACCGCATTGACTCCCGACCCACGGTAATAGAAGAGCATGAACGCCACTACAAAAAGTAGTCCGAAAACAGAAGCCCGCACTCCGGCGCGAATCGAGTCCGCGCCAAGGCTCGGTCCCACGGTTCGCTCTTCCTGGTATTCGATCTTCGCAGGCAGCGCTCCGGATCTCAGCGTCAAGGCCAAATCGTCAGCAGACTGCTTGGTAAACCGTCCGCTAATCTCACCCTGATCAAATATCTGCGATTTAATGTAGGCGATCGATTTGACTTCATCATTCAAGACGACGCCCATGTACTGGTTGATATTCGCGCCGGTCCACTTGCCAAACTTGTCGGCGCCGTTAGGCTTGAATGAAAACGCAATCTGGTAATCCTGGGAAGAGCCTCTTGCTTGCACAGCAGACGCGTTGCGCAGTTCGCTGCCGTCAACTACGGGCGGCCATTCAACTACTACCCACTTCTTATCCTTTTGAGCGGTTTCAGGCGTTTGCCCGGCAGTAGTCGGTTCGGTGCGTTCGGCGTACGCAAACACCTTTCGACTATTTTTTGGAGTGCCCCCCAGCGAAGCCTCCGCCTCCTCCTTAGTATTGTAGGTTTGCGCTGGGGCGGGACTCGACGGACTGACTACGTGGACCAACTCGAGATTGGAGTCGGCCTTAAGAAGCTGTTTGACGCGCTCAGGATCCTGGATGCCAGGCATTTGCACCAGAATCTGGTGTGAACTCGCAGCGCCGTGACGCTGAACAACCGGCTCAACGACGCCCACGCCCTCAAGGCGACTGAGAATAATCCGATGGGCCTGATCCGTAGCCTGCTCTGCCAAAGCGCGTTGAGCCGTGGGCGTTAAGGTCCAGGCTATGGTGCTGCCACTCTTGGAGACCGACCAGTCATTGACTTCAATCTTCTTCTTCGCAGCTTCTTCAATGTCATTGAGTTTCGCGGGGTCAACAGCTTCAAGTGTAATCCTGTAGTTCCCCGCAGTGTCAGTCTTCACGTCCTTCGCCGGAGCTCCTGCTTCGGTGGCCGCCGTCTGTATCGCGAGCGCGGTACCTTCCGTGAGGTTCTTCAGGAAGTCATCCGTCTTCACACGCATCACCAGATGCGAGCCGCCCTTGAGGTCGAGACCGAGGTGAATATTCGAAGCGAGGGTCGTCTTAATTCCGGACCAGGTAAAGTCGCTCAGCCTGGGCTTGTGCCGGGGCCCGATAACTATATAAAGGCTCACCAGCGTGACAACCGCGATGATGATTGTTCTTTGAATCAGATTCTTTTGCTTCATTGTAAAAACTTGGCGACACAGAGGGTGTTTTAAGGTTTCACTTCCTCGTCGATTCCGGCAACGGAAGTTCGGGCAATTTCCAGGATGGACTTCTCAGCGCTGCGGATCAGAAAGCTTGTGTCGCGTACGGTCGTGATCGTTCCAATCACTCCACCCGTAGTAACGATTCGATCTCCAGCTTTAAGTTGCGAAATCGTATTCTGTAATTCGCGTTGGCGCTTTTGTTGGGGCCTGATCAGCAGCATGTAGAAGACAGCGATAATGAGCACCATCGGCAGCAAGCCGCCAAGCGCACCCAAGCCGCCCTGAAAGAGCAGTAGAAGATTTGTCATTTATTACTTACTAAGTTGGGATACAACAGTTGTGAAATTGTCTTACTCAATACGCGAGACAAAGCGTCGTCAATGAGCTTTTTTCATTCCCCATCCGCGCTCAGACGCCCTATGAACTCTCGTCGAAATGTTGGGAAATCGCCAGACCGGATAGATTGCCTTACGAGTCGCATAGTGTCAAGGAAGAAGGCTAGGTTGTGATGGGTCAGCAGGATACTGGCCAGCATCTCTCCGGTCACGTGAAGGTGGCGCAGGTAAGCGCGCGAGTGTCGACGACAGACGGAGCAACTGCATGACTCATCCAAAGGCCGTTCGTCTGTCGTCCAACGCGCGTTCTTCACATTCAATTTGCCAGTCCCTGTAAACGCCTGACCCGTACGGCCGTTTCGAGTCGGCAAAACGCAGTCAAACATGTCGACCCCACGCGCCACAGCTTCGACGAGATCTTCCGGAGTGCCTACACCCATCAGGTATCGGGGACGGTCAACGGGCATCAGCGGCACGACGCCGTCAAGCACGCCAAACATCACAGACTTTTCTTCACCCACGCTCAGTCCGCCAATGGCATATCCATCGAAGTCGATTTCCGCAGTGCGTTGGAGGCTTTCTCTCCGCAGCTCCATGTGCGACGCTCCCTGTACTATCCCGAAAAGAGCCTGATGGCCGTTCAGATCGCTTTCGGTCTCCACTCTCCCTAAGTCAAGTGCACCGTCCTGCAACTCATCAAACTTCGCTCGAGAACGCCTCGCCCAACGCGCAGTTAGCTCCATGCTTTTACGAGCATCTTCGAGACTTGCCTGGCCTGGGGCGCATTCGTCGAAGACCATTACAATATCGGATCCCAATGTAGCTTGAACCTCCATCGAGAGCTCGGGAGAAAGAAACCGCAAGCTTCCATCCACGTGCGAACGAAACTCCGTTCCCTCTTCAGTGATCTTGCGGAGCTTGCCCAGACTCCAAACTTGGAAGCCTCCGGAATCAGTCAGCAGCGCGCGCTCCCAACCGATAAACCGATGGAGTCCTCCGCACGCCCGGATTGTTTCAATGCCTGGTCGGAGCCAGAGGTGGTAGGTGTTGCCGAGGATTATCCGGGCGTCGAGGTCGGCTGACTCAAGTTCTTCAAAGCGCGTAGCCTTAACGGTGCCGGCAGTGCCCACAGGCATGAAGACCGGGGTCTCGATCACTCCTCGCCGGGTTGTGATCAGCCCTGCGCGCGCCGCACCGGACTCCGCGAGCAAGTCGAATTTTAAGGCTTGGTGCTGCATCGCCTACCGCTTCACACGCTTCTTGTGTCTTTCAATGATCCGCAGCGGAGTCGCAAAGAAATCAAACTCTTCGCGCAGGCGATTCTGCACATGTCGCTCGTACGAAAAATGGAGGCCAGCTTTGCCGCCGGAGGTGAAGAAGACAAATGTCGGCGGTCGAACCGCGATCTGAGTAATGTATTGCACGTGTAGTCGCGAAACGCCGCCTTTCATAGGAGCAGGGGTTGCGCCACCGCGCGGCTGCGCAATCGCGCGTTCGAAGAACGCATTCAATTGGGAAGTAGTGATGCGCCGGTTGCGGGCCTCGTTCGCGCGTATCGCTAACGCGAGGATCTTTTCGACGCGCTGTCCCGTCAACGCTGAAATCGTGACCACTGGGGCCCAGTCAAGAAACTTCATTTTATCTCGCAGCTTCCGTTCAAACTCCAGCGCCGTGTTCGTCTCCTTCTCCAGCACCGCGTCCCACTTGTTAACTGCAAGGATGATCGAGCATCCCGCATCCAACGCGTATCCTGCGATGTTTGCGTCCAACGCGGTTGGCCCTTCTTCAGCATCAATCAAGACAACAGCAACATCAGCGCGCTCAAGGCTCTTACGCGCCATCACCACCGACAGCTTCTCAGCCATCTCAGCCGTCTTTCCTTTGCGACGAATACCGGCCGTATCAATAATCCGGAAGATTTGCTCGGGCGTTTCCAACACAGTATCGATCGCGTCGCGCGTAGTCCCTGCGATCGGCGAAACAATAACGCGCTCCTTCCCCAGCAGTCCGTTAAGCAACGATGACTTTCCAACGTTCGGACGTCCGACTATCGCCAGCTGGAGTTCTCGGCGAATCGGTTCGCTCGCGATCTCACCCTCTTCTTCGTACCCAGTTGCCAGTCGCCCCGGCCTGTTATTAGCAGTAGCCTTCGCCCGGCCTTCGGCAATATGTTGCACGACGGCGTCAAGGAGTTCACCGATTCCGATGCCCTGCTCTGCCGAGACCGGAAAGACTTCATCGAAGCCGAAACGGTAAAACTCAGTAGCTTCCGTTTGCAGTTTTGACTGGTCGACCTTGTTTGCCACGACAAGCACAGGCTTGCCCGTCTGGCGCAGCAGTACAGCCAGCTCTTCGTCCTGATGAGTGATTCCGGCACGCGCATCAACTACCCAAATCAATGCCCGAGCATCTTCAATGGCGACCGCGGCCTGCTTCAAAATGTTTGCGGGTATCACCGCATCGTCGTCAGGAACAATTCCACCAGTATCGACGAGCGAGAAATTTTCGCCGGACCAATCGACCTCGCCATAGATGCGGTCGCGCGTGATCCCCGGCTCGTCGCCAACAATCGCTTTCCGTTTCCCTGTAAGGCGATTGAATATCGTCGACTTGCCCACGTTAGGACGCCCCACGATCGCCACCAGAGGTGCAATGGGCGCAGTGGCGGCGGCAGCTTCGTTGGTGTTTATCGTTTCCAATTTTGATGGTTCGGGCAATGGGATCGTCTTCACAAAAACCAGGATCGAAGGACCTCTAACACTAGGCTAAGAGGCCGAGTCTTGCAAAGTGAGGATGACAGCGTTGAAGTTCTCATCGTAAAGGCGCCCAGCCGCGAAGTTCGCTGTGCTGCGCTTACAACACTTCGATCAGCAGGATAGCTACCGCCTGGTTGACGCGTCGACGACCAGTCAAGTATAAGCGGTTCCGATTATTGACAACTTCATAGCGGAGAGTATGCATGTCCGGCGAAACACACTTTGGGCTCTCGAGGATAGGACAGATCTCCGTGAACGCTCATGATATAGAATGAGCGACAGTCTTCTATCGCGACAAGCTTAGGATGAAACTGCTCTTCACCGTCGCGCCAAAAATGGCATTCTTCGACTGCGCGGGCATGCGGTTGAGGCCTTCGCTTCCAGACAAGTCCGAGTTCGATCACGCAAGCTCGATCATTTATTTCAACGTGGACGACATCCAGAGCGCAATCAAACCCTGGCAGAGCGGGGAGTTTATTTTGAAGAGCAATTGACCTTCGTGGCCAACATGGACGACTACGATCTCTGGCTAGCTGCTTTCCGCGACTCTGAACACAATTTAATGGCCATGATGAGCAACGTCGCTCACTGAGGAACCCTTCATGCCAAATATCACAGTCACCTATTGCCCCGTTTGACCCGCGAAGAAATTGATTGCCGCCCGGGTGGCCGCGGAGTTGGAAAAGGAAGAGGGAGTAAGTGTCGACTTGAGAAAGGGCGGCCTCGGTGAGTTAAGTGTTAGCGTCGATGGCTCGACAGTGTTCTCTAGTAGTCGATTTTTGTATCCGACACCGAGCTCCGTACTGAAGAAAGTGCGGGCGGCGCTCAATAGGCTCTAATCCTTTCCACAAATCCTGTAACTCCGGAGACAACAATGAAGCGTAGAGACTTTCTGCACACAAGTGCACTCGGATGTGCAATAGCAATCAGCAATCCCGGCAGCGCGTTTTCAAATACACCCCCAGCTTCTGGCACCGCGGCCCCACTCTCAGTTCCGGGTTCCGAGCTCGACGAGAAGACGATTGCCGAGCTGCAGCAGAGCATGAAGTCAGCAGAGTTCAGCTCTCGCAGTCTCGTACAGAAGTATCTCGAGCGCATCGACGATGTGGACAAGAACGGTCCGTCAATAAACTCGATAATTGAAATCAATCCCGACGCACTCGCAATCGCCGCAGCCTGCGATCGCGAACGCAAGACTAAGGGCGCTCGCGGTCCATTGCACGGGATTCCCATCCTTATAAAAGACAACATCGACACGGCAGACCGGATGATGACGACGGCAGGGTCGCTCGCATTGCTCGGCTCGACTCCCGCGCAGGATGCCTTCATCGTCAAGAAACTGCGAGACGCCGGCGCCGTAATCCTTGGCAAGACAAATCTCAGTGAGTGGGCCAACTTCAGATCGTCTCATTCGTCCAGCGGCTGGAGCGGCCGCGGGGGTCAGACCAAAAATCCTTATGTGCTCGATCGAAATCCTTGTGGTTCGAGTTCTGGTTCGGGCGCTGCCACCGCAGCAAACCTCTGCACCGTTGCTGTCGGTACTGAGACTGACGGCTCAGTTGTCTGCCCCTCTTCCGCAAACGGACTCGTGGGAATTAAGCCAACACTTGGGCTGGTTAGCCGCACCGGCATAATTCCGATTGCGCACAGTCAGGATACGGCGGGACCGATGGCTCGGACCGTGACCGATGCGGTAATCCTGCTGGGCGTGCTCACGGGAATAGACTCGCGCGATAGCGCCACCAATGCGAGCCGTGGAAAGTCGGTTTCCGATTACACGCAGTTTCTCGACAAGGATGGCTTGCGGGGCGCTCGCATCGGCGTCGCCAGAAAATATTTCGGGTTCAGTGACCATGTCGATAGGCGTATGAATGATCTGATTGATGAGATGAAGAAGCTCGGCGCACTGATCGTTGATCCCGCTGAAATTCCAACCTCCGGCAAATTTGATGATTCCGAGTTGGAAGTTCTGCTTTATGAATTCAAAGCTGATTTGAACAGTTACCTCACCGGCCTCGGTCCCAAGGCGCCAGTTCATTCCTTAAAAGAGATCATCGAGTTCAATGAAAATAACCGTGCGCGGGAGATGCCTTACTTCGGCCAGGAGCTTTTCATTAAGGCAGAAGCGAAAGGGCCGCTCACCGATAAGAAATACGTCGAGGCTCTACGCAAGAACCATTTGCTGTCGCGGACTCAGGGTATCGATTTTGTTCTGACGAAAAACAAACTTGACGCTCTGATCGCGCCGACCGGCGGACCGGCATGGACAACGGATTGGTTGAACGGCGATCACTTCACCGGCGGATATTCAACAGCCTCCGCAGTCGCCGGCTACCCGCACATCACCGTGCCCGCAGGCGACGTACTCGGCTTGCCGTTTGGCATCTCGTTCTTTGGCGCCGCGTATAGTGAGCCGAAGCTGATCAAGCTTGCTTACGCTTTCGAGCAGGCCACTCGCGCGCGGCGTCCGCCACATTTCTTGCCCACTGCGAAATTCTGAGAAAGGAAGCCCTTAGCAAGCGCAATTTCAATTTGGAAGTGCAACACTTGAATTTGTTTTCGCTCCAGAGGAGCAAGATGTCTATAGCTTTGAACTCAGGCCGAAGGACCTCGCTCCGCTAGGAGCGAAACGAAGCGAACTTCGATGTGCTGGCAATGAAACTGCGCCCCTACGGACCTTAGGACAGAAAGGGCCTCACAGCCTATAAACATCCCAACCCTCCGGAGCAAAGTGATTGCAACGTTCCGTTACCTTTCAAATTGAATTCGCGAATCGCAATTTTCAAGAAGTACAAGACATATTTCTTAGGTACTATTGAAGGTGTGCCAGCGCAATTCTTTATAAGGAGACTGAGCCATGCCCTCCACCGCCAAATCAAAGACGAAGTCCATTTACGGTATCCATCCTGGCGTCGCCATGACTCAGAAGTGGATCGACGAACTCAAAGACAAGACGGGCCGCTCGCTCGATGAGTGGTTTCGCTTCATCAAAAAGAACGGACCCGCGGATGAGAAGGCGCGCCGCGAGTGGCTCAAGACCAAACACAACCTGGGAACAAATTATGCTTCGTGGCTTGCCCGGCAAGCTGAAGGCAAAGGCACGGAGATCAACGACCCTGACACCTACCTGCAAGCGGCTGAAGATTACGTTGAGAAAATGTTTTCCGGTTCCAAAGGAAGCCTGCGATCGATTTACAACGTTCTCGTGAAGGTAGGACTCGCGACGGGTAAAGAAGCAAAGGCTTGTCCCTGCCAGACGATTGTTCCGCTCTATCGCAATCACGTCTTCGCACAAATCAAGCCGACGACCCGCACTCGGATCGATCTGGGATTTGCGCTGGGCGACATGAAGGCCAAAGGGCGATTGATCGACACCGGCGGCTTTGCCAAAAAGGATCGCATCACACATCGCATTGAAATCACTTCCCTGAAAGACATCGATGATGAAGTGAAACACTGGCTCAAAGTAGCCTACGACCGCGACACCAAGTAGGACAGGCATTCCTGCCTCTCCTACTTTATTAAGTTGAAACTTCCGAGGAACTAGGAACCCGTGACAACCAAAGCAGCAACCCATTCAGCCCCTCGCATGAGCGACGCCGCCGTCGCGGCGAAGACCGGTAAGAACTGGAAACAGTGGTTCGCCATCCTGGACAAAGTCGGCGGGAAAAGGATGACGCACCAGGAGATCGTTAAGTACCTCGGTGCTGAGTGCGGTGTGAATCCCTGGTGGCAGCAGATGGTAACCGTTGGCTATGAACAGCAGAGCGGCAAACGCAAACCTCACGAGCGTCCCGATGGTTTTCAGATCAGCGTCAGCCGCACCGTCAACGTGCCGTTAATAAAACTCTACAAGGCCGTCCAAAATGAAAAGAACCGCGCGCAGTGGTTAAAGGTAGAGGGGCTGCGCGTCCGTACAGCGATTGCTAAACGATCGATGCGCGTGACCTGGAAGGACGGAAAGTCGAGTCTGGAAATCGCCTTCCTTCCGAAAGGCGACAACAAGAGTCAGGTGGTCGTGCAACACAGTAAACTCCCGGATGCCAGGTCCTCCGCTGCGATGAAGGCTTATTGGCGTCAAGCCCTCGATCGTTTGCGAGAAGTGCTGGAGTAAGAAACGCCTTAGATGCAGAACTACTCACCAGACAAATCTGCACTCGCATTTGAACAACTCGAACTGGGCCGGCACGGCGAGGAACTAGCCGCCGCGTTCCTGCAGCAGCAAGGCTATCGGCTTGTCGCTTCAAACTTCACCCTTCCCGTCGGCAGGAATCGTGCAGGCGCTCTCGTCAATGTGGAGATCGATCTGATCGCGTACGATGCGGCGACACTCTGCTTCATAGAAGTGAAGACGCGCGCGTCGGATTGGTTTGCCTTGCCATCGGCCAATGTCGATTTGAGAAAACAACGACAGATCATCCGCGCTGCCCGAGCGTACCGACGGCTGTTTGGTTTAAGCGATCAGCTGTACCGCTATGACGTGGTCAGCATAGTCATGTCGCCGGCAGACGAAACTAACAAAGGCCCTCAGGTAAACATTCTTCGCAACTTCTGGTCGGAAGAAAGGTTTCGCAAGCGAGAGAACCACGAGGGCCGTTGGGAGTAGCTCTTCCAGAAATCGAAATCGACCTGTTCTGGGGCCGCAAGCGCCCTTTTGACCAAAGCACAACCGTCCCCAAAAACTTCTCGGAACTTTGCCCGAGGCGCAGCGTTAGATTGACCAGAATTCAAATCTGGTCAACAGTCAGCGCTCGTTAAAATGCCAACAATAACTACGAACACAGAAGTACGGGACGCGATTCTGGACGCTACTGAGCGTCTCCTCGCCCGTTTCGGTTATCGCAAAATGACGGTAGAGGACATCGCCCGCGAGGCCGGAATTGGTAAGGGCACCATCTACCTTCACTTCTCCAGCAAGGAAGAAATCGCTCTTTCCCGCATCGACCGCATCGTCGAGCGCGTGAAGGAAAGGCTCTGGACTATCGCCCGCTCGGAAGGCACGGCTGCCCTGCGCATCAGGCAGATGCTGCTGACCCGCGTGCTCGTTCGCTTTGACAGCATCCAGCACTACACGCAGAGCCTTAACGATCTTTTGGCAGCGTTGCGACCTGGTTTGCTCGCGCGCCGCGCTGTCTACTTCGCGGAAGAGGCGCAGATCTTCGCTCAGGTTTTGATCGAAGGACGGGACTCCGGCGAGCTGCAATTCGACGACGCACTCTCAACAGCTTACGCGCTGCTGCACGCAACAAATTCCCTTCTGCCATACAGCCTGAGTACAAGTGAGTTGGGCGAACGGGAAGAGGTCGCCGACAAAGCGGCCCTCATTGCAGACCTGGTGCTTCAGGGGTTACTGCAACGGTCACTTCACCCGTGACCGCGCTCGACGGGCAGCACGACCAGATAAGTAACAAGCAAAACACTTAGACGCGCTCATTCGCAGAAATTAGATGACAGTCAATATGGATCCCGTCGTCACAACTTAAAGGAGACTCCGATCATGAAACGATTCGCAGTACTGCTCACGCTCGCCATTCTGGCTTTCGCCTCCTTCGCCTATCCCAGTCGGATCGCGGCACAGGACAGAGACAACCAGCCTGACAGCACCATAGACTCTGCGACACGCAAGCAGGTCATCGACAACGTGCTGCAACGTCTTAACGAGTCTTATGTCTTCCCTGAAGTCGCTAAGACGATGGAGAGATCGATTCGCGAACGTGCCGCCAAAGGCGAATACGATCAGATCACCAGCTCACGCGCTCTTGCCGAGACACTCACAAAAGATCTCCGAGCTGTCGCCAAGGATAGGCACCTTGGGATCCATTACTCATATGAAGTTCTGCCCGAACGACAGCCTCGAGCTGAACCTACTGCCGAGCAGCGCGAACAGGAACGCCGCAACCTGAGCTGGATGAATTACGGCTTAGACAGAGTCGAGCGTCTGCGCGGTAATACCGGTTACATAGCGTTTCGCGGATTCTTCGGACCAGAACTCGGCGCGGACGCGGTCGCATCGGCAATGAACTTTGTTGCCGGCACTGACGCCCTGATTATCGATCTGCGACAGAATGGCGGGGGCGATCCGGAAATGGTGGCGCTCATTTGCTCTTACCTGTTTGGCCCGGAGCCGGTTCACCTGAACGATCTCTACTGGCGCGAGGGCAACCGAACGGAAGAGTTTTGGACGCGGAAGGAAGTGGCGGGAAAGCGTTACCTGAATAAGGACGTTTACGTTCTGACCAGCAAATACACCTTCTCGGGTGCTGAGGAGTTTACCTACAATCTGAAGAACCTAAAGCGCGCCACGATCATTGGCGAAACTACGGGTGGCGGCGCTCATCCCGGCACGGGTTTCCGCATTAACGAACACTTCAATATGTTTGTGCCGATGGGTCGCGCAATCAGTCCCATCACCAAGACCAACTGGGAAGGTACCGGAGTGAAGCCTGACATCGAAGTCCCTGCTGATCAGGCACTCGCTGTAGCGCGGTTGATGGCATTGAAGAAGTCGCTGCCAACCATAGCGAACCCCGGATTCAAAGAGGGTGTGCAGGGAGAGATCGAGAAGTTGGAGAAAGAACTGACTGAACTGAAAGCTAAGAAGTAGTCGGGTTGGTCGATCAAGAAAGGCGGACAGTTGCGAATCAATTCGTCGCTGTCCGCCTTAGTTTTGTGTGGCTACTTCACCGCAGTTTGTGGTTTTGCCCGAGGCGGAGCGTTCTTCACATACTTATCGAACCAGCTGATCATCTCGTACAGCACATGCTCGATCGTTTCGCGTCCCGCGTACCCGTGAGCTTCTAATGGCAGAGTGACAAGTCTTACTGTTCCGCCGTTTCCACGCACAGCCTGGTACATGCGTTCCGATTGAATCGGGAATGTGCCCTGATTGTCATCGGCCTCTCCATGAATCAAAAGTAGCGGCTCATCGATCTTGTCGGCCACCATGAATGGCGAGACCTTTAGATAAAGCTCCGGTGCTTCCCAGATCGTACGCCGCTCACTTTGGAAACCAAACGGCGTGAGCGTGCGGTTGTAAGCACCGCTGCGGGCAATGCCAGCGCGAAACAGATCGGAATGCGCGAGCAGATTAGCCGTCATGAACGCGCCGTAACTGTGACCGCCAACGCCTACCCGCTCGGGATCGGTAACCCCCATCGCGGTAGCCTTATCAACAGCAGCCTGCGCGCTCATCACGATCTGTTCGACGTAAGTATTATTGACTGTCTCCGGATCGCCCACCACCGGCATCGTCGCGTTGTCCAGGACTGCGTATCCCTGCAGGAGAAAGAAGAGATGCGACGGACCGAGGATCTGCGTGAAGCGTTGCGTCGAGCCAGTCACCTGACCTGCTGTCCCGGGATCATTGAACTCGAGCGGATAGGCCCACACGACCGTTGGCAATCGCGTGCCCTGCTTGTACCCGGGTGGCAGGTAAAGCGTGAATGAACACTGCACCCCGTCCGCGCGTTTGTAAGTGACTAGCTGTTTGGTAATTCCGCGAAGCTGCGGAGTGACATCCGGATATTGAGTCAGCGGTTTGCGCGCCGGCGTGCTACCGGCCGTTACGAGATAATAGTTGGGTGCCTCGGTCGGGCTCTCGCGACGCGTGATGAACTGCTTGCCATCATCACTGATCAAATACACGACCGCCTCGTAGCTGTTCGCTTCACTGCGAAAGACTCGTTCTGATTGCAACGTCTTTAAATAAAACCGGTCGAGAAAAGGCCGATCCCCTTCAGCCGACGCGCCTATGCCACTTAAAAAGATCCAATCGCCGTTTTGCAGTACGGCACGCTGGCCGTTCGGCAGCACATGCGTCACAGGTGTTCCCGGATCGCCATAGCGATCCTGCGCGCTGCGACTCCAGACAACCTTTGGCGCCTCCGCCGGACGATCCACATTCATCATCACTGTAGTCGTCCAGCGCCGATCTCGGTCGTAGGAATTGATGAAGAGAAGGCCGTCCTTCTCGCCCCACTGCATGCCTGTGTATCGCTGTTCGGTCTTGAGTAATTCCGTCGGAGCGTTCGTGAACGGCGCTCTCAACATCAGGAGGCGATCGCGGTAAGGGACTTTCTTGCGCGGATCGCCGCCGTCGAGCGCCTCTGCCCAGGCGAGTGTCGCTGGCTCGGTTGGACGCCAGCGAGGATTGCGTGGTCCAGTAGGGACGCCGTCTGTCGGAATTTGATCGGCGAGCGGAAGACTCGCGAGTTTGTAAACGAGCGATCCTTTCGTGTCCCACACTTCGACTTCACGAGGAAACGCCCAGTCGGGATAAAGGTAAGAGAAAGGCCGCTGAGAACGCGCCACAAGAATGTGCATACCGTCGGGTGAGGGATCGGCCGATTGAAAAATTGCCGGCTTCCCCACTTCAGTGATCTTTCCATTCGTATCGACGAGCGCGAGTTGGGATGAGGCGTAATACTCGAACAGGTCTTCGTCGTAAGGAGTCTTCAGCAGATCCTGGTAAGTGCGCAATGGACCAGGCTTGCCCGAGCTCTCCTGGGCATTCGGTTCGCGCGGGATTATTGACTGCTGCGGTGCAGGCCCGCGCTTGGACACTACAAGTTCCACAAGCAGCGTGTGATTGTCCGCCATCCACTCGAACGGTTGACCCTCGATGGAGTTGAGAGTCACACCTTTCAGCCTGCGAATCTTTCCGTTTGCGTCACCAACCCACAATTCGATCCCGTTCTGACCGTTATTAACAAAGGCGAACTGCTTGCCGTCAGGGCTCCAGCGCGGGGTACCGATCTTCGCACCGAGTGGCAAGGCAATTTTGACTTCTGAACCATCTGCTATTCGCTTCAGAGCCAGGGTATTAAAATATCCAACGCGATGAAGGCCATTCGTATTGGGATTGATTCGGAGTCCGGCCAACCGCAACATGGGCTGCGCCAGATCGGCGAGTAGTGGATATCGCGGACCCGCGCCCAGTAGCAAAGAGTCCCGGTTGGGATTTAGGTAGGCTGTGGACGAGACGGGCGCCGATAACACACTGGCAATATCGGGCGGTGCCTTCTTATACCCCGCTTGTGCCGCAGCGATCGCTGCCATAGTTATCAGCAACACAACGATTGCGAGAGGCTGCTGCTTCGAATTCAAGTCGAGTCTTGATCCGCTAAAACTCATAGGACGCTCCTTCAGCTTTAAGAATTAAACGGTTGCATTGGAACGGGCGCACTCTGCAGAACCGAAACGGTATGAGACAGCGATGAGGAAGTCAACCCGCTTTACCGAACGCAGGAAATTGCGAAGACGATGCTAATGAGGTCTTGCTACCTGAAGTTACGGAGCTTATGCTGACGCCCACGTCAGCGCCTTTTGATCCGCGAGACTCATTGATGACGGCTGGTCTGTAATCATAAAGCCTCACGCTCGACCTGGAGCCGGTACCTCAAAACCCTGGAGAATCAAACATGACTTGCAACAGCTGCGGAACCTCGGTTAGCGAAGGCAATCGGTTCTGTCCCAAGTGCGGCGCGCCGATCCAGTTTCAACCGCCCGCGTCTCCTCACAGCGCGCCACAACCCGCAGCGTGGGGTGGCCCAATGGCACAACCGCAAAAGAAGTCCTCGGGCTGCGGCAAGATATTCCTGATCATCGGCATCATCCTTTTGTTGATCGGTGGCGCCGTCGCAGCCGCAGTCTATTTTGGTTATCACAAGTTGGAACAAACGTTGAAGTCTTCCGAGGCATATACGATCGCTGTCAAAGCTCTGAAGGACGACCCGAACGTTCAAGACAGGCTCGGAGAAATTCAAGCCACTGGATTTCCGCTCGGCTCCTTCAATCAGGATGTCAGTGGATCAGGCCAGGCGAATTTCACGATGTCTGTGCATGGCACCAAAGGCGACGGCCAATATCACGTGGAAATGCTCAGGCGAAACTCGATGTGGATTCTGCAGCAAGGTTCAGTGCGATTATCAAATGGTGGAACGATCACGATTGCCGAGCCAGGTTCTGATAGCAACGACAATATAAATACAAATGACTTCATGCCCTTGCCGCCGGAACCTTCAAAGGTGAAAGGCACAATCAACGGCGGAATCCTGAATGGTAAGGCGCTTAGCTTACCGCAGCCGGCATATCCACCGGTTGCCAGATCCGCCGGGGCGTCAGGGTTAGTGGTGGTCGAAGTTTTGATTGATGAGCAGGGTAATGTGATTTCGGCAAGACCCGCGTCAGGTCATCCGTTGCTGCGAGCGGCAGCGACTAGCGCCGCGCGTCAGGCGAAGTTTGCTCCGACGAAAGTTGCGGGCAAGCCTGTGAAGGTTTCGGGCCAAATCACTTACACCTTCGTTCCCGAGTAAAGCGAGTGAGGCGCCACCCTGCAAGTTGTCTCTTCTTATGCGTGACACCGCTTGAACGTTAGCTCGTCCTGATCCCTCACTTCAAACGTGGGACGATGGTCTTGGGACATTGGACCACGGTGTTTAAGAGACCTCGCTTGACAACAAATGATGGATACGTAGAATCAAACACTCGAAGCGGGAGTAGCTCAGTGGTAGAGCATCGCCTTGCCAAGGCGAGGGTCGCGAGT
>JBDTYQ010000059.1:0-22478 GCA_040005515.1 bacterium
GTTTGGCGAAGAAGCTAGAACTGCAGCTTCAGCGCAAATTGAATTACACGTGCGGATTCACCCGTTTGGACAATCTGCTGCGTCGAAGGGGGCGCCACTGTCGCACAACAAGTCTGAGCGAAAACGCTTGATCTGATGCTGGGCGAACCGACGGACGCATCACGCGGATTGTCAAAGTTGGGATGGTTCAGAGCGTTGAACATCTCAGTTCGGAACTGGAGCTTAAACCGCTCGGTGAGCTGGAACGTCTTGATGAAACCCAGGTCAAGATTCCAGTAACTAGGGGCGGTGAAGATATTTCTGCCGGCGCCGTTCTGACCTGGCGCTGGGAGGCAAAAAGCCTGTGTCGTATCAACGCCGCAGGTAAGGGCATTCACCGGCTTAAATAAAACCGGGCCGGCGAAAGTTTGTCCGGGAAGATACTGGAGCTGGGCCTGAACCGGCAGTTGGACCCCGGCGCGTGATTCGTGATTTCCGTTGGCGGTGAATGAACCACTGCGAACAGCGAATGGCTCGCCAGTCATGAAAGTATAGATGCTATTGATCGTCCAGCCGCCAAGGATTTGATTAACTATGCCGCTGGAAGAACCCAGGAAGCGGCGTCCTTTGCCAACCGGGAGTTCCCACACCGATGCCACCTGCAGCACTTGAGTGCGATCGAAATCAGAGCGAGCGCGTTCTTCTCGGAAATCGCGGATGTCGGTCGGGGTTCGGGAGTTGGTAGTTGAAAGGCCACCACCTGACGACGCGCCGACGGGATCAACGGATTGGTTGTCAATTGATTTGCCAAAGGTGTAGGCCATGCTCAGGCCCAGTCCGGTGCTGAATCGACGCCTCAAGGTAAATTGCGCGGCGTGATAGTTTGAGTCACCGCTATTGTCGAGATAGGTTATTGCGGCGAATTGCTGATTCGGTCGCAGCTTCAAACCCAGGGTAGTGTCTTCAATCCGTCTCGCGAAATTGCCCGCACTGTTGATGTCGAGTTCTCCCGTTGTTGTCGAAGAGTTAAGAAACGTTGTGGCCTGAGCCGACGTAAGTCCACCCTGTGTTTGTAGCTGCGAAAATAAGGGTGGAGTAACGCCGGTTACGCCCGCCGGACACGCGGTTCCGGAAGCAGTGCATCCCCGTGCGCGATTTTGCTGCATGATCAGGAAGGATGGAACAATCGCGTTCGCATTTATTTGGTTGATGTCGTACGCCATGAAGAGACGTTCACCCCGGCGCCCGATGTAAGCGGCCTGCATCACAAGGCCACCAGGCAACTCGCGCTGGAAGCTAATGTTCCACTCGTGGACTGTAGGCAGTTTCATCTTTGGCGCGAAGACTGTGATTGGAGGTGAATTGGTTCTTAGCTGCTGTGGCGGCGTCAGCAATGTCAACGGCCGAACCGAAGGCGCCGGCAGGAGGGTCGGGAAGCCACCTGCGATCGTGTTGTTGACCCCAGGCGAGTTGACGCACCCGGAGGTAATGGTGGTGAACGGGAAAGTGGTTGTGCAGCTTTGGACGAGGCCGGGAATTCTGCCTGCGGCTGCTGTTACCTGGAAGGATGAGATGGTGTCGAAGGCGATGCCGTAGCCAAGCCGAATCACACTCTTGCTGTCACCGAAGAGTGTATGCAAAACGCCGGTCTTAAAGTCGGGACTATACGCCAGGCCGATACGCGGGCCAATCGCACCATTGAAGCTGCCCTCGTACCAGTGCCTGGCTTTGACGAAGCTCACTGCACCGGGTTGATTCACAACGGGCGTAGCCGGCAGCGGCGTTCCCGCAATCGCTGTACTTGCCACGTAGACATTGCCGCCCGACGTGTTGGCGGGAGGATTGACTTCCCAACGAGCGCCGTAGTTCAAGGTTACGTTTGGCCGAATCTTCCACTCGTCCTGGATGTAGAAATTGTACTGATCCAGGTTGTGCTTTTCCGCAAACAACGTAATGGCATCACCTGTCTTGAATGGTAAGAACACGTTATCCGTAAGGTTTGAAATGAAGGTTTGCGAGATCCTGGCTGGAAGTCCGTAGACGTTGTTGATGAGTCCGCCAAGCGTGGTGGCGTCCGTAGAGTTAATGCCGGGTGCGGTGGTGAAGCCGGCCGTGCCGAACGGATCACGATTTGCTGACGCGAACGTCACTGTAGGAGTTACGTTAATACCACCTGGCTGGCCGCGTTGATCGACGTGACGATAGTAACGCATGTTAAGTCCGCCGCGGAAAACGTGCGCTCCGTGGACGATACTCAAGTTATCGAGAAACTGCGGCGTAGTAACGACTCGCGCTGTTCGCGGCGTGTTGATGTAAGGCTCGCTCACGCTATTAAAGTCATAAGGCGGCACATCTGGCCAGGTAGGATTCGCCTCACCCTGCGTGAAAAGGAAACCGAAGCGCGCGTAACCAGCCGTGAACTCATTAACGATGCGCGGCGAGATCACTCTTCGCCAACTAACCGCAAGGTTTGATGTTTTGCGAAACACTTCACCGAGCGGCGGGCCGTTGGGATGAACCTGTGGCCTGCCGTTCAAGGGGTCGCCTTTTAGCGTGTCGTATTTCGACCAGAGGTAGCGCGCGAAGACACTGTTGTTCTCATTGAAATTGTGATCGATGCGGCCGGCGATGGCCGGCCCTCGGACTCCGGTCGGCGGATTCCACAGAAAGGCGCCCGTATTCAACCCGTCGCCAGAGGTAAAATTATTCGGCAAGGGGAATGGCGTCAGGATTCCGGCCACGGCTGTATCTAATGGCCTCCCACCAGTGTTATTTGCTGCCGATCGGATGTCATAAACGCGAACGCAGCGAAGTGCGCTGGCTGTAGCGCAAATGGGAACGATTGGAGCACCTGTAGAGGGATTAACCAGCAGGGTCGAATTACGCGTGATAGTGGCGCCGTTAATAATCAGGGGGTTGGCTGGATCGGGGACAAAGTAACGGAAGACGCCATTGCGAGCTTCCGCCGTGTAAACAATTGGTATCCCAAAGGTCTGATCTATTGGCTGCGTAAAGTCGATGCGGTTTGCCTGATAGCTGCCAAAGAAGAAGGTCTTATTCTTCTTGATCGGGCCGCCCATTTCAAAGCCATACTGACCCATTCTAATCGTCGGCTTGGCCAGCTTCTGAGCATTAGCAAAGAACTCGTTTGAGTTAAGCGCCTCATTGCGCAGGAAATAGAATCCGGTGCCGTGAAATTCGCTGGTTCCGCTGCGCGTCGCAATGGAAATCGAAGCGCCGCTGTTGCGGCCTTCCTCCGCGGTGGCGTTATTCGTCGTCACTTTGAATTCCTGAACATTGTCGGGGTTGATGCGATAAATATTGCTGACGGGGTTCGGTACTGACGACTCATTGGCTTCGATGCCATCGATCGTAACGTTGTAAGCGCGGTCGCGAGCGCCGTTCACATGCACACCGGAACCGGCGCCACCCGCGGATCTTTGCACGACGCCGGGTTCCAGCAGCAGCAGCGTTAGAGGATTGCGTCCATTAAGCGGCAGGGCTTCAATGGCTTTTTGCTCGACTACATTGCCGATAGTAGCGTTCGCTGTTTGCAATTGCTCAGTGCCGCCCTGAACAATCACCACCTCGGAAACCTGCCCTACCTCCAACGCAGCGTCGACCGATAACGGCGTGCTGACCTGCAGAGTGTTTCCTGTCTTTTGAAATTTTTTGAAGCCAGCCTGCTCAACAGTCACCGTGTAGTCTCCAACCGGCAATGAGTCGAAAGCGAAGAATCCCGCCTCCGTCGTCGTCTGGGTTTGCGAGACGCCTGTCGCTTCGTTGGTAACAGTTACTGTAGCCCCAGGGACATAGGCTTGTTTGGAGTCAGTTATGCGTCCGGAAATCCGAGATGTTCCGGTTTGGGCTAGCGCTACGGCAGCCGAAATAGTCAGCAGAACGAATAGAGCGAGAATCAAGCGCGTGTAATTCAACATGAGTTCCTCCTTGGAGAGTCGAGATGGAGAAGGTGCCTACCCTCCACGCAGATGGCTGTGAAAACTGTTGTCTGAAAAAAAACGGTGAGTGGGGTTCAACGTTCTGCTTGTCGCTAGCTGCGATCGAGTACCTGAAAGAATCCAAACGAACCTGCGATCTTGAATGGGTGCAGTATATATCGAGGGGCTTTTGCGTCAACTATTTTTCGTTGTTTGGTTTTGATAAAGGGTGGTTCGAGCAACCGACCCATCGGAGTCGCCCATAGTCGAAAGCCTGCATGAGCTCGTTTTTTCCCAAGGCGCCAGATGATTGTGCTCACCTAGAGGTGTCGCCCCTCCGCGGTCAGTCTTACTCCGTTCTTCTATGCAACTCTTCGAATTGATTCAACGGGCGAAAGCAATCCGGGGTAGCGTGGTACCGAGAGCCGTTCGGAGCCAATAAGGCAAGGCTGCGGGCCCATCAATTTCGATCTGTCATGAGCGGCTCTTATTGAAACGATAAGAATCTTTAGTTTTTCTTATTTCCGAAACTGCGTATAATAACCGCTGTTTCAGCAATCTGCAGGCGTCCGGCTTCCTTTGGCGCCAACTAATAACAATTCCAGAAGTCTACGGAGACTCCTCGATAGCGTGAATGACTCCGCATCATTGGCCATGCGGTGTAGGTTTGAGTAGTTGGAAAGCGGTGATTGGTTGTGCCATCAAGCAGTTGGCCCGTTGACCACCGACGCATTTTCTTCGATGTTCTATTACTTTCGACATCCCTGTTTGATGATCTTCGCAGCATTGATCGCTTTCAATTTTGCGGGGCGATCGACCGCTACCGTTTCCGAAATCGGTAAGCCTTACGACCTGGTAATTACTAATGCGCGCGTTGTCGACGGTTCCGGCAATCCGTGGTTTCGCGCCGATGTCGGAATCAAAAAAGGGCGCATCACACGCGTCGGCCGCATCGACCCGGGTCAGGCGGCAAACATCCTCGACGCTCGGAATCAGATCGTCGCTCCGGGCTTCATCGATGTGCACACGCACGTGGAATCGATCTACAGCTTGCCGGCCGCGGAAAACTTCGTGCGCATGGGAGTGACCACTCTGGTTACCGGCAACTGCGGTACCTCGACAACTAATGTAGGCGAGTTTCTTGGACGCATCAGGGAGAAGCCGCTTGCGGTAAACCTGGCAACGCTCATAGCGCACGGTTCGGTGCGTCGCCAGATCATGGGCTCAGACGATCGCGCTCCAACGGCCGCTGAGCAGAAAAAGATGGAGGCGCTGGTCGAACAGGGAATGCAAGATGGCGCGGTCGGACTATCGACGGGTCTGATTTACGTGCCGGGCACTTATGCCAAGACCGATGAGATTACCGGTCTCGCCCGCGTCGCCGCGCGCTATGGTGGTCTCTACGCCACTCATATGCGCAACGAGGGCGAGAAAGTAGCCGACGCTATTCGCGAGAGTATACAAATCGGAGAGCAGGCAGGACTGCCGGTCGAGATTTCACATTTCAAGGTCAGCAGCAAGAAGCTCTGGGGCCAAAGCACCATGACCATTGCTCTGGTGCGTGAAGCCCGCGCGCGCGGTTTAATGGTCACCGTGGATCAGTACGCTTATACGGCCAGTTCTACGTCACTCGATTCCCGTCTGCCGACCTGGCTGCGCGCTGGTGGACTTGATGAAGCGAAGAAGCGACTCACTGACAAAGCCACGCGCGAACGCGTGAAGAACGAGATGAAGGAAGGGCTGAAGCGAAGCGGCTTCAAAGATTATTCGTACGCCACGGTCGCGAGCTACGAGCCGGATGCTTCTTTCAACGGCAAATCAATCGCTGAGATCACCAAACAAGTAAGTGGAAAAAGCGACGTCACCAGTCAAATCGAACAGATGATCGCGATGTACGAAGCAGGCGGTGCGGGTATGGTTTATCACGGCATGAGTGAAGATGACGTACAGAGAATCATGCGCGAGCCCTTCACCATGATTGCGTCCGACAGCGGCGTGCGTCAGGCCGATGAAAGCGTGCCGCACCCGCGTGGGTATGGCAACAACGTCCGCGTGCTCGGGCACTATGTGCGCGAGTTGCAGTTGCTCTCGCTCGAGGATGCAGTGCGCAAGATGACTTCATTGCCTGCGCAGACTTTCGGGTTTCGTGATCGCGGTCTGATTCGTGAAGGGTTCGCCGCGGACCTTGTGATCTTTGACGAGAAGACGATTGCTGAACGCGCTACCTTCACCCAGCCGCATCAGTATCCTGCGGGCATTAGTAGCGTGCTGACTAATGGCGAATTAGTCTTTACGGGTGGGGCGATGACCGGTGCGCGGCCCGGAGTTGCGCTGCGCGGATTACGCGAGCCACGCCTGGCTGCTCATTGAATCGGCGGCGTAGTTGTCATTAGCAGTCCTTATCTCAGAGATAAAAATCTTTAGGTTTTCTTATTCGGCTAGTTACGTATAATAGCCGTCGCTTCCAGCAAGGTACGGGCGTCCAGCTTATGTGAGCCGACTAAACACTACCCAGGTTCTTCTTAAGGGTCGGCCAGGTCTTATCGATCCAACCATTGAACTTCTGTCGTGATTAAGAGGGTCGTCCTGCGATTAAGTTTGCGGCCCTTAGGTTATCCAACCCTGCGTTCGTATCTAAAGGAGTCTATCCATGGACAGGCTGAAGACCTTAAGGGCCTTGCTTCTAGCTACAATCGTACTCACCATTTCCCCCCTTGCTTTCGGACAAGAAACAAGTGGAAGCATCGAAGGCTTCGTAAAGGATGCGAATGGCGCTGTAGTACCGAACATCTCGTTAACCATCACAAGTGCTAAAGAAACTGAAAGCCGTACAACCACAACCGGCGGCGGCGCCGGTTTTAAAAGAGAAGTTACGTCCAATGGCGAGGGATTTTTCCGTCTCTTGCAGGTTCCACCGGGCACATACGATGTTGTCACAACTGCGACGAGTGGTTTTGGAGAAGCCAGGTACGAAAAAGTTGTCGTCGCAATTGGAAAAGCCGCGCAGCTAACTGTGACGGTCAGCCCCGGAAGCACCGCAGTCACCGTTGACGTCGCAAGTTCCGATGCGGCGCCCGTTGACACCTCAAACAACTCAGTTCAAACCAGCATCAATGCGCAAAAGATCGAGTTGCTTCCCAAAGGCACCGGCTTTGCGAGTCTGCTTAAATCCGTCCCGGGAACGCGTCCAGAAAGCCGTTCGGGTGGGTACTCGGTAGACGGTGCGTCCGGTGGTGAAAATGTTTTCGTTATAGACGGGCAGGAAGTTACCAACTATCGGACTGGCACTCTGAACGAGGCCTACAATGTGCCGACTCAGCTCGTTCAGGAAGTGCAGGTTAAATCGAGTGGCTTTGAAGCGATTTATGGCGGCGCTACCGGCGGCGTTGTGAGTGTGGTGACTCGTGGGGGCGGCAATGAGTTTCATGGCGAGTTCGGCACACAGTTCGAAGTACCGCAGTTCAATGGTACGCCGCCTCCGCTTTTAAATCGTTTCACATCGGGATCGGTGGCGGCGGGGAACTTCGTGCAAACTGCTGAATATTTCCGTCCCGACAAGTTTAACGGGACAAATGCGTTCCCAACGGCTAGTCTTGGCGGCCCAATCATCAAAGACCGGATCTGGTTTTTCACTAGCTACTCGCCGCAGATTTACCATACAAATGTCGATGAGCAGTACTTTACAAACCTCCCGGCTTCCCAAAGAACATTTATCTCAACCGAAAACTACCGCCGCACGCGGACCTACCAATACGCGTTTGCACGTCTGGACGCGAATCCATTCAAGAAGCTCCGGCTTACGGGAACGGGGCTTTGGAATCCCGTGACCGACAAGGGGAGCATTCCCACCACAAGCTTCACGAATGTAAGTTCTGCGGCATTTGGTTTCGGCAACGTGCCGACTGCTGACTACAAAGGCACCATCGGCGTCTTAAGAGGAAATCAGTATACAAACCTGCAAGGCGGGCGGCAGACATCGAATCTAGTTACGTTGGCGGGCGTGTATACGCCGACGAGTAATGTCGTCATCGACAGCCGCTACTCGCGCGGTTATCTAAACGAAAAGAACGGTAACTACTTCATTCCTACGCTGACCCCGCGAATCTTTTCCTGCGGTACGCCGAACGTCAATTTTTCGTGTTCCACCACCGGAGTAAACACCATCACCGTCAAGGACATTTCGATCCGGCAGTCGTACGACTTGGCGGCGGCTTATATTTTCAACGCCGGCGGTCAACACGAACTGCGAGGCGGATATCAGCGATTCACAATTCTTAACGATGTGCAGTTGGGAAATAACGCGATCGGAGAACTCCGCTTCAACTACGGAACACCGATCTCCCTGTTAGTGCCGGGATTGGTAAATACGCCCGGGGCAGTTGGATCGGCCTCGTTCCGCCGGCAAGGCACCAATGGTAAAGGCTCCAACCTCAGTCAGAGCCTGTTCATCCAGGACAAGTATCAACCGACCGCTCGGTTAACCTTGAATCTCGGTATTCGTATCGAGAAAGAGAACCTTCCCTCATTCAACTCAAATCCGAGCCTGATAAATTTTGGCTGGGGTGACAAGATCGCTCCGAGACTCGGATTCGCCTATGACCTCACCGGCGACGGCAAAACGAAGCTGTTCGCCAGCTACGGACGGTTCTTCGACCGCGTGAAGTTTGCCCTTCCTCGCGGCCTGTTTGGAGGAGATATTTTCCTCGAAGACTATTTCGAGCTCTTCCCCGGCGAAACTGCATCTAGTTTTAATATCGGAAATGTCCTGGGCGGATTCAGCGGAACCAGCACGTGTCCAGCGACAGGTTTCATCGCTCCGGGTGCACGCAGTCGTTGCGAAAGAAACCTGCGAGTGAACGCAAATGATCCGAACGCCTCGGCATTGAGTGGTGGCGCTGTAGATCCTAACCTGCGGCCTTTCCAGCAGTCCGAGTTTACGGTAGGCGCGGAAAGACAAATGGGCAGAGACTACGTACTTCGCGTTCGCTACACCTACAAGAATGTGGATGAGGCGGTCGAGGACGCAGGAGTAGTCAACCCGCAGAACAGCGAGGCGTACATCATCGGCAATCCAGGCAGGGGGCTACACCTCGAAACACTTACAGCGCTCGGGTATCTCAAATCAACAAGGCCGCAGCGCCGTTACGACGGCCTGGAGATCGTGCTCGATAAGCGCTTATCGAACAACTTTTATTTCAATGCCAACTACACTCTGAGCCGGCTCTTCGGTAACTATTCCGGACTGGCCAGTTCCGACGAACCGCACCTGGTTGATGGCCGTCTGGCACCAGGAGTGAGTCGAGCATTTGACTTGCCTTTCATCGGATTCACGGCGCGAGGCAACAAGGACAACGGTCGGCTGCAGACTGACAGGCCGCATGTCTTCAATATCTATGGCGCCTACATCTTTGACTGGTTAGGCAACAAAGCAAACTCTTCGGAATTTTCAGGGTTCCAAACAATTACGTCCGGACAACCACAAACCACGACTATCTATGGAGCTTCGAGCGTAACCCCGCAGATATTCCTGGGACGAGGCGATCTGGGTCGGAGCCCGGTCTTTTCTCAGACGGACCTTAGCTTCACTCACCGGTACAGGTTTGGAAATGACGGTCGGTTCACGATGGCGTTCGATCTCAACCTTTTGAACGCATGGAACCAGGCAACCGTGACGGGTATCTACACGACGATGAATCCCAGTACGGCACAGGTCAATGGTCCCGCCCTGGGTTTCCCGAACACGACAACCGGTTATGCGAACGGTTACACGAGTGGTGCGCTTCTGAACGCGATTCTTGCTCGGATTGCATCGCAGCCAGACCGAAGCGACATCCGTTACAAGATGCCGTTCTTGTACCAGAATCCCAGAACGGTGAGATTCGGATTTAGGTTGATGTTCTAGCGAATCTCAACTTGAGAGCAGTGCTTCGAAAACCTGTCCAGAGTTAAGCGAAGGTTCGCGCAGCACGCGGTAATGAAATTCAAACGCGTGAAAAGGCGTGCTCTCTTCCTCGCTCGGAAGAGAGCGCGTCAAGTCGGCGTTGGCGGTACTTCGGCAGCAGTTGGAATGCTATGTTCGTTGGGAGAACTGGCAGAAAGTCATTGTAGACAAAACTGTGGCAGTGTATAAGTATTGTCTAAGCGCGCATGTCTCCAACGGCGTTCCCTATTGCAATCCAACAATCTTTGCACGGTTCCTGAGTCGGGCGACTGTTGCGGCGGTCCCTACGAGTCGGCTCTGCGCAAGCGCAGGGCCCCAATCATAGTTACTGAAAAGGACATTCTCATGAAACACCTCAGCATCACATGGCGACTAGTGTTAGGCGCGTTGGCTCTGTGTTTGGCAATGGGAGCAGTAGCCTTAGGGCAGGAGGAAACGGCGGCCACAGTTACCGGGCAGGTGACCGATTCAACTGGCGCTGTTGTTACGCGCGCTACTGTTGTGATTACCAACGACGCGAATGGTCAGGAAAGGCGGGTGCAAACAAACGATAACGGTAATTATGTTATTACCCCGCTGAGTCCAGGTACGTACACGCTCACAGCCGAGCAAGCTAACTTCAAGAAGCACGTCGAGAGCGGCGTCACCCTAAACGCAAGGGATCGCCGCTCGCTCAACGTTACGCTCGAAGCCGGCAACGTCAGTGAGCTCGTGACGGTAACGAGTGAGCAGAACGTCGTGCAGGATAGCCCCACTGGACAGACGCTGATCTCCGGCACGCAGGTGCTCGAGATACCGCTCCAGAATCGCGACTTCACGAAACTGCTTGAGCTCGCCCCCGGTGTCAGCTCCAGCCTCGACGATGAGACGGGCTTTGGACTGGCCAATCGATTCGACGTCTCAATCAACGGTATGCGACGCAACGCCGTTAATGTTTTTGTCGACGGTGTCTCAAACACCGACGTCGGCTCTAACATCACCCTCCTCTCAACACCTACCATTGACTCGATTAAGGAGTTTAAGGTGCTGACTTCTAACTACACCGCTGAGGTGGGACGTTCGGGTGGGGGCACAGTGACATTGGTGACGAGAGGTGGAGAGAACAAATTCCACGGCTCGATCTATGACTTTGCTCGCAACAACCGCTTCAACGCGAATACTTTTTTCAACAACAGGGCGGGGCGAAAGGCTGACGGAACACTGAACGCCAGAGTGCCCAGACTGCGCTACCATAACTTCGGCGCCACCTTCAGCGGTCCTGTCACACTCCCGCGCTTCGGCGAGGGCCGGCCCTCTACCTGGAGCGGCAAGGATAAGACGTTCTTCTTTTTCTCGCACGAGCAGCGCCGCATCACGCGCGGAATCACCGACGCGACGCCTACGGTCCCGAGCTTCGCCGAACGCCGCGGTGACTTCTCGAGCGCCCTCGGACTCTCGCTCTACCGTACCACCGCCGGCACGGGCAGTTGCACCACGCCGGGTGTGGGCACCTGCTCCTCAACTCCGCTTTTCATCACCGATACAAACGGCGCCTCGTTACAGGCGCGCGCCGGCATGATTTTTCGCCTCGCGGATGGGCGCGCCTACGCGGGTAACATCCTGCCGTCGAGCGATTTCAGCCCGATAGCCCTCTCGCTTCTCTCGGCTTACCCCGACCCCAACAATGGCGCCAGCCAGTTCATTTTTTCGCCGATCAACGCACTCAAGACGCGGCAGGAGACGATCCGAATTGATCACAACTTTAATTCGAACCATCGGTTATTTGGTCGCTACACACATGACCTGAACCTGACTCAGGAGCCCGGCGGCCTGTTCGCCAACACCAATCTGCCGAACATTACGACGACCGACACGCGAATTCCCGGCCAGACCTTGGCTATCTCGCTGACGAGTGTACTGTCGTCAAACTTTGTTAACGAGGCGACCTACAACTTCTCTTCAAACCTCATCGGTTCGCACGTCGTCGGCCGCAGCCTCAAGAGCGACTACCCCGGTCTCTCCGCTATCCCTGAAATCTTCCCGGAGAACAATGCGGGAGTCATTCCCCAGCTCAGCTTCTCGAGCGCTCACGCCAACATCAACTCGCTCCAGGGCTTTAACATCATCTACAAAAACCAGGTCGTGCGCGACGTAGCCACATGGAACAGGGGCAGCCATACCTTTAAGTTTGGCGGCGAATTATCGTTCGAGAAAAAGGACGAGAACGCCAATAACATCACGCAGGGCCTCTTCTCATTCACCGGGAGCCGATCACGGGGTACCTCCGGAACGATCAGTTTGACCCAGACCGGCCTCGCCTTCGCCGACTTCATGCAGGGGCGAGCCGATAGCTACAGCGAAGACCAGCGCGACGTGACGGTCAACCTCCGCTTCGGGCGCCGTGAATTCTTCGCGCAGGACACTTGGAAGCTCAGACAAAACCTAACTGTCGACGTCGGCGTACGCTATCAGTACTTCGTCCCCGTCACGGACAAAAACAACGTGCTCACGTCCTTCGACCCCGCGCTTTACAATCGCGCCAACGCGCCGACCTGCACGACCGCTGCCTGCACGGCGCTGGTACGTGGCACAGGCAACGAGCTTAACGGTATTGCTCTTGCCGGCGTAAACTCGCGTTTTGGGAAATATATCTACCCGTCTGACAAGAACAACTTCAGCCCGCGCGTCGGATTAGCGTGGGATCCCTTCAAGAGTGGAAAAACGATCGTTCGCATTGGCTATGGCCTCTACTACGATCAGCCGCTCGTCGGAATCTTCGAGCAAAACTCCTTCGTCAACCCGCCCTTTAACAGCCGCTCCACGTTCAGCGGCGCGGGCGTGTCGTTCACCAACCCGAGCGGCGGCGCCCTCGGTAGCCTTCCCGTGCGCGACCTGATCGCCAACGCAGCCGACTTCCAGACACCGATGATTCAGCAATGGTCGGTTGGCGTGCAGCGTGAGATCTTCCGCAACGCTGTCGTGGAGCTCTCTTACGTCGGAACAAAGGGCGACCACCTGATTCGCCCGCTGGACATCAATCAGGCGCAGCCGGCAGATGTTCTTCGCGTCGGCCTGGGCAACATCAACACCGTGCGGCCTTTCCTCGGCTACCGCCGAATTACCTGGCGCGAGACGAGCGCGAAATCGCGCTACCACGGCATGCTCTCGTCCTTCATCTACCGCTTTGGCACTGGCCTCAGCCTGACAGCAAGCTACACCTTCAGCAAGACCCTGACGGACGCGACTAACGATCGCGACGCGGTTGACTTTCCGCAGAACCCACTCAACTATCGCGCTGAATATGCCGAAGCACGCACCTCGCGGCCGCACGTCTTTTCGGCCTCCTACGTGTACGAGCTCCCGTTCTTTACTAAGGACACAAACGCGTGGAAGCGCGCGCTGCTTGGTGGCTGGCAGATAGCCGGCATCACCGACATCACCTCGGGGCAGCCGGTGGCCAGGGTCGGCGTCGCTTCCGCAATGCCCGCCGGCGGTGCTCTAACCGGCTTCTACCCCAATTTCATTTCCGATCCGAACGGCGGACTTGCCGGAACCCGCGATGCTACGGGTCTTCCTTATATATTCGATCCGACCTCCCTTGTAGCAGCGCCGGCAGGCAGCTACGGAAACCTCCCGCGCGCGTTCGCGCGCTTATTCGGTCGCAACCAGACGAATCTTACTTTGACCAAGAATATTTACTTCGACGCCGAAAGGAACGTTCGCCTGCAACTGCGTGCCGAGTCGTTCAACGTCTTCAACCACACGCAGTTTACGGGTGTGGGAACCAACCTGGCATCCCCCGGCACGTTGGGCAGACCCACTGGGGCGCGCCTGCCGCGTGAGTTCCAATTCGGAGCGAAACTCTCGTTCTAAGGCCGGGCCTGAAGAGGTGACATGATGTGCCCGCGTAGTTCGATGAGCTTCGCGGGCACACACGCGTCTGAATGAATACAATAGAGGCATGAAGAGCGCCGATACGAAAACTACGCTTCTCCTCGGCCCGCGACTGGTCCTGCCCGAAAGCGTCGTGGAGAGGGGGGCGCTAGTCATCGAGGATGATCTCATCGCCCACGTAGGTGACGAAGATCAGGTTACAAGGGCCGAGCACACTCTGGATCTCGAAGACCTCACGCTGTTTCCCGGGTTCATCGACATACACATCCATGGGGCGATTGGCGTAGATACGATGGACGCCACGGCCTCTGACCTGGAGCGTGTCTCGCAATTTCTGGCAACGCGCGGGGTGACCGGGTGGCTGCCGACACTCGTGCCAGCGCCGGTGGAACAGTATGCGCGAGCAGTTGAGTCAATTGAGCGACTGATGGGGGCACAGCAACGGCTGACTGGTCCGTCTCAGGGCGCGCGCGCTCTTGGCGTCCACTACGAAGGCCCCTTTGTTAACTCCGCACAGTGTGGCGCGCTGCGCAGCCAATTCTTTCGATCATTTTCCAGCCCCACAGACCTTGACGATCTTCCTGTAATCGAAGGGCAGGTTGCAAAACACCTGATCACCGTGGCGCCAGAGATCGACGGCGGCGTCGGCCTGGTGCGCGAGTTGCACCGTCGCGGTTGGATTATTGCCATTGGCCATACGCGCGCCAGCTTCGATCTACTTGATGCGGCGCTCGCGGCAGGCGCTCACCACCTGACTCATTTCATGAATGCGATGACGCCACTGCATCATCGCGCGCCCGGACCTGTCGCCTGGGGACTCTTACACGATGACGTCACCTGCGATTTGATCGCCGACGGTGTTCATCTCGATCCGCAAATGCTGCGCCTGCTACTGAAGCTAAAGCGTGCCGACCGTTTGACGTTGATCAGCGACGCAGTTGCCGCTGCAGGAATGGGTGATGGTGCCTATGACATCTGGGGAGAAAAGATAACTGTTGAAGCCGGTCGCACGCGGAATTCGCGCGGCGCAATCGCAGGCTCGGTAATCACAATGAGTGAGGCCGTGCGCATGATGCTTTCCGTTGGCGCCTCTGAGATCGAGGCTGCCACGATGGCCTCTACGAATCCGGCACGGCTCCTGGGAATTGATCAGGACTGCGGGTCAATCGAGGAAGGGAAGCGAGCTGATCTCGTGGCTCTGGACGCCGGGGGAAATGTGCGTATGACGATTATTGGTGGCCGCGTGGCATTCCAGGCCTGATGCGTTATTAGTCGATTTGCGCCTTGCGGTCTTGCTATTCCGGTAGTCTCTTGCGGAAGCGTTCACCTTCCGCTGCGCGCTTTTGATTGTTCAGGTCTCGCGCTTTTTCCAGTTCTTGTTTGCCTTCCTCTTTAAACCCACCCTGCACTAGAGCGCGGCCGAGTTGGAAATGACCGTCTGCGATAGAATCATCAAGCTTGACCGCCGCATGCAATTCTTCAATTCCGGGTTTTGAATTGCCCGTCAGTAGAAGCGCGCGGCCCAACGCAAACCTGGTATCAAATTCATTCGGATACGCGGCGGCGGCCATTTCCAACAGGGGTAGAGCACGCCGGGCATCACCCTTCGTTAGATAGAGGTCGCCGAGCGTGAACGCGGCGCGCGGCTCTTTGGCATCGCGTCGCAGAACCTCGAGCAACTCACGCTCAGCATCGTCATAGCGATAAAGCTTCCAGTAGAGATAGCCGAGTCCGTAACGGATCAGCGTTGACTCCGGGTCGACTTCCATAGCCTTGCGATAAGCCTCGGCAGCTTCCGGTGTGCGCGCGGCTCCATCTAGGGCGTCGCCGTATTGAGCCCACAGACTGCTCGTGGCGTCCGGAAGCTCGACTCGTCTGCGCAATATCACCACGGCTTCGGCATAGCGATACTGTTGCATCAGACTCTGCGCTGCCATTTCCAGGAGCCCTGCATCGCGCGGAGTGTGCACCAGCAATTGAGCAAGCTCGCGGGTGGCCTCCGCAAAGCGCTCCATTCCAATCAGCGCCACCGCCAGGGCGCGTCGCGCGGCATCATTCTCCGGGTCGATTGCCAGGGCGCGCCGCAGCGACGGGACCGCATCCGCGAAGTTTCCATTTCTAACCAGCGTCAGGCCGATGTTGAAATGCGCACCGGCAAGTTGAGGGTCGAGAGCGATTGCTTTGTTCCACGCTTCGAGCGCTTCGTTACTCCTGTTCTGACGATTGAGCGTCACACCCAGGTTGGTCCAGGCCCGGGCGTCATCCGGGACGAGGTGCAGGGCTGCACGCCAGGTCTTTTCCGCCTCGGTCCAGTTGCCCTCACGCTCCTGCTCTTGGGCAGTTGCGTAGTAGTCACGCGCCTGCTGGAGGTTCGGCCTTCCATCGCTTTCCTGCGCGATTACACTCGTCGCTGCAAGGAAGATGAGAATGAATACTGTCCCGAATCTACAAAGCAGACTCATTGTTTTTTGCGGAAGCCCCACACCCAAAACGCGCAGGCGACAAAGGTTGGAAGGACGACGAGCGCTTGCAGCAGAAACGCAATTACGTCGTTTGCGCGGTCGCCGGTATATGTGAGGCCGGTGACACCGAGGAACGAGGCGATCAGAGTCACCAGCCAGTTTGACCACGCTGAAATCCCGAATCCAATTGCCAGTCGCCGCAGTCCTTTATCGGAATAGTGCAGAAACTCGAACGACCAAGCGACTGTCAGTAACCACAAGCCGCCAAACAATCCGTTGAGGTGCGCGGCGAGTGCGAGGTGTGGAATTCCGACCTTCACCTGTCCCGTCAATGCCACCGCCGCCCACACTCCAGTTAACATTCCGACAGATATGAGGAGTGCGCCGGCGAACGCGAGTTGCTTTCGGATTGGTGATTGGCGATTGGTGATTGCTGATTGGAACATAGGTTTGGTAGTCACTGACCTCTTAACCATTGCCCTACTGTTGGATAATATTTCCTTCTGGACCTCAACTAGCTCCGCAGTACCACCAATCGAAAATCGGCAATCGGCAATCGCGTTCGGCAACCGTCACTCCGCAATCCTAGTACAATCCACCTAACCGATACGACTCATCCAGGAGTTCTATCGGGTGGCAAACTTTTAGATCCAAACCGGAGAGTCGGGCACCGGCGCCGATCTGCATCTGGCAACCGCCGTTGCCGGTGGCCAGAATTTCGGCTCCCGTCTCTCGTACATGACGAAGCTTTTCTTCTAACACCCCGGCTGACATCGCGGGTTCGAGTAAGTTATAGACACCGGCGCCGCCGCAGCATCTTTCAGCGCCTTCGAGCGGAACAATGTTGAGATCGGGGATGGCGCGCAAGAGTTTGAGTGGCGCTTCGGCGGCATGCTGTCCGTTCAGGAGGTGGCAGGAAGCGTCGTAAGTAACGGGAGTCGCTGCCAAGGGAGCACCCTTCTTGATTTCGAGCCCTTCAAGCTGCTGACTGATATCGCGCACGCGCGCGCCGAATTTCTTGGCGCGAGTGGCGAAGCTTGGATCACCGGCGAACAAGTGACCATAGGAAACGAGCATTGCGCCACAGCCGCCGGCGTTGGTAATAATCGGGTCATTGCCCGCCGCCTCGAAGGCCTGGATGTTCTGTCGTGCCAGTATGCGCGCGCCCTCGAGATCCCCTGCGTGCGCATGAAGAGCGCCGCAACAAACCTGCCCCTTCGGTGATCGAACGGAATATCCATTCACCCGCAGCACACGTCTGGTCGCCTCATTCACGCGCGCGAATAAACCGGCAGTGACGCAGCCGGTGAACAAATTTGTGCCGTTGCTCCGCGACGAGGCGCCAGCTTCTGCCTCCGGTGAGGCAGCGGTCGGTGCATCAACGTCCAACTGGGGTGCGGAACTCTCCAACAGCGCGAGGCCAAACTGCATGCGACTGGAGAGAGTGCCCACCAACATCCGCAACGGTTTTGCCATCCCGAGATCTCTCATGAGGCGGGCGGAGGAGAAAGCGAACCTGAGCCGGGCCGGATGTAACCAGACGTGGCGCAGCGCGAGACGCAGCAAGCGATAGCTCACGCCGCGTGGGACATCGGGCTTAAATAAACTCTCACGGCTGACCTCAAGCAATTGCCCGTACTCAACTCCCGCAGGACAGACCGGCTCGCACGCGCGGCAGCCGAGACAGCGATCGATGTGGGTTTGAAATGTAGCGGAGTTTCCAGCGAGCTTGCCTTCCACGACTGCTCGCATCAGGTAGATGCGACCACGAGGACTGTCGTTCTCGTTACCGGTGAGTGTGTAGGTGGGACACGCTTCGAGACAGAGTCCGCAATGCACGCAGGCAAGGATCTTGTGTTCGACGGCGAGCGCGTCGGTGAGTTCAGTAATGGCCAAAGCAGTTTTTTGTGAACCGCGCAAACGCAAGTTCGCGTTTTATCCTGGATTGAAGCTGAAACAGGATAGCATCAGTTCGGGTCGTTTCCGCGCGTCAATTCAATTCCTTTTTGAGTTTTCTTGATCCGCGTGCCGACCTTTGCGCGCTCATAGTTTTCCTGAATCATTGCGACAGTTATCTTCTCTACGCGATCGGTTTCAACTAAAAGTCTGAAGTAAGGAAACGAGCCTTGATCTGAATGACTATAGCCAGCCCACTTATCGACTATTCGGCCTTCGTACTCAACGGGGTTGATTGAAAGTTTTGCCCTGTAACCTACAAAGAGAAGTCCAACTACTACTGCTGAGATCAAGATGCCCCAAGCAATGCTGCTGGAAAGGGCTGACTGCCGGGTCACTAGAAGTCGCTTAGGGGCCCCTCATTCCTGTTCGATGCCGTCACGCTTCTCCTTCCGAATCTAACCTAAGCCGGCTCACTCGGAGCCTTGGATATCTTTTTTACGAGCCGAGCCACTTTGCTGCGTGGAATGAAACGCTCGGCAAACGCCGCAAATTTGTTGGTCGCTCCGGGGATCACTAGTCCTCCACTGCGATCAAAGGCTCGCATTGCCTCACCCACGACATATTCATGGCTCTGTTCGCCGCCGGGAAACTTCTTTCGTTCGCCGCTGCTCTCGGCATCCTCTTGAGCAACCCGAAGCCTGCCCGGACAAACGGTCACCACTCGCACGCCGAAGCGCGCCAGTTCAGCTTCCAGTGCGAGCGAGAAGGTGGTGAGAAATGCCTTCGATGCTGAATAGACCGCTGCAAAAGGGATTGGCTGAAATCCAGCTATGGAAGAAACGGTGATGATGCCACCCTGTTTGTGCTCAATCATCGCCGGCACCAGGCAATGTGTGAGTTCGACAACGGTTGCGTTGTGCAAGATGATCGCCTGCAACTGGCGCTCAAGCGAAAGCTGAACGAACCTTCCGTGTTCACCGAAACCGGCGTTATTTACGAGGACCTTAATCGGAAGCTCGCGGTGTGTTAGCTCAGCGGCCAGTTTCTTCCCGGCGCCCGTCTGTGCCAGATCAATCGGAACGACTTCCACCTTGATGCCGTGAGCTGTTCGAAGCTCGCGCGCCAGGGCTTGCAGCTTATCTTCGGAACGCGCCACGAGCACGAGGTCTTGTTTGCGTGCTGCGAGGGTGCGTGCAAAACACCGACCTAAGCCGCGTGAAGCGCCGGTAACAAGGGCGTAGCCAGGCCACGTCATTTTTCACCTTGATTGAGGTTGAGTGATTGGGTGTTCGCTTCGATTTGCTGCGTAGGGTTTGCCGCCACGGTAAAGCCGTTGGCGCACGTTGACCGGATACCGAGTCATGAAAATATAGTCGAGCAGCCCGCTGCTGGTACCAAAACCTCTTGTCATGCCCTGAGAGGTGTGGTGATAGAGGTGATGTTTTTTCATGTAGCGAAAGTACGGATCGCGAAAGTTGCAAAAATGCGTCGCGTGATGGATCCATTCTTCGGCGATGTAGGATTGGAAAGCAAAGGCCACAACGATTGAAGCCGTGTACGGTGGAAAAAGTACAATACTTAACGGCACTCCGAGGAAAAAAAGGGGCAAAAGATCGCGCACGCGACCGCTCATGTGTTCCCCGTCAAACGGTTTTTCGTGGTGCCCGAAGTGCGTCGGGTCGAGATACTTATTTGCAACGCGCGTCCAGAACCTTTTGTACCGCCGCTGTGAGACTTTCCAATGTCGGTGCAGCACAAAGCGATGGGAAAAGTATTCCGTTAGCATCCAAAACATTACGCCGAAGGGAATAAAGGCGGTCGCTCGGAGGAAGTGATGCGAGCGCATCGCAAGAGCCAGCAGGATTATCGAATAGGAAGAATAGAAAGCTGTGGTGCGGTAGATCTTTCGTCGCGAGATGATCTCCTGCTGACGCTTGTAGGCGCGATAAGGATGTTCCTTACGCGGTTGCTTGGCTACAGTCTGATCAAGGGTCATTGGAACGTGTTACCTCGACCACTACGATAAACTTTGTAACTGCCGGAGATTCTCTCTGAAATCAGTTTAGCCAGTCAATAGCTACACGTCTTTCGATCAATATCCCACCGCGAGCCCATCACTGCGTCGCGGATCGGTTGCGCCCAGGCGCATCCCTGTCTTCTCTTCGATCATTATTCCCTGCGCATCGCCAAGATAGCGAGGCTTGGCAAACTTGTGACCGCGCGCGAGCAGCGCCTTCTGTGTATCACCTGACAAACCGTAGGGTTCGTAAACGAGTTCATCCGGCAACCACTGATGGTGAATGCGTGGCGCATCGATGGCCTGTTGAATGTTCATGTCGTAATCAATCACATTCATGATCACCTGCAGCACCGTATTGATGATCGTTGGGCCCCCCGGTGTACCGGTCGTAAACCAAAGGCTGCCGTCCTTTCGCAAGACGAACGTCGGAGTCATCGCTGAGAGCGGACGTTTGCGCGCGGCAACTGCATTGCGCTCGCCCTGGATCAAGCCGTAGAGATTCGCCGTGCCGGGCTTGGCGGCAAAGTCATCCATCTCATTGTTCATGACAATCCCAGTGCCTTTGGCAACGACACCGGAACCGAACCAATCGTTCAAGGTGTAGGTGTTTGCTACCGCGTTGCCTTCGGCATCGACGACGGTGAAGTGGGTTGTTTCTGCAGACTCATAACCAGTTGGACGACCGGCGTGCACTTCGGTGCTTGAAGAGGCACGGTCCAGCTGAATTGTCTTGCGCAGATTCCCGGCATACTCTTTATCGATTAATCCCGCGATTGGCACCTTCACAAAGTCTGTATCGCCCATATACTCGGCGCGATCAGCAAACGCTCGTCGCATTGCTTCCGCCGTGAGATGTTCTCTTTCTGAGGACGACCAATCGTACTTGCGCAGATCGAAGCCTTCCAGAATGTTCAGCATCTCCAGCAGCACAGCGCCACCCGAAGATGGAGGCGGCATCGAGATCACCTCGTAACCGCGATACGAACCGTGCAGCGGCTCGCGTTCTTTGGCGACGTAAGCACGCATGTCATCCATCGTGATCAAACCGTTGTGGCGTTGCATATCGGCGGCAATCAGCCTCGCGGTTTGTCCCTGGTAGAACTCCGCAGCTCCCACCCGTTGCAGGCGAGTTAATGTCGCAGCCAACTCGGGCTGGCGCAGCACCTCTCCATCATTAAAGTAATCTCCGTTACGCAAAAAGATTCTGCTGGTTTCGGGATAGGTGGCGAGATATTTATTGCCGTTAAGCGAGCTGGCCAGACCGTGACCAATAGGGAAGCCTTCGCTGGCCAGGCGACGGGCGGGTTCAACGAGTTGGGCCCATGTAAGTTTGCCCGAGCCGTACTTCTTCAGCGCTAGTTCCAAACCGGCGACCGTGCCCGGGACGCCCGAAGCTCGATAACCAACGGTGGAAGACCCTTCACCCTTAAGCAGATTTCCGTCTTTGTCGAGATACACATTGCGGTTCGCCGCGGCCGGGGCCATTTCGCGATAATCGATCGCCGTCGTCTTGCCATTGCGGAGCCGAATCATCATGAAGCCGCCGCCACCGAGATTGCCGGCAGCCGGGTATGTAACTGCGAGCGCAAACGCAATCGCGACTGCGGCGTCGACGGCATTGCCCCCGCGCTTCATGACGTCCACGCCGACTTGCGAAGCGACTTGATTGGTGGAGGCAACGATGCCGTGTCGCGCGCGCACCGGCTCCCGAGAAGCAGCAAGCGCCGTGGGCTTCCAGAGCAGACTTGTAACCGGCGTCATCGAAGAAAGAAACAACACCAGCACGGTAAGCGCGGTCACGGTGCGCGCGCGAAACTTAAATAATGAGTTGGGCATTTGAAAAAGTCCTTTCTTGAGTAATGAGCCGCCGTCCTACTCCCGACGCGAATCTCCTTGTTTCATTCACACCGGGCTAAATCGAGGTGTGCGTTGGCGAGCCAGGTCATCATCATCGCCGTGTGCTCGAATCTGAAAAACGCCTAGCGGATCCAGTTGCTCCCGGATGCGATTCATAAGTTGGCGGCTGCCATTGTTTTTTTGACCATTGGCTAAGGCTTCTTTGATCGCGGCAGCAGCTGGTCCGATAAACGCGACGCGACCATCGGCGATTCCCGCTTGCCAGTGAAGTGACGAAGGGGCGTCGGGAAGCGTCTTCCACAGGCTCCCTATGAAAGGAGCAACGTCTGACGGCTTCACCTGCGTTCTCCCCGCTAACTCATGCTGTCGACCGTTCGTTAGGGAGGCGGCCGCCAACTTCCTCCAGATGTATTCGTCGTGTTGCTCGATTTCAAAGTCATCTACTTTATGTGATCTGATCAGCGCTGACGCAGACTCAAGTTGGTAATCAACGGTCTTCTCGATGCCGG